>JBKHAZ010000047.1:0-12987 GCA_046542605.1 Oceanicaulis sp. | reverse complement strand
GGCGAGCCCGACGACAACGAACGGGATGGCGGCGGCCTGGGCGGCCGCCGGCTCGATCGGGACGCCGAACACTTCCGCGCCTTCGAAGAAATAGCCGATCAGTCCGACGACATAGTACGTGATGGCTGCGATGGAGAGGCCTTCCACCGTTTGCTGCAAGCGCAGCTGCAGCTTGGCGCGCCGGGCCATGGCCTCCAGCAGGCGTCGGCTTTGCTGCTCCTGGGTGAGCGCGACACGCGTGGAGAGAAGCTGGGTGGCGCGCGAGAGATGCTTGGACATGGATTCAAGGCGCAGCGCGACCGCATTCACCGTGTTCATCGCCGGGGCCAGCCGGCGCTCGATGAATTCGGCGAAGGTCTGCAGATTCTCTACGCGCTGCTCGCGCAGCTCCGAAATGCGCGCCTGAACGATGCCGTAATAGGCCGACGCCGCGCTGAAGCGGAAATAGTGCTGGGAATGGCGCCGCTCGATATCGGCCTCCAGCCGGGTGATGCGGTCGAGCAGCCCGCTCTCGTCGGCGTGATCGCCGTCAGCCATTTCCCGGGTGATGCCGGCGAGTTCCTGTTCGCGCTCGGTCAGAAGCTTGCCCAGCTCGCGCGCCACCGGCAGGGCGAGAAGCGCCATCATCCGGTAAGTGTCCATCTCCAGAAGCCCCTGAAGCTGCCGGCCGGCCTGCAGCGGCGACATGGACCGGTTGCGGATCAAGAAGCGGTTGAAACCGTCCGAATAAGATCGAAAGCTCGTCAGGGCGACGCCGCCGGCGATTTTCGAGCCCACCAGCTCCCCGCCGCCGAAAATACGCCGGACCGTATCGTCGATCGCCGGCCCGTCATCGGGCGCGGGCACCATCAGCACATGAGCGGCGTAGAGAAGCTCGCCCGGGATGGACGCGCGCCAGTCCTCGGGCATTTCAGCCATGGGCGGGCTTTCGAAAGGGGCGTGTTCGTCCACCGTCTGGCGGATGAAGGTGTAGCGGCAGTACTCGGTATGGCGCTCCCAGATCACCCGCACCTTGTCGAGATGGGCGGTGTAGTGGGTCGCCCCGTCGGCGGGTGGGGCCGCGCCGTAGCGCGCGGCGAGATCGCTGATCGCCTCGTGATGGTTCGCGCGGGCGCCGGGCCCGGTGTAGAGCACCATGTAGGAGGCGATGAGCGGCGCGGCGAGCGGCTGCGGCGGGCGGGCGTGAACTTCGGCGCTCAACGCGGCGCGTTCGGGGTGGTCGGCTGGAAGGGTGAGCGTGGTCATGCGCCGCCTCCGGCGAGCTGAAGCCCGCGCTCTTGATGGTTGGCGAGCAGCCCGGCGCCGCGCGCCACACGCCGGATGACGGCGGCCGCGGCCTCCGGGTCTTCTTCGTGCGCGAGATGGCCGAGGCCGGAAAGGCGCACGAGCTCGCAGGCCGGAATGCGCCGGGCTCCGGTCTCCACATGGCCGGGCGGCGTGGCGCGGTCGCGCTCTGCGGCGATGAGCACCGCAGGCGGCGCGAGACACGGCAGGTCGTCGAGGAGCGGGCGCAGACGCCAGTTGGCCATCAGCCTGAGCGTGCCGGCGATGTGCTCGGGCTCCTTGAATAGGCGCGCATAGCAGCCCACGCCCTCCGCATCGAGGTTGGAGCCGGTGCGGGCGATCAGGCGCGCCACGCGGCGCTCGTCGGCGCGCATGGCGAACAGGCGAGGGGTCACCGGGTTGAGCAGCGCCACGCGCACCAGTTTCGACGCGAGCCCGTCCGCAGCGCCGCCATAGGGCTGCAGCGCCGGGCACAGACCGATCACCGCGCGCGGCGCGATCAGCCCGTCCAGCGCCATGCGCAACGCCACCGCGGCGCCGGCCGAGTGGCCCGCGGCGATCGCCGGCTCGATCCCCAGATAGCGCATCAAGGCGCCCAGCGCCGCCGACACCTGGGGAAGGCCCGGGCTCTCCAGCCGGCCGGAGAAGCCATGACCTGGCAGATCGGCCATGACGATCTCGAACTCATGACTCAAGAGGCCGGCCAGCGCCCGGAAGGAATGGGTGGACGCGCCGGTGCCGTGGATCAGAAGCAGAGGGGGCCCGGCGCCGAAGCGTTGAACATGCCAGCTCACCCCGCCCGCGGCGACGATGTCGCTGGCGCCGCGATGGGGCCAGACGGCGGGCAGGCGCAGGGCGCTCACGCCGCAGCCTTTCTTGCAAGGTCGGCGAGCGCGCCTGAATCCGCGACCGGCAGGCGCACATAGCGCGCGGCCATCGCCTCGGCCAGAAATTTCGCGGTGTCCGCGCCGCGCTTGGAGACGTCCACGAGGATCGCCGCGTGACCCGCCGCGGCGAGGCGCCGGGCGGCGTCGCGGGCTTCGGCCTGGGCGATCTCGCGCGAGCCGGCGCCGTCCCGCGTCACGTTGGCCGCGCCGTCGGTAAGGAAGACCAGGGTGACGCTGCGGCCCTGCCGCGCCGAGGCGTGGGCGAGCGCTTCGGCCGCCTCGATGGCCGCCGCCAGCGGCGTGCCGCCCCCGCCCGGCAGCGCGGCGAGGCTGCGCTTGGCGCGCGTGAGCGAGCGGGTGGGCGGCAAAACCGTCTCGGGACCCGTGCCCTTGAACGCGATCAGCGCCACCTGATCGCGGCGCACATAAGACTGGGCGAGCATGGTCTCCACTGCGCCCTTGGCCTCGGCGAGACGATTGAGCGCCAGCGAGCCGGACGCGTCGACCACGAAGATCGTGAGCGTCTCCGCCCTGGGCTTGAAACGCTTGATGCGGAAGTCCTCGCGGCGCACTTCCAGGGCCGGTCCCGGTTTGAAGCGGGCGAGCCCCTTGCGCCGCGCCTTGCCCCAGGGCGCCGCGGCGCGCAGCGTCGCCATGACGTCAAGGCGGCGCCCCTCGCCCGGATCGCCGCGGCGCGAGCCCGCAGGACGGCCTCTAGGGCCCTCTTTGCACGCTGCGCCCGCCTTGCCAGCGCCGCCGCGCGGCTTGCCGGCCCGGCCTGCCTCGATCCTCGCCAGAAGCGTGTCGGGGATCGCGGCGCGGGCCGCCTCAAGCGTCACTTCGGTCAGCTCGTCAGGAGTGCGGGCGTCGGTGTCGTCGTCTCCGGTTTCATCCGACGAATCCGGCGGCGCGTCGCGGTCGTCTTCGTCGCGATCGTCGTGCGGCGCTTCGGGCTCAGCCTGCTCTGGTTGCGGCAGGCGCCTGGCGCGCGGCGCCAGGACCAGCTGGGCGGCCAGCGCCGCTTCGGTTCGGGACACCTCGTCCTGACCGAACAGCGCCGCGGCCGCGCGCGCGGCCCGCACCGCGAGGATCGGCGGACGCAGCGAATCCACGCCCAGCGCCAATGCGGTTTCGGTGAGCGCGCGTTCGGCGTCGCCATTGAGGATGTGCATCAGGCGCACCCGCGCCATGGTGATCGCTTCGGGATCGATGTCGACCGCAAGGCCGCTTTCGCCATCCACCTCGCTCAGCGTGACGGCGGACAGGTCGATATGAAAGGCGAGCCGCTCCGCGAGCGCGCCGGGAACCCGCTCCTCTGGATCGGCGGCCTCGTCGAGCGCTATCAGCAGCGGGGCGGACGGACCGTCGAGCGCGGCGGACAGCCGCGCCGCAAGGCCCGGCTCGGCGCGTTCGGCCATGGCGAGCACGCCGGTTCCCCCGACCATCTGCGAGAGCAGGCCGGGCCGATGCGTTGCGCGTCCGGTCTTCAACGTTGCTGCCAGATCGATCCCGCCGAGCAACGCCTCGTCGTTGATGTTGACGGGAATGCGCCGCCAGGGCGCGTCCTCGGTCATCAGCCTGCGGACGAGCTCCAGCCAGGCCTCGCACGCCGGTCCCGCCCTTGCGCGCACCAGCGCGCCGCCGAGGCCCGGATCAATCGCCAGCAGCGCCGCGGCCAGCCGCGCCTGATCCCAGGGCGACACGGTTTGCAGCGGCGCGCTCACCCGGCGAACGCCTCCTGAAGTCCGCGCTCGATCCGCGCTCCGGAGCCGGCCTCGTCAAGCGGATCGCGCCGCAGGCGGTGGCGCAAGGCGGCCGGGGCGACCGCCTTGAGATGCTCGACGCCGATCTCGCCAGCGCCGTCCAGCGCCGCTTTCGCACGGGCGGCGCGCAGCAGGGTGAGTTCGCCGCGAAGCCCGTCCGCGCCAAGCGACAGGCAGATCTCCGAGGCCTTGCGCAGCACCGCCTCGTTCGTCTCAAGCGTGGTGACCCGCGCCTGCGCCTGGCTGATTTGAGCGCGCAGGGCGGCTTCGTCTTCATCCCAGCTCTGACAGAACGCCTCCGGGTCGCGTTCATAGGCGTCGCGGCGTTTGACCACCTGGATCCGGCTTTCGATATCCCGCGGCGTCTCCACCTCGACGGAAAGGCCGAAGCGATCAAGAAGCTGCGGGCGCAGCTCCCCCTCTTCCGGGTTGCCGCTGCCCACCAGAACGAACTTCGCCGGGTGGCGCACCGACAGCCCGTCGCGCTCGACCACGTTCTCGCCGGTCGCCGCCACATCGAGCAGAAGATCGACGATATGGTCCTCCAGCAGGTTGACCTCGTCGATGTAGAGGAACCCGCGGTTCGCACGCGCCAGCAGGCCCGGTTCGAAAGCTTTCTCGCCCTTGCGCAGCGCCTTCTCGATATCCAGCGCGCCGACCACGCGATCCTCGGTCACCCCCAGCGGCAGGTCGACCACCGGGGTGGGTTTGATGATCACCGCCCCGCGCGCCTTCGTTTCGCCATGGACCGCCTGAGCGCCCGGCGCGGCGTTATAGGGATCATTTTCATAGGTCTCGATCGGCGGAAGAAGCCCCGCCAGCGCGCGCACGGCGGTGGACTTCGCGGTCCCGCGATCGCCGAAGATCAACACCCCGCCCACGCGGGGTTCCACGCACGCGATCAGCAAGGCCTGTTTCATCTCCTCCTGACCGACGATGGCGCTGAATGGGAATGCTCGGGTCATGGGACCGCCTCAATCTGCAGACGCATGTGAGTGTCTAGTAAACTGGACAGTTATACAATCCATTTCCTTTGACAGTTTGGCGCAGGCGAGCGGCCGGGCCGTCAGTCCGCCCTGTCTCGGGTTTCTCCAGGTTCGGGCTCCAGCCCGTAAGGCGCGACGAGCTTCCAGACATGGGCCGGGATCATGGTCTTCATCCGCGCCGGCTCCTGGCGGCGCAAGTGAAGCACGGTCTCGGCGGCCTTCATCTCCACCCGCGCACGTGCGAACTCAAGACCGCGCGGGCCGATCTTCGGCATCAGCCAAGCCACCAGCGGGCGCACCCAGTCCGGCATGCCGCGCACCGGCAGTCCCCCGGCGGCGCGTTCGGTGTTGGCGATGAAGCCGGCGACCGAGGCCTTGCGCTTGCCCTTGTCGCCGGGCTCGGACAGGCGGACCTCGCCATCGAGGAGCGACAGCAATTCCTCGCCGGTTTCGTTGCGCACCAGAAGCCATTGCTCGCCCTCGCCGCCCATATACCCGACCGTGATGTCGGCGAGCACGTTAGTGTAATCCACACAGGTCCGGCAGGTGAGTGGAAAGAAGTCCGGCGGCAGCTTCGAGATCGGCAGCTTCAGGAAGGGAATCTCCTTCGACGACCCGTCGTCGAAGCGCAGCTCCACCTGATAATCGGCGCGAAACTCAAGATAGGAGATCGTCTCCGGCTGGTCGCAGAGCAGGGCGAGGAAATCGTGGAAGCGCTCGGTCGTGGTGTTGTCGGAGCACGGCGTGCCGATGACGTAGAGCTTCTCAAGCCCGAGCTCCGCCTCCAGCGCGCGCAGGGCGTAAACCTGACAGGGAATGCCGATGAGCGCGATGCGGGTGTGACCGGCCTCGCGCACCGGTTCCAGCAGCGCCAGAAGCGGGGCGTAGCCCATGCGCATGCCGCGCACATGGCGCATGCCTTCAGCGCGCGTGACGATCACCGGGACCGGCTTCCAGCGATCGTCAGGATCCGGCGCCACGGTGAGCACCGCATCCACCGCCCCGCGCTCCAGCAGCCGCTCGGCGAGCCGCGTGGCGATGCCGGTCCATTGCGCGCCTTCGCGCACCGGGGTCAGGGATGCGCGCACCATGCGCCGGAATGGGCCGAAATGCAGCTCCTCGGGCCGGGTCGCGTCGCGGGCCCGGCCGTGGACCTTCGCCTCCAGGCTTTCATAATCCGGCTTGATGAACTGGCAGGCCCGGCCGCACGCCTTCGGGTCCTCCATGCGCGACACGCCGCAATCGGTGCACAGATGGCGCGGCTCCGCCTCACGCAGAGCCGGCGCTTCCAGGGCGGGGTTGGAGCGGATGAGGTTCATGCCTCCTCCTCCTTCAGCGGCGCCAGGAAGTCGCGCACCGGCTCCAGGCTGCGCTCCGGCGCCTCTTCCTGGGGCAGGTGGCCGACGCCGTCGAGCGTCACGAGTTCCGCGTTCGGCAGATGGTCGAGATAATCCTGCGCATTGGAGACCGGGATGAGCCCGTCCTCCTCGCCCCAGAGCAGGAGCGTCGGAGTGTCGATCGTTTCAAGGATCGGGCGGGGATCGGTGAGCACGGTCTGCTCCATGCGGTGGATCAAAGCCCGGCGCGCGCCGCGCGCGCGCAGAAGGTCGTGATAACGCGCCACGGTTTCATCGCTGAGCCGGTCGGGGTCGCCATAGCTCGCGACCAGATTCTGACGAACCAGAAAGCGCGGCGTGATCACGCGCATGGCATGGGTGAGGCGGCCGACATCAGGCGCCTCGCCGTACTCGAAACCGGCGCTGGCGAACCCGTCGGGGGAAATCAGCACCAGGCGGGTGACCCGATCGGGATGCTCGGCGGCGTAGGACCAGCTGATCCGCCCGCCCACCGAATTTCCGACCAGCGCGGCGCGCTCCAGCGAGAGCGCGTCCATCAGACCCGACACAAGTTCGAAGGCGCGCGCATCGTCGTAGCGCCCGGTGGGGTCCGGCGGCGACAGACCGGCGCCGGGCAGGTCAAAGCGCACGACGCGGAACGCGCCCGCCATCGCCTGCGCCCAGTCCTCCCAGGTGTGAAGGCTCGCGCCGAACCCATGGATCAGGATCACCGCAGGCGCGTCCTGGGGTCCGTCCACGCGCACGTGAAGACGCGCGTCCGCCACGGTCATCACGTCCGACGGCGCCTCAAGATACTTCGCCTCGAGCTTTTCGCGCGGCAGATCCGGCGTCCAGAGCCACAGCCCGGCGAGCCCCAGAAGCACGATCGCGCCGATGAGAATGAGCATCCACTTGTCCATCGAGGTCCGCCCTCGCGCCGCTTCATCAAAGGCCCGACACCGTCAGGGGTTGAGCGTCGCGTAAAGCTGGGTTTACGTCTAGAGCAAATCTGTCATGCCGGAGTGACACATGACCCGACCGGACACGCCCCCCACCGCCATCATCACCGGCGCCTCGTCAGGCGTCGGTCTATATGCGGCGAAAGCTCTGACGTCGCGCGGCTGGCGCGTGATCATGGCCTGCCGCGACCTCGACAAGGCGCGCCGGGCGATCGAAGCGCTGCATCTGCCGAGCGACCTTGCGACGCCGATGCATGTCGATCTCGGCTCGCTTGAAAGCGTGCGCGGCTTCATCGCAGCGCTCCGCGATACCGGATACGAACTGGACGCGCTGGTGAACAATGCGGCCATCTACCGCCCGCTTCTCAAGGCGCCCGAGCGCTCCCCGGAAGGCTATGAAATTTCCGTGGCCACCAATCATTTCGGCCATTTCGTCCTCTCGCTCGCGCTTCTGGAGGATCTCGCACGATCGCGTCTCGGCGGACGGCTGATCACGCTGGGCACGGTCACGGCCAATTCCGAAGAACTCGCCGGGCGGGTTCCGATCCCGGCCCCGGCGGATCTGGGCGATCTTGAAGGTCTCGAAGCCGGCTTCACCGCGCCGGTCTCGATGATCAATGGCGGGCCGTTCAAGCCGGGCAAGGCTTACAAGGACTCCAAGCTCTGCCAGATGATCACCAGCCGCGAGCTGCATCGCCGCCATCACGCCGGGACAGGGGTGATCTTCAACACGCTTTATCCCGGCTGCGTCGCCGACACCGAGCTTTTCCGCGCCACGCCGCCGGTCTTCCAGAAGGTCTTCCCCTGGTTTCAGAAGACCATCACCGGCGGTTACGTCGCCCAAGGCCTCGCCGGCGAGCGCGTCGCCCAGGTGGTCGCTGAGGCGCGCTTTGCAAAATCGGGCGTGCACTGGAGCTGGGGCGGGCGCCAGAGCGCGGACCGCGAAGCATTCGACCAGAAGCTCTCCGCCCAGGCGCGCGACCAGGCCCGCGCCGAACGGCTGTGGAGTTTGAGCGCGACGCTTTGCGGCGTCGCCGAAGAACCGCTCATGGCCACAGCCCTCTAGCGGCGGCGTTTGAACGCCCCTTCGAGCGTTTCCTGCAGCGCCTTGCCCGATCTTCCTTTCAGATCGACGAAATTCGTCCCCGCCATGAAATAGAGGAAGGCGTCGGGCGGCTCGGCGCCGTCGAGCACAAAGGGCGTGATCGGCTTTTTCAGATACGCCGCCACGTGCAGCTCGCGATACACGTTGTCGGACTGGAAGGCGGCTTTCGACCCCATCAGCGTGAACGCACCGGATTCGCGCACCGCCTCGACGATCTTGCCCGCCCAGGCCTCGCCGGCGGCGATTCCGGTGCGGTCGATCCAGACCTTAAGGCCCAGACGCTCGATCGTGTCGGCGATGGAGACGACCCGGTCGGCGTTCTTGCGCGCATAGGAGACGAACACGTCGGACGCCGGCGCCGCGATCAGCCGCCGCTTCGGAGCCTGAGTCCGCACGCCGAACAGGCGCAGAAGCCCGGACAGGAGCTTGGAGACCAGCCACCCCGCTGCAAGGGACAGCAGGATGGCGACGAGGGCGGCGTAATCGCGGAGCGGAGCGGGAAGCGCCTCGCGCAGCCAGCCCCACACGTCGACGCTGCGCAGTGCGGCGAGCACGCCCGCCATGTCGCCGCCGCGAAGGCGAAACGCCCCATCGCCGGCTCCGCCCCGTTCGGCGAGGGCGGCGCGGGCGCCGTCGCAGGATTGGTCGGCCTCCGCGCGGGCGGTTTCTTCAGCATAGGCGCACAGCGCGTCGCCGGCCTCGACCGCGCGGGCGCGCGCCAAGACGACGCGCGCCGCGTCGGCGGCGGCGGCCTCGCACGCAGCGAGCCCGGATCCTTCCAGCCGGTCCGGTGCGCAGGCTTCGCGCTGATCCGCCTGAGCGGCTTCCAGCGCATCGATCAGCGCAGGATCGGCTTGCGCGCGCTCCGCTGCACCGCGCGCATCGCCCAGCGCATCGGCGGCGTCACCGAACGCGCCTTGAGCCGCTTCCAGCTCCCGGCGCGCGGCATCGCAAGCGGCCGGATCGGTTTCGCCGGTCTGTGGCGTGCACATGCGCTCCACCGCGTCGCGCTCGGCGGTGATCTGTCCGGCGAGTGTTTCGCAGCGCGCCAGCCCGCTCACCAGGTCCGCGCCCGGCGCGGCGCCGAAATGCTCGCGATAGAACACCCGCGCCTGAAGCGCGTTCAACGGCTCGTATCCCGCCTGCCCGCCCGCGGCGTACCAGTCGCGCTCATTGCGGGCGTAAAGCTGCGGACAGCTGACCAGGCGGCTCTGCGCATCATCGCTCGCCGCCGCGCCGGCGGTTTGACGCCCCATGATCTCGGGCCCGCGCTCGCGCTCCTCGGTCACCGCCCCGATGACGCGCGACAGAAGCTGACCCGCCACCGCTTCGCCCGCCGCCGGCCCGAACACCGGCGCGTTCGCCAGCGCGCGCAGCCGGCTCTCACGCGAGGCGCGCCGGGCTTCGGCGCAGGCGGTTTGGTTGACGGTCGCGGCGGCCGGACGGCAGGCGCGGCGCATCGCCTCCCCGGCGGCGTCGCGCTCGCGGCGGGCCTGTTCGGCTGCGGCTTCGGCCTCGGCGAGGCGCGCCTGGGCCTGCGAACCGGATCGGGCCAGCGAAGCGCGGATGCGGTCGGTGCGGGTCTGGGCGGAAGAACACGCGGAGGCGGCGTCCTCCATAGCCACGTCGCAGGGGGCCGCGTCGGCCGCGGCGATCGTCCGGTCGAGCCGGGCCAGGGCGATGTCGAAGGCGTCTTCAAGCGCGGCGAGGCGATCGTCGTCCTGAACAAGCCCGATCGCCGGAACGCCGAGCTCGTCGACGGCTTTCGCGCCTAGCCCTGCGGTGACCAGGGCGGACGCGGTAAAGACCAGAGCGCCCATGGATTTCGCCGAGGAGACCGCACCCGCGGCCGCATCGCTCAGCGCGAAGCGCGGTCGGCCCAGCGTCGCATCGATCTGCTTTTCAAGCCCCCGCAGCCCGCCAATCTCGGCGGCGCCGGCGAGGCCTGAAAGCCGTACCGGCCGGAAATCGCGAAAACCGAAGGGCAGGCCGGTCCTGTCGATGCGGGCGGTCACCAGCGCATCGCGGCTGAGCGCGGCGATCATGGCGGTGAAGAAGGGTTCACCCTGGCGGGCGGCGGCTTCTGACCACAACGCCACCATGCAGCGCGCCTGACTTGCGGCGGCCTCCTCGGCGGCGAGCGGGACGGCGGCGCGCGCGCGCCCGCTCAAAGCCTCGGCCAGCGCGTGCGCGGCCTTGACGTCGGCTGGGGCGTGAACGATGGCGATGCTGCGCGACACGTGCCTGTCCCCCCATGAAGACACTGTGATACGAAGATTACACGACAGGTTCGCAAGACGCCAGCATTCCCGGTTCGGCGCGCTTGTACTGGCGCGCCCGGCGAGGCGCTGTTAAGGTTTCGGCAACCATGAACCGGCGCGGCTGAGGGGGATGCGCGCGATGGGATTGCTTTCCAGCTTGGGGCGCATGTTCAACCGCGCGCCGGCGGCCTCCGGCCCGGCGCCGGCGCCGGCGCCCTATGCGCGCAAGGATCTCGCGGCGCATTTCTCACCGGAAGGCCGTAAGCGCATCCTCGCCCTGGACGGAGGCGGCGTGCGCGGCGCGATGTCCATCGCCGTGCTGGAGCGGATCGAGACCATCCTGCGCAACCGTCACGGCGGTCACCCCGATTTCCGGCTCTGCGATCATTTCGACCTGGTCGGCGGCACCTCCACCGGTTCCATCATCGCGGCCGGGCTCGCGGCCAAGCGGATGACCGCCGCCGAAATCGCCCAGATGTATGACGAGCTGGCCGGCGACGTGTTCAAGGGCCGCCTGTTCGCCCTCGGCGCCACGCGCGCGAAGTTCGACGCGAAGAATCTGCGCCGACAGCTCAAGGGCGTATTCGGCGAGATGACGCTGGGCGATCCCGGCTTCGCCACCGGTTACGCCGCGGTCGCCAAGCGCATCGACACGGTGAGCCCGTGGGTGCTGCACAACAATCCGCAGGGGCGCTATTTCGACGATCCACCCGACCGGGCCTTTCACGGCAACAAACACTATCCGATCACCCGCGTGGTGCGCGCCTCGGCGGCCGCACCCCTGTATTTCGATCCCGAGCGCATCGAGATCGCCCCGGGCGAGTTCGGCGAATTCATCGACGGCGGACTGACTCCGCACAACAATCCCGCTTTCCAGATGCTGATGCTGGCTGGGCTGAAAGGGCATAATTTCGGCTGGACGCTCAACGCCGATCAGCTGTTCATGATCTCCATCGGCACCGGCTCGATGATCGAAAAAAGCGTAGAGCGGCCGGGCCTTATGGGCCGGTTGTCGGGCGCGCGCGCGCTCAAGGCGCTGATGAGCACGATCTCCAGCTCGGAGGACTTTATCGAGCTGTTGATGCAATGGGCCTCGCAGAGCCTCGATCCGAACGCGATCGACAGCGAGATCGGCGATCTCTCCGGCGACCTGCTCGGCGGCGACCCGCTGCTGACCTATGAACGCTACCAGTGCCGGCTCGACCGGACCTATCTGCGCAGCGAGCTGGGCCTGAACCTGAGCGAACGCCAGATGTCGCTCCTGCGCGAGATGACCAACGCCAAGGCGGTGCCGATCGCACGCGACGTGGGCCTGGCCATGGCCGAGCGCTACGTGCGCGAAGAGCATTTTCCGGCCCGCTTCGATCTCGTCGGCGGATCCGCGCCCGCTCCGAGGCCGGCGGGGGCCGGCGCGCCGCAGAGCGTGTGAGCGATCAGGGCGCGGCGGCGGGATTGAGCGCGTCCACGATCGCGGCGAACAGCGCGTCCTTGCGTTTTTCGGTTTCGCCCAGCCGATCATAGGGCACGAGGCTTGGATGCTCGCGCCTGGCCGCATCCTTGACCGGCCCCGGCCGCCAGCCTTCGGCCAGGCGCTCCTCCAGCCAGATTTCATGCTGGCGCGAAGCCGGTTCGCCGGGCTCGGCGAGACGGCGGGCCACGCCGTCGAGCGTCGAGCGCCGCATCCAGTCCGGGGCGTCGTTCCAGGCGGGCATGGCGGGTTCGCCACAGCTTTCCGCGTACGCGCTCATCGCCGCATGCACCACACGCGCAATGGGCTCCAGAGCAACACTTCGGCGCGAATTCATGCCGGCACACTCCGCTTCGGTCCGGTGAATGATGACATTCTGACCGGGCCGACATAGGTTAACAAGTCGTATGCCGAGGTGTGGCCGAGGGGGACGCGCTCGTGGTTTTCAGGTTCTCGGAACGCTCGGAGCAACGCCTGGACGGGGTTCATCCCGACCTCGTGCGCGTCATGCGCCGCGCGCTGGACCTCACCCATCTTGACTTCACCGTGCTCGAAGGCCTGCGTACGCTGGAACGCCAGCACAAGCTTTATGCGGACGGCGCGACCAAAACGATGAATTCGCGCCACCTCACCGGTCATGCGGTGGATATCGCCCCCATCGTCGACGGATCGGTGACCTGGCACTGGCCGCACTATCACGAGCTCGCCGCGGTGGTGAAGCAGGCCGCGGCCCATTGCGGCGTCGAGCTTGAGTGGGGCGGGGACTGGTCGAGCTTTCCCGACGGGCCGCACTGGCAACTGCCTTGGGCGAGCTACCCGGCGGACACCTACGACGCCTCGAGAGCGCGCGGCTCGACCGCCGCGGTCATCGACCCGGCCAGCCCGACGGCCGACCCCGACGCCGCCGGGGAGGAAAATCGCGACCGCACGGGCGTGA
>JBKHAZ010000046.1:0-13101 GCA_046542605.1 Oceanicaulis sp. | reverse complement strand
ACCGCCATAATCAGCGACATCGAGGGCGTGGCCGAGCAAACCAACCTGCTTGCGCTGAACGCCACCATTGAGGCGGCCCGGGCCGGTGAGGCCGGTAAGGGCTTTGCGGTTGTGGCGAGCGAAGTGAAATCGCTCGCCGAACAGACCACTCGGCTGACCGCGACCATCTCCGAACGTATCGGACGGCTCGAGACCAGCATCCGGGACGCCGGCGCGGCCGCCGAGTCGATCGCAACCGACGTTTCCGAGATCGACGCCGCCTCGACCGCCAGCGCCGCCGCGATCGAGCAGCAGACCATGGCGGTGGGTGAGATCACCCGGTCCGCTCAATCCGCTTCGGATCGGACCAAGAAGGTCGAAGAGGACAGCACCATCGTGTCCAAGGGCGCCGCAAGTGCGGTCGAGGCAGCCGGAGCCATCGCAGACATGGCGGCCGACCTCAAGGCGCGCGCAAGCCGCCTTGACGCGGATATCGACGCCTTTCTGACGCGGGTGCGCGCCGCCTGAGGCTGAGCGGGGCGGTGCGAGCCCCCTTCCGCCGGTCCTCTGCATCGCCTATAGGGCCGGGCTCGGTACGGCGCGCCGCCCCGGCGCGCAGCATGCAGACATGAAGAGCGGGCCATGGGTTTCAAATGCGGCATCGTGGGACTTCCCAATGTGGGCAAGTCCACCCTGTTCAATGCGCTCACCCAGACCGCTGCGGCCCAGGCGGCGAATTATCCCTTCTGCACCATCGAGCCCAATGTGGGCGAAGTGGCGGTGCCTGAGCCGCGCCTGGTCAGGCTGGCTGAGATCGCGGGATCGGCCAATGTCATCCCGGCGCGCATGAATTTCGTCGACATTGCAGGACTTGTGAAAGGCGCCAGCCAGGGCGAAGGCCTGGGCAACCAGTTCCTGGCGAACATTCGCGAGACCGACGCGGTGCTCTACGTGCTGCGCTGCTTTGAAGACGGCGACGTCACCCACGTGGCCGGCAA
Source organism: Oceanicaulis sp. (assembly GCA_046542605.1). Taxonomy (GTDB): domain Bacteria; phylum Pseudomonadota; class Alphaproteobacteria; order Caulobacterales; family Maricaulaceae; genus Oceanicaulis. The sequence continues at coordinate 12,124 of JBKHAZ010000046.1, read as the reverse complement.
GGTCGACCCCATGGCCGATTTCGAGACCGTGGAAACCGAGCTGATGCTCGCCGACATGGAGAGCCTGGAAAAGCGCCGCGCCAACCTTGAGAAGAAGGCCAAGACCGGCGACAAGGACACAAAAGCCACCCTGGGCCTCGTCGATCTCGCGCTCGCCGAGCTGCAGGAGGGCCGCCCGGCGCGCCGCGCCGATGTGCCCGACGACAGCCGCAAGGAATGGCGCATGCTGCAGCTCCTGACCGCCAAGCCGGTCATGTTCGTGGCCAATGTGGACGAGGACAGCGCGGCGACCGGCAACGCCTTCTCCCAAGCCGTGCAGAAGCGCGCCGAAGAGGAAGGCGCGGCCTGCGTGGTGATCTCGGCGAAGATCGAGGCCGAGCTTGCCCTGCTGGAGCCGGAGGAGCGCGCCGAATACCTGGAGGAGCTGGGGCTTGAGGAGCCGGGCCTGAACCGGCTCATTCACGCCGGCTACGATCTTCTCGATCTGCAGACCTATTTCACCGCTGGTCCGAAAGAGGCGCGCGCCTGGACGATCCGGCGCGGCTGGACCGCGCCGAAGGCGGCCGGCGTCATCCACGGCGATTTCGAGCGCGGCTTCATTCGCGCCGAAACCACCGCCTATGAGGATTATGTCGCCCATAACGGCGAAGCCGGCGCGCGCGAGGCCGGAAAGCTGCGCCAGGAAGGCAAGGAGTACGTCGTCCAGGACGGCGACGTCATGCTGTTCAAGTTCAACGTCTAAGCCGCCGCATCAAGGCGGCCTGGCGACGCTGGCGAACAGGCGGCGCACCTCGGCCTCGCGGGCCGGAAAATAATGTTCGCGCGGCGCCAGGAAGATGATGAGGTCGAGAACCTCCTTTTTCGCCGAGGCGAGCGCCAGAGCGTCGATCTTCATCCCGCCCGGCCGCTCGAGGGTGAGCGTGTACAGCACGCCTTCGCGCCCGGCGAACGGATGGGGTGATCGCGCCGTCGTCTCCACGCGCTCATAGCCGAGTACGGTCAGGCTCCCGGCGAGGAACGGTTCGAGCCCGTCGGCCGGGACGCCCGCCCACCAGCGCGGATAGTGATCGAAGCCCGGCGTCACGAGACCGCGCCCGCTTGGGATCGAGGCGAAGAAAATCCGGTCGAGCAGCGGGCCGGATCGGGTCAGCTGGACAGCGGCGACCTCGGGATCGTCGCCGATCCGGATCTGGCTCCAGCGCCGCTCCAGCGTCACCCCATAGCCCTCAAGCCAGACCGGGCCGGGACCGGCGGTGTAGGGATCGCCCGCACATGCGCCCAGCGTCAGCCCGGCGAGCAGAGCCGCTGCGGCGCCCCGGCTCATGCCGCCACCGCGCGCCGAAAGCCCGCCTTCGCGATCAACGCCGCCACATGGCCGGCCGCGCGCGCAGGATCGCGAATCGCACGGTCGCGCCGGGCCGACGACCAGAACACCGCGCCGGTCTCCAGCTCCACAAGCGAGACGATGCCCCGGCGCGGCGCGGCGTCGTAGGCGACGCCCAGCGTCTCGCGCAGAATCGTTTCAGCGGCGTATTGCCAGCCTTCCGGATAGGCGCCCGTGATGGAGATGAACAATCCGGTGGGCGCCTCGTGGCGGATCGCCAGGCTCCGGCCCCGCCCGCCGAGTCCGGGGCGGACGCGCGAGCGCACCGGACTCCCGCCGGTGAGCGCCGCATCGTAGCCCAGCAGGCTTTCTGCCACAGGCCTGTGAAGCCGGGCGAGCGCCCAGGCGAGATCCTGGTCGTCTTCGCGTGTCAACATCACCGGGGTTCGCCGCCGTCGGGCGACGGCCTTGCGCGCAGCATCGAGCACGGACAGACGAACGGCCTCGCTCCAGTCGCGCCGGAGGCGGAATTCGCCGCCGAGCCGGCGTTCGCCAAGCGTAATGTGGGCCGGCATGATCAGAACTCGGCCCGGCGGAGCGCGGCGCCCCGAGGCGTAGACCCCGCCCGCACAGCCCGAGAGCCAGAGCGCTGCGCCGCCGATGGCCGCGCGTCGTGTCAGCGCTCGCCCCATGCACCCCCCCTTGCGCGAATTCAGTACAGGCTATCGCGCGAGAGGGGAGATCGACAAGCCCTTACACCTGGTCGCCCTTGGCTCCCCGGTTTTTCGCCTGGCGTGTTTCAACGCGGATCTGGGCGTAGGCGAGCAGGGCGAACAGCACCGTGCCGCCGATCATGTTGCCCACCAGAGCCGGCAGGATGAAGCCGAACACGCCGTCGATGATATTCATCTCTCCCGCAAGGGTGAGCACGCCCACCTCGACCGAGCCGACGATGACGTGGGCGAATTCGCCCAGACCCAGCATGTAGATGATCACCACCACGATGAAGAACTCGCCGCCCTTCGAGTTCGGCAGCATCCAGACCATGGCCGCGACCAGAAAGCCGGCCGGCACGCCCAGCGCCAGGGTCTCGGCGAAGCCCGGCTCCATCGCCTTGCGCGCGATTTCCATCACGCCGGCGAAATGGTCGGGCTTGAGCACCGGCAAGAAGGTCATCACGCACGCCGATAAAGCTGCGCCGATGAGGTTTGCGGACAGGACGATCACGTATAGCCGCGCCATGCGGTAGAGATTGGAGCGTGAGAAATTGGCCACGATCGGCAGGATCGCCGCGATCGTGTTCTCGGTGAACAGCTGCAGGCGGCCGAAAACCACGATGAGAAAGCCGGTCACATAGCCGAACGGGACGATCAGATCGCGCAGCGACCCAGGTTCGGTGACCGCCATGAACATGCCCGGCACGCCCAGCGAAAACGACAAGGCGAACCCGGCCGCGATCCCTGACCAGAACAGGGAGGCGGACGGCCGCGTCATCTCTTCGGCGCCTTCACGGCGAACGGTCTCGAACACCATCAATGCGCTTGGACGCACACGGTCGTTGACCGCCCGCTCGGCCTGCCAGCCCTCGACGGTGCTGGTGTCCTTCGGGTCGGTGCTTTCGTTCTCGGCGGCCTTTTTCGCACGCGCGACGGGCCCGCTCGCCATATAAGCCTCTCACATGTCTGGTGGAGCCTTGAACTACGCCTATGCGCCGGGAATTGTTCCGTGCTGCGGCTCGCTTCAGGCGCAGCCGCCCCGGCTAGGCGCATGCTCCGTTCCCCGTTACATACGCCGGTCATGAACTACCGCCACGCCTTCCATGCGGGAAATTTCGCCGACGTGCTGAAGCACGCCGTGCTCGCGCTGTGCCTGGAGCATCTCAAGAAAAAGCCCAAGCCGTTCCGCTATATCGACAGCCACGCCGGGATCGGAGCCTACGACCTCTCCGGCGACGAAGCCCGACGCAGCCCGGAATGGCGCGCCGGTATCGCCAGACTGCTCGAAGCCGCGCCGCACGGCGCGCCGGGCCGGGCGCTGGCGCCCTATCTTCGGACCGTGGCGGGGCTGAACCCGTCCGGCGCGCTGCAGGTCTATCCCGGATCGCCCGAGCTCGCCGCCCGCCTGATGCGGGAGGGCGACCGGCTGCAGCTGTGCGAGCTTCACCCGAAGGACGCGCGCGCGCTTGACCGGCGCTACGCCAGGGACGGGCGGGTCAGGGTCGAGGCGCGCGACGGCTACAGGGCGCTGAAGGCGCTGCTTCCGCCGAAGGAGAAGCGCGGCCTGGTCCTGGTCGACCCGCCATTCGAGGATCGCGACGAAATGGCCCACATGGCCGAAGCGGCCATGGCGGCGCTCGAGAAATGGCCCATCGGGACCTTCATCTTCTGGCGTCCGCTGAAGGATATGTGGGCGGCCGAGCGGTTCGACGTGGGCTTCGCCGAATGGCTCATCGCAGAGAAAGGCTTCACGCCGGAGAAAATTCTGCGCGCCGATCTCTGGATCCGGGATCTGGACGCCGAAGGCAAGCTCGCCGGCGCCGGAGTGGTGGTGATCAATCCACCCTTCACGCTGGAGGAGGACCTAAAGGCCGTCCTGCCCTGGCTTTGCGAGCTTCTGGGCGAAGATGACGGTGCGGGCTGGCGACTCGACGGGGCGATCGCCGAAGACAGCCTGGGCGTGGAGGACTTCTAGCCCGGCTCGGTCTTCGCGTCCGGCGTCTCGTTCACGCCGAACAGCTTGCCCTTCTCCGTCCACGCCACTGTAGCGAGCGCGCAGACGCCCATCGCCAGTAGTCCGGCGATGAGCGGAACGACGGTCCCGTCAAAGGTCTGGCCGATGAGCGAGCCAAGCACGGCCCCGGACATGGAGGTCACCGCGCCGTAAAGCGCCGCGGCCGTGCCGGCGCGCTTGCCCGCCGGCTCCATCACGAGCGAAGAGAAGTTCGAGCCCAGCATTGCGAACAGGCCCATCGCCGCGGCGAGCAGCGAATAATAAAGCCAGAAGGGCGGCTGGCCGTTGAGCGCGATGACGAGATGGACGGCGTTGACGACCACGAAGGCGGTCAGCGCGGTGTGCGAGATCCGCCGCATGCCCAGCCGGCCCACGATGCGGGCGTTGAGGATGTTCGCGCCGGCGAGCCCCAGCGCGATCGCACCGAAAACCAGCGCGAACCATTCCTCGAGCCCATAAAGCTCGGCGAGGATCTGTTCGGACGTGGCGATGAACGCGAACAAGGCGCCGAAGATGAAGGCGGCCGCCGCGATGTACCCGGCGCTCTGCCGGTTGGCTGCGGCCTTCACGTAATTTTCGGCGGCGGCGCGTGGATGGAACCCGATGCGGTTTTCCGGCTGCAGGGTTTCTGGAAGGCGCAGGCTCATCCAGACCGCAAGCGCCGCCGCCAGAACGAACAGCACCGCGAAAATGCCGCGCCAGTCGAAAAGGCTGAGCACGGCCTGGCCGATGCCCGGCGCCAGGATCGGGACCGTCATGAAGACCGTCATCGCAAAACTCATGATCTCCGCCATGCGCCGGCCGGAGACCAGGTCACGCACCAGCGCCACGGCGATCACGCGCGTCGCCGCCGCCGCCACGCCCTGCAGCACGCGCGCGGCGATCATCAGCCCCATCGTGGGCGCCAGCACGCAGATCAGGGTGGAGACCAGATACGCCGCCAGCGCCGCCAGCAGGACGTTTCGCCGGCCAAGCGCGTCGGTGAGCGGGCCGAACACCAGCTGCGCGATCCCGAACCCGAACACATAGGCGGTGATCACCAGCTGGCGGTCATTGCCCGGCGCGCCCAGCGCTTCGCCGATCTCTCCCAATGCGGGCAGAAAAATATCGATCGACAATGCGTTGAGACCCATGAGCGCGCCGACCATGGCGATGAGTTCGACGACGGTCAGGCGCGGCCGCTTGGGATCAGGCGTGGCGAGGCTCAAAGGCTCGGGCTCCAATAGCGTCACGGCCGCGCAACTTAGCCCCCCGCGCCCGTCCGTCGAGGCCCGGGGCTGATTTCGGAGCCCGCCTCCGGCATGCTAGCGTTTGAAGAGGTACTGGATCGAGGCCATGAAAAACCTTCTCGCCCTCATCGGCTTTCTCGCCGTGCTCGCCGGCGGCGCCTATCTTTACGCCGCCAATGAGGGCGGCGGCGATCCGTGCCGGGCGCGTGCGAACATGTTCGCCGACCAGATCCCGCCGGCGCTCGATCTATTATCGGCGCGCTATCCCTTGCGCATCGGACTGATCCGGACCTTTCTCAATGACGAGGGCCGGCTGGATGGGCTGGTGCGCGACGAAGCCGCCGCGCGCATTCACGGGATCGAGGAAGACGAGGCGACCAACCCGGTCGAGTGCGCCTACGGGTATTACGCGATCTACCTGTTCCGCGACCAGGTGCGCGAGGAGATCGCGCTCACCGTGGAACGCGAGCTTGGTTTGGCGCGGTAGGCTGGCTTAGTACTCCGGGTCTTCGGTCCAGGGCCAGCCGGGCGGGTAGTCGCCGGGAACCGCGCCGGGAAAGTCCGGCGCGCGCTTCTCCAGGAAGCTGGTCACCCCCTCCATGGCGTCGCCGTGCATGCCGCGATGCAGGATCGCCCGGCTCTCCAGCCGGTGGGCCTCCATGGGATGGCTTGCACCCAGCATGCGCCAGAGAAGCCGCCGGTTCATCGCGACCGAGACCGGGGCGGCTCCGGCCGTGAGCGCGCGCGCCCGGTGCAGCGCGCGCTCCAGCACCGCCTCGGGCGTATCGCAGAGGTCTGAAACCAGCCCCTTTTCCAGCGCCTCCTCAGCGAGGAAGGTGCGCCCTGACAGGCCCCAGTCCAGCGCCGCCTCCACCCCGACGATGCGCGGCAGGAACCAGCTGGCGCAGCCGTCCCAGGCGATGCCGCGCTTGGTGAAGGGATAGGCGAACTTGGCGCCCGTCAGCCCGATGCGCGCGTCCATGGGCAGGATCATCGTCGCGCCGATGCCCACCGCGGCGCCGTTGATGGCGGCGACCACGGGCTTCTCGCTGTCGAAAATGCGAAGGTTCAGCAAGCCGCCGAAATCGCGCCATTGCGGATCGGTGTCGTCCAGCGCGCCTTCCGCCTTCGCGTTGGCCACCGCGTTGAACGTCTCCGCCCCGACGCTCAAATCCGCGCCGGCGCAGAACGCCCGTCCCTCGCCGGTGACCACCACCGCCTTCACGGCCGCGTCGGCGTCGGTCTTGCCGAAAGCCTCGCGGATCTCCTCGCCCATCTCCTTGGTGAAGGCGTTCATGGCGTCCGGCCGGTTCAAGCTGATGAGGCCGATCCCGTCGGAGATGTCGAGCTTGATGGTGTCCATGGATGGCCTCCCCGGCGGTGTTTTCACTTTACCGGAAAGCAGTTTAACGGCGTAGACGCGAGCGCAAACCCCCAAACGAAAACGGCCGGCCCCATCGGGACCGGCCGCTCTCTCAGGCGCAATAAACCGCCTATTTGTTCGGCTGCGGGGTCATGCGCAGATAGGGCTTGATCTTGTTGTAGCCCTTCGGGAAGAGCTTGTCGGCGTCTTCGTCCGACAGGCTCGGCACGACGATCACGTCTTCGCCGTCCTCCCAGTTCACAGGCGTGGCCACCTTGTAGCCGTCGGTGAGCTGCAAGGAATCAAGCAGGCGCAGCACTTCGTTGAAGTTCCGGCCCGCGCTCGGCGGATAGGTGAAGGTGGCGCGGATCTTCTTGTTCGGGTCGATGATGTAGACCGCGCGCACGGTGACCTTCGGGTCGGCGTTGGGGTGGATCATGTAATAGAGTGCAGACACCGCCCGGCCTTCATCGGCGATGATCGGGAAGTTCATCTTCACGTTCTGGGTTTCCTCGATGTCGTCGATCCACTTCTTGTGATCGTCGACCGGGTCCACCGACAGGGCGAGGGCTTTCGCGCCGCGCTTCTCGAACTCGTCTTTCAGCTTGGCGGTGTAGCCGAGCTCGGTGGTGCACACCGGGGTGAAGTCGGCGGGGTGGGAGAAGAAGATCACCCAATCATCGCCGATCCAGTCGTGAAATTTGATCTTGCCCTCGGTGGATTCGGCTTCGAAGTCCGGGGCGAGGTCGCCGAGCAGAAGCGCCATGATGTATCTCCCTGATTATGGTTTGCGGGGGGCGTCGAACGCCGCTTTACTTGGACCCCGCACGCCTTGCGCGCAACCCCGCTCACGCCACGGTCCCGAGATCGTGAGCGCACCGCCCCGCCGAACCGTTCCGAAAGGACCGCCATGCCCCGCCTTATCGTCATGCGCCACGCCAAAGCGATCGATCGGCTGGAAGCCGAAGACGATTTCGAGCGCGGCCTGACCGAGCGTGGACGCGAGGACGCCGCGCGCGCCGCCGAGGCGATCCGCGAAGCCGGTCTGGGCGCCGATCACGCGCTGGTCAGTCCCGCGCGGAGAACACGCGAAACCTTCCAGACAATCGCAGACGCCGTCGGAAATCCGCCCGTGACCGATCCCATGGCGCTGTACCACGCCTCGACCGAGATGCTCGAACGTGCGGTGCTCACCGCCCTGTCGGACGGCGCCCGTTCGATCGTGCTGGTCGGTCATAATCCCGGGGTGGGCGGGTTCGCCCACTCGCTCGCCGCCTCGGCCCAGTCTACGAAGGGCATGCCCCAGGGCTGGCCCACCAGCGCCCTGGCCGCTTTCGAGATCGCGCCGGCCGGCGAGCGGATCGGCGCCAGCCGCCGCCTGCTTCTGGTGAACCCGAGGAACCCTTCGGACTGATTCCCTTTTCCGGCGAGGACGATGGTCGCCTGGTCAAGCATTTAAGCCGACACTCGCCCGGCTTTTCCACAAAAGATTCGCCCATCAGGCGAAAGTTTGCTTTGTTCAGTCCCCGGTCAGGGGGCGGACATGGCGATCTCTTCCTTCAGCGAGACGAGCGCGGCCGCCGCGCCATGCGTTCACGCCGCGGCGTTCGCGTTGCTCGATGATCAGCCCGGCGCCAGCGCGGGCCGCGCCCTGTTCCCGCCCAAACGGCTTTGGCTCGGACCGGCGGTTTTCACCGCCGCGCTGACCGCCTACCTGCCGGGCCTGGTTCTGACGGCGATGGTGGCGGTCTCGGCCAGCTTCGTCGCCGCCTTGTGTCTTTTGCGGCTGACCGGCGCCCTTTTCACGCCGGCCTGGTCGCGCCGGGCGCGCCTCGATGACGCGCACCTGCCGCCGGTCACGGTGATCGCAGCTCTGTACCGCGAAGCCGGCGTGGTGGCCGGCCTCATGGCCCAGCTTTCCCGCCTTGATTATCCGCGCGACCGGCTGGAGGTGATTCTCGCGCTGGAGGCCGATGATGCACAGACCATCGCGGCCGCGCGCGCCGCGGCCCGGCGCGCGGGCGTCTCGACCCGCGTGCTCGCCGCGCCGCCCGGCGGACCGCGCACCAAGCCGCGCGCGCTGAATTACGCGCTGCAGGTGTCCGGAGGCCAGCTGATCGCGGTCTACGACGCCGAGGATGCGCCGCGGGCCGATCAGCTGCGCGCCGCCGCCGAAGCGTTCGCGGCGGATCCCGGCCTCGGCGTCGTGCAGGCGCCGCTGGGTTGGTATAACGCAGCGCGCAACTGGCTGACGCGGCAATTCGCGCTGGAATACGCCGCACAGTTCCGCGCCCTCCTGCCCGCGTATCATCGGCTCGGCCTGCCCCTGCCGCTGGGTGGAACGAGTAATGTCTTCCGGCGCGCCGCGCTTGAAGCGAGCGGCGGCTGGGACCCCTTCAACGTCACTGAAGACGCCGACCTCGGATTTCGTCTCGCCCGCTTCGGCTGGCGGGCCGGCCTGATCGAGCCCGGCACCGACGAGGAGGCGCCGGAAACCGTGGCGGCCTGGACCGGTCAGCGAAGCCGCTGGCTGAAAGGACATGCGGCGACCTGGCTTGTGCAAATGCGCGATGTGCGCGGGCTGGCGCAAAGCGCAGGCTGGCGGGCGGTCGCCGGCCTGCAGCTCAGCCTTTTCGCCAACGCGGCGTGCGCGCTCGGCTATCCGGCCGGGCTCGCCTTGATGCTGGGCGCCGCGGTCGCCGCGCCCTTCGCAGGTCTGTCCTGGGCGGGACTGGCCGCGCTCGGCGCCGGGCTCGCCGCCCATGGCGCGGCGATGGCGTGCGCGAGCGCCGGTGCGCGCCGGGCGGGCGTCCGGGTGCGGGCCTGCGATCTCGCCGCAATGCCGGCCTACTGGCTGCTTCAGCTTCCTGCGGCGGTGCGCGCCTTGCATGAATTGCGGGTGCGGCCCTATGTGTGGGTGAAGACCCGCCACGGGGTCTCCACCGCGCGGCGCGAGGCTCCCCATGTCCCTGACGATCACGCTTCTGGCGATGCTGGCGACGGCGGGCCTGTTCGCCTTCGCCGCCCGGCGCGGCTCGCGCCCGTCCGATCCGCTGCGCCCGCGCATGATCCCGTGGACGCTGGTGGCGATTCTGACCGGCGCGTTTTTCATCCTGCTTCTGGCGCACCTGTTCGCCCTGATGGGACTGGAGCCGCAGAACCGGCTGTCGCGCTTCTAGCGCCTAGCCCGGCGCGAACAATGACCAGGCGCCCCAGCCCAGCAGGGCGATGAAGGCGAGGATGAACACGGTCATGGCGCCGCGCTTGGCGGCCTTGGGCTGTTTCTCCCACCAGTCGGTGATCTCGTCGCCGAAAAAGTACAAAAGCACGCCCATGGCGCCGTAGCGCAGGGCGCGCCCGACGGCGATGGCCGGCAGAAACGCCCACACCGCCATTTCCGCAAGCCCGGCGGCGAGGCTCGCGGTCTGCACCGGGATCGGCGCCAGCGTCGCCGCCGCCACGGCGAGCGCGCCCCATTCCGCAATCCAGCCCTGGGCGGCTTCCAGCCCGTTTGCAAGATCGGGCCGCGCCATGATGAAGCCCTCAAAGACTTCAAACGCCGCGCGCCCGGCCAGATACACCGCCAGGCTGCCCGCCACCGAGCCGAGCACGCAGACGATCACCACCTCCACCGTCGCGCGCTTGCCGCGCAGCATGTAGGCGATCATCGGAAACTCGATGGGCCAGGGAAAGACGGTGGATTCAAGCACCGAGCCGAGAAACAGAAAGGGCAGCGCCCAGCGTCCGCGCGCCGCCCGGTCAAGCTTGTCCTGGGCGCGGCCCATCTTGCCGCGTTTTGCGCCGCCGGCGTCTGCGTTGGTGTTCGGTCCGGTCATGGGGGGCATAACGACCGGCGCGGCCAAAGAGATCACGCCGAGCGCAGCCGGGCGGACCGGCGCCGGCGCCTAGCCGAAATCGACGTCGTCGGCCGGGTCCTGGTTCTGTTCGTCGGTGGCGCGCCGCCACGGCCCGGAAAACCGCGGATCCTGGCGGCGGCGCCGGTCGGGGCCGAAATAGCCCGGAGCCTTTACAAAGCGGCGCGGACGCTCGATGAGCGAGACCAGCCGGTTATACAGGTCGACCGGACGCACCGGCTTGGCGAGGTACTCGTTCACGCCGGCGTTGATCGCTTCCATGATCTTGGACCGGTCGGTGTGACCGGAGACCATGATGATGGGCAGATATTTGTTCGGGCTGTCGGACGCGGTGCGGATCAGCCGGGTGAACTCCAGCCCGTCCACATCGCCCAGCATGTAGTCGACCAGCGCCAGATCGGGATTGGCGCTGCGCATCACCTCGAACGCGTCGGCCGCATCGCGCGTCTCCACCACCGAACGCACGCCGAAGCCCTGCAGGATCGTGCGCAGGATCGTGGACATGTGGGCGTTGTCCTCGAGGATGAGGACGCGCACCCGTTCGAAACTGCCTTGAGACATCTGAGATCCGCGATTCTGCGTGAAAGCGCTCGACCGGCATGCTGACGCGCAAGCGTTAACCAACACTTGAACGCGTGGAGGCGAAGTCAGCCCGCGGGCTTGGTGAGAAAATGCCCGTGAAGGGTGGCGACAGGCGCGGAGCGGCGCTCCTGCCAGGCCTCGACGCGCACATTGGCCACCCGCGAACCCTGCCGGGTGATGGAGGCGCGCGCATAGACATCGCTGGGCCGGGCCGGCCGCAGATAATCCACCGCCACGTCGATGGGTTTGGGAAGGGCGGCGAGTTCGCTGGCCGCCAGAAGCCCCGCCGAGGCCGTGATCTCCATGAAGGCGCCGATCGCCCCGCCGTGCAGGGCGGGGATAAGCGGATTGCCCACCAGCGTTTCGCGATAGGGAAGGATGCCGGTCAACTCGTCGCCGTGCTCGTCGAACGCGACCCCGAGGCGCTTCACATAGGGGCTGGAGAGAAGAAGCGACAGCCGCTCGCTCATGCGCCGCCTCCCTTCGTGACCTTCGAGATCGGCGTGACGCCCTCCTCGATCTCGGCGCGGGCGCGCTCGGCGGCGTCCTGACTGACTTTGGTCACCATGAAGGCGGCGTGCGCGGTGGCCACCGGATCGTCGCGGTCGCCGTCATGGGCGATCGCGCTGACGAAAGCGATCAAGCCGGACACCTTCACCGTTTCGGCCTCGGCGATCACGTCGCGCCCCGGCGTCGCCGGCCGCATGTAGTCCAGGCGCAAATCCAGCGTGGCCGTCGCCTTGTCCCCGCCAAGCCCTGCGAACGCGGCGGCGCCCGAGGCGTGATCCAGCAGCGCCGTGACGACGCCGCCATGCATCACGCCGGTTTCAGGATCGCCGACCAGATCCTCGCGATACGGCGCGCGAAGCACCGCACGACCGGGGCTGATCTGGTCCAGCGTGACCCCCAGATCGACGGCGTGCGGACTGCCCTCCACCAGAAGCGGGGCGAGTTGATCGAGGCGGGTTTGAAGATCATCGCTCATGGTCGAGGCTTTTACGCTTGGCGCTCGAGGCTGGCC
>JBKHAZ010000045.1:0-13151 GCA_046542605.1 Oceanicaulis sp. | reverse complement strand
CGGGCGATCTCGCTTCGGCTTCGCGCCGCGTCAGCGACGATCTGGTGGTGATGCAGCGCAGGCGCGGCGACTGGATCTGCACCGCGCTTACCCTGACCGCGCCGACCTTCTTCGCCATCGATGCGGTGTTCGGGCGAACGCTCGCAGCGCTTCACGGACCGGTTCCCGACGGGGGGCGGCTCGCGGCCCGCATTGCGCGGATTTTCGATGCGGTGCGCGCCGATCAGGTGCTGGAGCGGTTCAACTGGACGCTTCAATGCGGCCCTGACCGCCACACGCCGGACGCGGCCCCGCTGCGCCGGCGCGCCGCCGAGACCCGCCCGGACCAGGCGGTGGAACAGCTCTATCTGCGCGTCGAGCGTCAGACCATCTCGCGCCTGCCCGGCTGCGGCGGCGTGTTGTTCACGATCCGGGTCTGTCTGGACCCGGCGGCCGCCATCGCGCCGGCCGACCGGCCCTCCCTGGCGGCGGCGTGGCGCGGTCTTGGCGCGCGAGGCCGCGCCTACAAGGGCTGGGACGCGCTCGAACCCCTCGCCGAGGCGGTGTTCGAGCGCTGGTCGGTTTAATCCGTCAGGCCACGCCGATGCGCGGCGGTCCGCCCTTGCCCGCCTCGCTCGGGCCGAAGGCGCGATCCAGCGTGGTGGTGGAATCCTGCGCCAGCTTGATCGCCTCGCTCAGGTGATGGAGCACCTGCATGTTATTGTTCATCACGTGCTGGGCTTCCGGACGCAGATCGCCGGAGATCTTCGTACAGCGGTGGATCACCTCGGCGCGCAAGGCGAGGAGCACCTCCTCCAGCTTGCGTCCGCCCGGATTGTCATCGGAAACCAGAAACCGCGTCATGGCCGCCTCCCTTCATGCAAGATTCGATGCGGAGCCTTTGAGCGATCCTATGCACACCGGCGATAATTTTACGTGAACGCGGCGCGCCGGCCGGGTTGAACCGCATGCGTCGCCGGTCCAGTTTCGCCCGTCGGAACAGCGATTGAAGGAGCCAGAGCCATGAGCGATGTGATCGGGGCGGATGCGGTTTGCAGCCAGACCAGCGGCTGGGAAAAGGCCGGCGGCGAGCGCGATGCGGTGCGCAAGGTGTTCAAGTTCGCCGACTTCAAGACAGCGTTCGGCTTCATGACCACGGTGGCTCTCAAGGCCGAGCAGATGGACCACCATCCCGAGTGGTTCAACGTCTACAATACGGTGGACGTCACCCTCTCCACCCATGACGCCGGCGGGGTGACGGGAAAGGACCTCGAGCTCGCCAAGTTCATGGACGCCGCGGCGCGATGAGCGTCAGCCCGCGTGGATGAGCACGGTGTCGAACAGAACCTCGGCCTCGCCCTCGCCCAGAAGGCGGTCGGTGTCCTCCTGCAGCAGGCGCGCCAGAACGTCGAGATCGGGCACGTCGCCCCAGCGATACATCCGCCCGGCGTAGATCAGCAGCGTCTCCGCATAGGCGGCGCGCAGCCAGAGCCGGCGCTGCTCGATATTGCGGCGCGTGTTGCGCGCCGGCGCGTTCAGGGAGAACGTGACGTCCATCGTGGCGCGCGCGCCCGAGCGCAGGTCGACGACGATCGCGCTGCGCACCGATTCCATGCGCACATAGCTGGAGACCTCCTCACCGACGAGCACACGGCCCATGGGGCCGCCCCCGCCGCCGGACGGCTCGGGCGCGGCCGCCGGCGCCGCGCCTGCCGCTGCGGCGGACGCGAACGCGAAAAGGATCGCCGCTGCGAGGTGTGACGCAAAGGTCCTCATGGGCCTTACTCTGGCGCAGAGCCGTAAAAAAACCGTTCGACGCGCTTGCCGGGCGGGGCCGCCGCGTTAGGCTCATAGTCCAAATTTTGGGTAGAGGCCCGCCATGAGCCGAGTTCGCATCGCCGCCGCCATCGCCGGGCTGGGCCTTTACGGTCAGGGCGCCTTCGCCCAGAGCGCTGCGGAGAGCGCCGAGCCGCCGGTTCTGACCCAGTTCGTGTCCGCCGGTGCGGCGATGCTGCCCGATTACGCCGGCTCGGACGATTTCCGGGTGATCCCTTTCGGCGCCCTGCGGGTGGAATGGGGCGAGGTGGTGATCCGCACCGACGGTCCGGGCCTGGCCGCCGAGCTTTACGAGGCCGGCCCTGTGACGCTGGGCGTCTACGGGCGCTGGTCGGGCGGGCGCAACGAGGTCGAGGATGCGGTGGTGTCGCTCTTGCCCGAAGTCGACAATTCCATCTTCACCGGCGTCTTCGCCGAGATCGAACTGGCTGACGAAATCCTGTCCCCGGTGGACAGCCTGACGCTGGGCGTGAAGGCCGGGGCCGATGCGCTGGGCACGGTGGACGGGATCGCCTGGACCGGTTCGCTCACCTACGCCGGAGCCCTGTCGCGCCGCAGCTTCTACGCCCTGTCGGCCTCTGTGTCCGGCTTTTCCGACGACTATGCCGACACGCTGTTCTCCGTCGACGCGGCAGGAGCGACGGCCTCAGGCCTGCCGGTCTACACTGCGGGCGGCGGCGTTCAGGATTTGGGCCTGACCGGCATCTACACCTACGGGTTCACCGAGCGCTGGTCGCTGACCACCATTCTGGGCTGGTCGCGCCTGCTGGGCGATTACGCCGACAGCCCGCTCGTCGCCGTACGCGGCGACGAGAACCAGTACTTCCTCGGCCTAGCGCTCGGCCGGCGCTTCTAGAGGATTTCAGGCGCTGTCGGGGGTCACCGCCTGCGCAACAGGTTCGGCAAGACCAGTCCGGCCGCCAGGATCACACCGGCCAGAACGGTGACCACGCCTGCACCGCCCAGGGTCTCGCTGAGAGCGCGGCCGGTCACGCTGTTATGGACCTGCGCCGCGACGATCAGCGCCGTCACCGCAGCAAAAAACCCGAGCGCGGAGCGCAACAGGCCGGCGGTGACCGGACGCCGCCGGGCGAAGCGTGACAGCGGACCGCCGGCTTTCCGCCCGAACATGCGGTCGATGAGGATCGTCATGTCCTGGTCGAAGGACAAATGGCGGGCGAAGAGCGCATTGCGCGCCGTCAGCGCGCGGATGTCTTCAGGCAGGCTGTTCGGCTCCGGCATGGGCGCGCCGTCAAGGAGGACGGGAATGACCGTCGCCCGGCTCGCCAGCGCGCGCGCCACCTCCAGCCGCACGAAATCGTCCGGCTCGTGGATGCGGTCCGGCCCGTCCGCCCGCGGCCCCGTCCAGCCGTCGCCGATGAGGACCAGGCAGATCCGGCTCTTGCGCAGGGCCGCCTCGATCTTGCGGGTGAAGTCCTCGCCCGGTTCGATTCCGTCCACATCGATGAAAACCTCCGCAATGTCGGGCGTGGACTTCAACCGTTCGGCGATGCGCCCGGCCATGGCCCGGCTGTCGCTGCGGCGATAGCTGAGGAAGACTTTCATTCCGTCCCGCCGCCTTCGCCGGCGCCGGGGCCCTCGAGTGCGGCGAGCAGGCCCGCCCCGTCCAGATGGGCGAGCGGGGGAAGCCGCCCGGGCGCCAGAAGCGCGACGCCGCCCGCCTCTTTGCGGAACTCGTAGATCAGCGCATCCACCTCGTAGCCTTCGTGGAACGCATAGGCGTCAAGACCGTCCGGCGCGCCGGTGAGGCCGCCGTCGGTGAGCCGGGACAGCGCCACCGCTTCGTCCAGCGTGGCGTCGGCCATCGGATAGGGCTGGTCGTTGATGATGAAGACGATGTAGCGGTAATAGCCCTCCGGCGCGACAAACAGGCGAAGCAGATAATTGGTGATGGAGAAGGGCGCGTCCTCGCCCGGCGGCACATAGCGCAGGGCGGCCTCCAGCGGCGCTCCGTCCGGCGCGACGCCTTCAAGCCGGGTCACCACCGCGATCCCGTAAGTGTCGACGGCGTAGAATTTGTACTCGGCGTAGCCCGCCTCGCTCAGCGCGTCGGCGAGCCGGTCGCCGACATCCTTCAGCGTCGTGTCGGCGCCGTTCACGCGAAACAGGTCCGCGTCCAGGCGCGCGCGCGCCGAGGGCGCCTCCGGCGGCCAGGGGTGAGAGGGCAGCAGCGCGCTGGTCGGCGCCCGGCTGATATGGGCCGCCGTCACGGCGTGGAGAGGGTCCGGGTCCGGCTTTTCGCCCACGACGAAGGTGGCCGCGAACACGCCGATCGCCGCCAGGCCCGCGGAAACGACGGCGCCGCGCGCGACTCTTCCCGGCCCGGACAGAACGAAGACGACAAGGCCGGCGAGGATCAGCGCCGCACCGGCCCACCCGAGCGCGGCGCTGAAAGATGCGCGCGTAATCGCGGATTGCGAGTCAAGCAGTGCGGCGATCGTGTAGAGCCCCGGCGGCGGCGCGGCGGCGAGCACCGCTAGCACGGCCCCGGCGGCCGCGAGCAGAACCGCCGCCGGGCGCTTGCGCTCGCCCGGAGCGAACAGCGCGGCGCCCCCGAGCGCCAGCGCCAGGACGAGGGCGCCGGCCGCCACGCCCGTCATGGCGCGCAGATAGGCCTCATCGTCGAGCGTCTCAAACGCGCCGTTGAGCGTGGGCAGGGCGACATCCAGCACCAGCCAGATCAGCGCCACCGCGCTGGCTGCAAGGCCCGTCACACGTATCAGAAACCCCACCGCCCGTTCCCCCTCGGCCAAAGCCTGCCGAAAGGTTAACCGATCACGCCGGCGAATAACAGCATTCAGCGAACGGGACGCGACCGCAGGCGGGCGTGATCAGGTTAGGCCTCGCCATGCGGCCGCTGGAGGCGGGGTGATCATCGAAGTCCGGTTTGCGGGCCAGATGCGCGGTCCAGCGCATATCGCGTGCAGAAGGCGGCCGGCGGGGTGGGATGGTGGGCGCGACAAGATTCGAACTTGTGACCCCTACGATGTCAACGTAGTGCTCTGACCAACTGAGCTACGCGCCCGGGCTGTGCGGCCCGCAATCGCGGCGCTCGCGCCGCGAAGAGCCGCGGTATTAGGGCGTCGGCGCGGCGTGTGTCAATCGTCAATGCTGCGACCGGCGCCGGGCGCGCCGCGGCCCGCTTCACGCCGCCGCGGTCACCTTGGCCACCTCGTCGACCAGATCGCGCAAATGGAAGGGCTTGGAGAGCACTTTCGCCTCTTTCGGCGCGCCGGACCCGGCGTTCAGCGCGACCGCGGCGAACCCGGTGATGAACATGATCTTCAGTCCCGGATCGATCTCGGCGGCGCGGCGCGCCAGCTCGATGCCGTCCACGCCCGGCATGACGATGTCCGTGAGCAAAAGCTCGAAGGCGCCGGGCGTCTCGCCCAGCGCGTCCAGACCATCCTCGCCGTCGGCGACGCGCACCACCTCGTGCCCGGCGCGCTCCAGCGCCTTGCCGAGAAAATCGCGCATCGAATCGTCGTCTTCGGCCAGAAGTATGCGGGCCATGGGTCACCCCCTTTTCATATCCACCGCAGCGCACTCTAGCGCCGGAGTGTAAAAACGCGCTGAACGAGACCCAACATGTTCCGGCCGGGAACAGTTTCCACCAGGCCCGCGTACCGGTAAGGTCCCGGGCAGGAACGTCCTCAAGTGCGGTATGCGATCATGACCGGTGCGCCATCCTCAGTGTCCAAGGTCGAGCCGGTGGCGCTGCACGCGCCGGCCGCGCGCACCAGCCCGATTGTCTTCGCCTCGCCCCATTCGGGCCGCGACTACACCGTCGACCTGACCCGCTGGACCCGGGTGGCGCGCGCCGTGCTGCGCCGGTCGGAGGACGCCTATGTGGATGCGCTCTTCCGCGACGCGCCGCAATTCGGAGCGCCGCTGATCGAGGCGCGTTTTCCGCGCGTTTTCGTGGACCCCAACCGCGCCCGCGACGAGCTGGACGCGGCCATGTTCGATCCCGCCCCGGCCGATGCGGACCGGCCGGCGAGTTCGCGCGCGGCCGCAGGCCTCGGCGTCGTTCCGCGCCTGGCCGCAGACGGGCGCTCGCTGTACCCGGGCCGGCTGCCGGCCGAGGAAGCCCGGCGGCGCCTGGAGGCGTATTATGATCCCTATCATGCGGCGGTCCGCCGCGAGCTGGACGCCGCGCGCGCGCAATTCGGCCAGGCGATCTTGATCGACTGCCATTCCATGCCCTCGGCCAGCGCGCGCGGGGCCGACATCGTGCTGGGCGACCGTTACGGCGCGTCTTGCTCGCGGGCGCTCGTCGCACGGGCCGAAGCGGCTTTTCGCGACCAGGGGTTCGCGGTGGTGCGCAATCGTCCCTATGCCGGCGCCCATACCACCGAATTCTATGGCCGGCCGGCCCAGGGCGTGCAGGCTTTGCAAATTGAAATAAATCGTGGTTTGTATCTTGACGAACTACAGGTAGAACCTTCATCCGGCTTCGACGCCCTGAAACGCGCCATGACGGTCTGGATGGGCGAAATGACCCTGGACGAGGGCGGCGCGCGCTCCGCAGCGGAGTGACGGGAAACCCGCCGGAAGGCGCCTCATGCTTGAACCGGAACGGATCGACACAATCTCTGGCGTGTTTTCGCTGTATGCGAACGCGGCTATGAAACCAGTCGCAAAACCATTAAACGAATTTGTCCGGACGTCTCGTCGCCCGGCGTGTTCTAAGGGGTTAGGACTTCACGCATGACCAACGAGATCGATCATCACGTGGGAAAGCGCATACGCCGGCGCCGCCGCTTGCTGGGTCTGACCCAGCAACAGCTTGCTGAGGCCGTCGGCATCCGCTTCCAGCAAATCCAGAAGTATGAGAGCGGCGCCAACCGCGTCAGCGCCAGCCGTCTTTTCGAAATCGGCGAAGCGCTCGACGTGCCGGTGCAGTATTTCTACGACGGGCTTCAGGGCCTGGGCGCTTCAGCAGTGCCCGAAGGCGATCAGATCGCGCCCGACATTCTCTCGCAGAAAGAAACGCTCGATCTGATCCGCGCCTATTACAAGCTCAATGAGCGCCCCCGACGCCGGCTCCTGGAGCTGGCCCGCGCGCTCGACCCCGAGCCGCGCGACGACACGGCGGCGTGAGCCGTACCGAATCGTTGAAAGACGACCTGGCGCTTGCGGCCGCCCTCGCCGAGGCTGCACGCCCGGTCGCGCTTGAATACTTTCGCGCCGGCGTCGCGGCCGAGGCGAAACCCGGCGCCGAGTTCGATCCCGTCACCAAGGCCGACAGAGCCGTGGAAGCGCTCATCCGCGCACGCCTCGCCGAGGCGCGGGCCGAGGACGGCGTGCTGGGCGAGGAGCAGGCGGAAACGCCGGGCCGCTCGGGACGCACCTGGGTCATCGACCCCATAGACGGCACCCGAGCCTTCATTGCAGGCCTGCCGGTCTGGACGGTGCTGATCGCGCTTCAGGACGGCGGCGGACCAATCCTATCGGTGATCGACCAACCCTTCACCGGCGAGCGCTTTTCAGGCGTCGCGCACGAGGCGGCCTGGCTCGACCATGCGGGCGCGCGCAGGCCTCTTCGCACGCGAGCGTGCACCGCCCTCCACGACGCCATCTTCGCCAGCACCGACCCCGGCCTGTTCTGCGGACCGGAAACGCAGGCCGCCATGTCGGTGGCGCGCGCCGCGAAGGTGCGCCGCTACGGGCTGGACGCCTACGCCTACGCCGCCCTCGCGCTGGGCGGAGTCGACATCGTGGTGGAAAGCGGGCTCAAACCCTGGGACGCCGCCGCGCTCATACCCGTGGTCACCGGCGCGGGCGGCGTGGTGACCGGCTGGGCCGGCGAGCCCTGCCACGGCGGCGGACAGGTGCTCGCCGCGGCGACGCCCGAGCTTCACGCCGAGGCGCTGGCGATGCTCAGGCCGGCCGCGGCCCGCGCCTGAGCCTGCCGGGAGATCAGCTCCGGCGCGCCGTGGCGGCCAGTTCTCGCAGCTGGGTGGAGCAGATCGCCACTTTGGACAGGGTCCACGTGCCGGTCGCCATGACCTCGTCCAGCGCCCGGTCGGCGCGGTCGACTTCATGGCTGTTGGCGCTGGTCCAGCTGTCCACCAGGCTTTCCGCCCAGTCCCGGCTGGCGTTTTCGACGCCGTCCGACAGCGATCCGCCCGCCTCGGCGGCGTAGCTCATCATCGCTTCGGAAATCGCCTGCTGACTGGCGTACAGGTCCTCGATCAGGCGGCGCATGGCCAGCCGGTCCCAGTGCAGGGTCGAGGACAGCTGATTGCCCGCCCCGCGCAGCCGGTCGAAGCTGAACCGGGCGCCCACCGCGTGATAGAGCCAGGCGCTCGCCGCCAGCGGCCAGTGGCGCGCACGCGAAATGTCGATCACGTCCGACGAGGACGTCAGCGGGCGCAGGCGCGCCACGTCGCGAGCCAGGTCTTCGGGCGCGCCGCCCTCCATGAACAGGCGCGCGCGCGTCTCCACGCTCTCCTTGTCGAAGGGCGAGGCGATGTCGCTGATCAGGTCTTTCAGCTCGTCCACGCCGGGCTGATAGGCCGAGATCACCTGATCGATCTCGGCGGGATCCTGGCCCAGCCCGCGGCGGGCGAGCCAGTAGGTCTGACGGCGCAGAAGCCGGATCACCTCGTCATGCAGGCGCGTCTGGACTTCGGCTGGAACCTCGTTGTCCAGCGCGTTGATGCGGTCGGTGAAATCCTTGAAGCGGAAGATGCACCGGCCCGCCTCGAAGGCGCGCGCGATGGCTTCGGCGTCCGCCCCGGTGCTTTCGATCGCGCGGTGCAGGAAGGTCGGCCCGCCCAGATTGATCATGTCGTTGGCCAGCCGCGTCGCGATGATCTCGCGCTTGAGGCGGTGGCCCTCCATCGCGTCGGCGAATTTCGACAGCTGGTGCGGGAAATAGGTGACCAGCGTGTCCTTGAAGTGCGGATCGTCCGGCGCGTTCGACCCCGTGAGATGGTCGAACAGGGCGATCTTCGCGTAGCTGATCAGCACCGCGATTTCCGGACGCGACAGCCCCAGGCCCTGGTCCTTGAGCTCGCGGATTTTCTCCGGACCGGGCAGCCCCTCCACCTTGCGGTCGAGCCGGCCGGCTGCCTCCAGGCGCTCCATCATGCGCTCATGGGCGTCCAGATCCTCCTCGGCGTGCTCGCGCGCGATGGTGAGCGCCAGCGTCTGGTCGTAATTGTGCTCCAGCACGTGCGCGGCGACCTCGTCGGTCATCGATTCCAGGAGCGTGTTGCGGTCTTCCAGCGACATGGAGCCGTCGCGGACCATGGGGTTGAGGAGAATCTTGATGTTCACCTCGTGGTCGGAGCTGTCCACGCCGGCAGAATTGTCCACGAAGTCGGCGTTCACCTTGCCGCCGCAGCGGGCGAACTCGATTCGCGCGGCCTGGGTCATGCCCAGATTGGCGCCCTCGCCGACCACCTTGGCGCCGAGCTCGGAGGCGTTGATCCGCAGCGCGTCGTTGGCCTTGTCGCCCACCTCGTAATTCTGCTCGCTGGAGGCTTTGACGTAGGTGCCGATGCCGCCGAACCACATCAGCTCGGCCTTGGCCTTGAGCAGCGCCTGGATGAGCTCAGCCGGCGCGGCCGTTTTCGATTTCAGCCCGGTCAGCTTCTTGATCTCGTCGGTCAGCTCGATGGACTTGGCGCTGCGCGAGAACACGCCGCCGCCCTTGGAGATCAGCGAGGCGTCATAGTCCCGCCAGCTGGTGCGGCCGGCGTGGAACAGGCGTTCGCGCTCGTTGAAGCCGGCTTCCAGATCGGCCGGGTTCGGGTCGATGAAGATGTCACGATGGTCGAAGGCGGCGAGCAGCTTGATCTTGCGTGACAGAAGCATGCCGTTGCCGAACACGTCGCCGGACATGTCGCCCACGCCGATCACGGTGAAGGGCTCTGACTGGATGTCCTTGCCCATCTCCCGGAAATGGCGTTGCACGCCGACCCAGGCGCCGCGCGCGGTGATCCCCATCTTCTTGTGGTCGTAACCCGCCGAGCCGCCGGAGGCGAAGGCGTCGCCGAGCCAGAAATCATATTCTTCGGTGGCCACCGCGTTGGCCGTGTCGGAGAAGGTCGCCGTACCCTTGTCGGCGGCGACGACCAGATAGGGGTCGTCCTCGTCCCAGCACACCACGCCGGAGGGGCGCGCCACGGCGTCGTCCTTCAGATTATCGGTAATGTCGAGCAGGCCGCGCAGGAAGACCTTGTAGGCTTCCTGACCCTCGGTGAAGAAGGCTTCGCGCTGGGACTTGTCGGGCAATTTCTTGGGGTAGAAACCGCCCTTGGAGCCCACCGGCACGATGACCGCATTCTTCACCTGCTGGGCCTTGACCAGACCCAGCACTTCGGTGCGGAAATCCTCCCGCCGGTCCGACCAGCGCAAGCCGCCGCGCGCCACCGGCCCGAAGCGGATGTGGACGCCCTCCACGCGCGGGCTCCACACGAAGATTTCCCGATAGGGCTTGGGCTCGGGAAGTTCGCGCACCTTCTTCGAGGCGATCTTCAGGCTGATCCAGGGCTTTGGCTGTCCATCCGGCCCGATCTGGTAGAAATTGGTGCGCAGCACCGCCTCGATCAGGCGCATGATCCGGCGCAAGACGCGGTCATGGTCGAGGCTCTCCACCTGTTCGAGATGACCTCGGATCTCCTTGCCGAGCTCGGCGGACTTCGCCTCGCGCGCCTCGAAATCGAGGTCCAGCGCAGGATCGAAGCGGACCTTGGCCATCTCCAGAAGTTTGCGCGCGATCGCCGGGTGGGCGGCGAAGGCCTCCTCCTGGATGCCCTGGCTCGGGTCGAGCCCGGTCTGCAGGCGGTAGCGCGCACAGGTGCGCAGGAAGGCCGCCTCGCGCCAGCTCACCCCGATCGCCAGCACCAGCCGGTTGAAACCGTCGCTCTCGGCCCGGTCGTCGAGCACCGCGAGCAGCGCATCTTCGAACGCGCCGGCGACTTCCTTGATGTCGCCCGCGCCGGCGACGGCGATTTGGGCCTCGAACTCGTGAACCCAAACGGCCTGCGTGTCCTCGCCGTCCGAACGGCGCACCTTGTAGCCGGCCTCGGCGAGCACGCGCAGGCCGAGATTCTCCAGCACCGGCATCACCGTGGACAGCGCCACGGGCTCGTTCAGACGGTAGAGCTTCACCCGGATGCGGCCTTCGGGGTCGTCCGTCATGCGATGGGCGCGCGCGGTGAGCGGCGCGCCGTCCGACAGGCGCTCCATGCGCTCGATGTCGGCGAGCGCCTCCTGCGGCGAGAACCGCTCGCGATAGCCGGCCGAGTAACCGTCCAGATAGCGCGGCGCGGCGCGGCGAAGCCCGGCGTCGTTGCTGGCGCGCGCGGCGTTGTGAAGCTCGTCCTCCCAGGTGCGCGCCAGCGCCACGATGCGGCGCTCCAGCTCCGCGGCGTCGGGCTCGGGATGGTTGAATGGATTAAGCCCGATGATGAAGTGGACGCGCGCCAGCGGGCCGTCGCCGAAATTGGGATAAAAGGCCGAAAGACGCCCGTCGAAGGCCTCGCGGATCATCTCGCCGGCATCAGCGCGAACCTTCGAATTATACCGGTCGCGCGGCACGAACAGCAGGCAGGAGACGAAGCGATCGAACTGGTCGCGGCGTAAAAACAGCTTGGTGCGCGGCCGGTCGTAGAGGTGAAGAATGCCCAGCGAGATCTGAAGCAGATCCTGCTCGTCGGTCTGGAAAAGCTCGTCGCGGGGATAGTTCTCGACGATGTTCTGCAGCTTCTTCGCAGAATGCGAGCCCGGCGCCTTGGCGGCTTTCTCCAGCACGCGGCGCACCTTGCGCCGGATCAGCGGGACCTCGCGCGCCATTTGATCGTAGGCTTCGGCGGTGAACAGGCCGACAAAGCGCACTTCGCCGATCACCGCGCCGTCCTCGCGGTACTGTTTGACGCCGATATAATCCATGTAGACGCGCCGGTGGACACGGCTTTTCAAATTCGCCTTCGCCACGATCACCGGGCTGGGCGCGCGCATGTAGGCTTCGATCGCCGGGGTCAGCAGCAGCGGCTCATCGCTCTTGCGCAGCACGTTGATGTCGGGATCGCGCAGCACCCCGCGACCGGTCTCTTCATAGACGTCCGGCTCTTCGCGCTTGAGCGTGCCGTCCTCGTCCACCGCGAAGTGATAGACCCGGCAGCCCAGAAACGCGAAATGGTTGTCGCGCAGCCATTTGAGAAAGCTGACCGCCTCGTCCAGCTCCTCGCGCGGACATGGCGTGTTGGCTTTCGAGACATGCTCGATGGCCTCATCCATTTGCGCGCGCATGTCCGACCAGTCCTCGACCGCGTCGCGCACGTCGGCGAGGGTCTGACGGACCCCGGCCTCGAGCGTTTCACGCTGCTCGGGGGTCAGCGCGTCGAGATGGACCTGGATCATCGACTCCGGGATGCAGCGCCCGCCGCTCTCCACGCGCGCGCCCTCGTCGTCGCGGCGCACCTGAACGACCGGGTGGAACATGGCCAGCACGTCCAGCCCGTGACCGGCGATCTCGCCCATCACCGAATCGACGAGGAAGGGCCGGTCGCGCCCGACGATCTCCAGCACGTCGCGTCCCAGATCGCGCCCGTCCGCGCCTTCGCCCGAGCGCACCCGCACCAGCATGCGGTCGGCCGGGCGGTGTTCGGCGTAATCCCAGAACTCACCGGCGAGCCTGACGGCGTCATCCAGCTGGAGCGTCGCCATGTCCTCGGCCAGAGCATCGCCCCAGACCTGTAGGATATAGCTTTCCGCGTCCGCGCCGAGGCCGCCGAACGCCTTTAGGAAATGGCTGCGGGCGGCGGACAAAAAGGCGTCACGATCAAACGCGTACGCGACGCTGACGACGGCGTTCATGCAGGGCTCCCGGCGGGTTTGAGTTGCGGGCGATTGACCATGCCCGCAATTGAAATAGGGTTGCCGCAGCCTACTCCGGCGCGCGCCGCTTTCAAGCCGTCCGGCGCCGGAGACTCGCCTTACCGCGAAACGGCTTCACAATCCCGTCCCCGAAGGCGTTCACCGAAACGGAGAGATATATGCCCCACGCCCTGATCACCGGCGCCAATCGCGGCATCGGCCTGGAACACGCCCGCCAGCTTCTGTCGCGCGAATGGACGGTCACCGCCGCGGTGCGCGATCCGGACAAGGCCGACGATCTCAAGGCCCTCGATCCGGGCGACGGCCGCCTGAAGATCGAGCGCTACGACGCCTCCGATCTCGGCGCGGCGCGCGATCTCGCCTCGCGCGTCGACGGACCGCTCGACATCCTGTTCGCCAACGCCGGCGTGATGGGGCCGGACGAGCAGGAGTTCGGCAAGGCGGCGAGCGAGGGCTTCCTG
>JBKHAZ010000044.1:0-13220 GCA_046542605.1 Oceanicaulis sp. | reverse complement strand
TCGTCGCGAGATCGGTCGTCGCGTAGAGCGCCGAGCCCTGGCGCGAGACGAGGATCAGCGGCGGCAGCTCGCGCTTCTCGCCCTCTTCGGCGACGCGGACGACCCAGGCGCCCTCGCTCTCCTCGGCGACCCCGCGCGCCTTGAAATCCTCCACCATGGCGGGGATCAGATCGTTGACGTCGCTTTCGCCCTTCCACAGGTCGAACGTCACGCCCAGCGCCTCGTAGTCGGCTTTCAGCGCGGCGATCGAAACGCTGATGAAATGAGCGAGCAACGCCCGGTATCCAGGCCGGCCCGCCTGCAATTCGGCGGTCGCCTTCTGGGAGCGGGCGTTGCGTTCGGGGTCTTCCTTGGCTTTGGCGGAGGCTTGCGGGTAGAGCCTGGACAAGTCTTTGATCGTCACCGGGCTCGTCTCCGGATACGGCCCGGTGAAGTCGGCGTCGAAATAGACAAGGTCCGGCTGCTCGTCCTCAAGCTCGGTGACCAGATGGCCCATCTGCAGGCCCCAATCGCCCAGATGGACGTCGGAGATCGTCTTGTGACCGCGAAAGCTGAGCAGGCGCTGCAGGCAGTCCCCGATCACGGCCGAACGCAGATGGCCCACATGCATGGGCTTGGCCACGTTCGGGCCGCCGAAATCGAGCATGATGGTCTGCGCGCGCGGCGCATGGCCCGCCCCCGCCCGCTCATCGCCGGCCAGCGCGTCGGCGCGGCGCTCATAATCGAGCGTGTTCGGAGTGAGATTGAGGAATCCCGGCCCGGCGATCTCCACCATGACCTCCGGATCGCTGTCGTTCAGGCGCGCGGCGATCTTTTCCGCGATCGCCCGCGGATTGGCCTTGGCGATCTTCGCCGCCGCCATGGCGCCGTTGCACTGATAGGGCGCAAGATCCGGGCGCCCGCTCTCGTTGACCACGCCGAGATCGGCGGGCAGGCCTTCGGCGGCGAACGCCTCGGAGACGGTTTTCGAAAGCGCGGCGAGCAGAGACGTCATGGCGGGCGGCCCTTGGCGGGCGCGGCCCTCAAGGCAAGCCGCGCCGATAATTGAAAAGGATCAGTTCTGTCCCGCGTCGACGCGGAAGCGCAGCCCTTCGCGGTTGAACTCAAGCTGTTCGTCGGTGAGTTCAAACCCGACGAGCACTTCATAATTGGCGCCTGAAGTGTCCGCCGCGTTACGCGGGATGGTGATCGAATCGAAGATCTCCTGGACCTCGACCCGGTCTTGACCGGGACGGAACCGCACGGTCACCGGAAACACCTGCTTGTCGAGCACCACGCTGTCGACGGCCACAACAGACACGAAAAGCTCATAGGTATGGGTTTCCGCGTCGGCCGCCGGCCCCCGGCCGAAGGCCAGCCGGACCCCGACCTCCATATCGATCGGGCTGGCGTCCTGGTTGGTGTACCGGCACCGGCTGACGACATTGAGAATCTCGCCGGTGAATCCGACATTTTCATATACCAGGGCGTCGCCGTTCATCTGCACGAGGCGATGCGCGTCGTAGAGCGCCAGCGCGTTTGGGCACGGGCCGGGATTGGGCTCCGGTTCGCCGAGCCGGTCGCGCACCGACTGACATCCGGCGAGGCTGAGCGCGGCGGCGAAAACGGCGAGGGTTTGAAAGCGCATGAAGGATCCCCAACTGAACAGCGCGGGCGCGCGCGCCCGGGCGGGCTTGCCCGCAGGCGCGTGTCTGGTACAGGCTGTCTATTACGCGCGCGGGTTCGCCGCAACGCCCGGCGGCGCTTGGAAGCGGAGAATTCATGTCTGAAGACAGCGCCCTGACCTTGCTGCTGGCCAGCCCTCGCGGCTTTTGCGCCGGCGTGGACCGCGCCATCCAGATCGTGGAGCGCGCGCTGGAGCGCTATGGCGCGCCGGTCTATGTGCGCCACGAAATCGTGCACAACAAGCATGTGGTCAATCGGTTGAAGGCCATGGGCGCGGTGTTCGTGAAGGAGCTGGACGAGTGCCCGGACGACCGGCCCGTCGTGTTCTCCGCCCATGGCGTGCCCAAGCGCGTGCCCGAGGAAGCCGCGCGCCGCGAGATGCTGTATGTGGACGCCACCTGCCCGCTGGTCTCCAAGGTTCATGTGGAGGCCCAGCGCCACCACAAGGCCGGCAAGGAGATTCTGCTCATCGGCCATGCCGGCCATCCGGAGGTGGTCGGCACGATGGGACAGCTGCCCGAAGGCGCGGTCACCCTGATCGAGACGGTCGAGGACGCCCGCGCGTTCGAACCGAAGGATCCGACGAACGTCGCCTTCGTCACCCAGACCACCCTGTCGGTGGACGATACCGAGGAGATCGTCGCCGCGCTGCAGGCGCGCTTCCCGGCCATGGCCAGCCCCCATAAAGAGGATATCTGCTACGCCACCACGAACCGCCAGCAGGCGGTGAAGGCGATCGGCGAAAGCGCCGATCTGGTGCTGGTGGTCGGCGCCCCGAACTCCTCGAACTCGGTGCGCCTGGTGGAAGTCGCCCTGCGCGCCGGGGCGAAGGACGCCCACCTTGTGCAGAAGGCCGAGGACATGGACTGGTCCTGGTTCGACGGCGCGGCGCGCGTCGGGATCAGCGCCGGGGCGAGCGCGCCCGAAGACCTCGTCGAGGACCTGATCGCCGCCATCGCCGGGCGTTTCAAGCTGCGCATCGAGGAGGTCCGCGTGGCCGACGAGGACGTGGTGTTCAAACTGCCGCGCGAAGTGGCCTGACGCGCGTACGGACCGTCCTCGCCCATTGCGCCTGCGGCCCGGCGCTTTAGCCTGCCGGCCATGGCCGTATCCGATTCCTCTCCCACAGCGCCGGACCTCGCCGACGCACGCGCCGCCATGGCGCAGGTGTTCGGATTCCGCGATTTCCGGCCGGGCCAGGAAGAGATCGTCGAGGCGGTGCTGGCGGGCCGCGACGTGCTCGCCGTCATGCCCACCGGGCGCGGCAAGTCGCTGTGTTTTCAGCTGCCCGCCATCGTGCGCGGCGGGCTGACCCTTGTGGTCTCCCCGCTCATCGCCCTCATGCGCGATCAGGTGACCGCCCTGCAGGCGAGCGGGGTGGAGGCCGGCAGTCTCACCAGCGCCGACCATCCAGAGGAGCGCGAGCACACCTGGGCGCGGCTCGACGACGGCAGCTTGCGGCTTCTCTATGTCAGCCCCGAGCGCCTGGCCGCGCCCGGCCTGGCCGAGCGCCTGGGGCGGGCGGGGCTGACCATGATCGCCGTGGACGAAGCCCATTGCGTCAGCCAGTGGGGCCATGATTTCCGCCCGGACTATCTGCGCATCAAGGAGCTGGCCGAAGCCGCCGGGCGCCCGCAGATCGCCGGCTTCACCGCCACCGCCGACGCCGCGGCGCGGCGCGACATCGCCGAGCGATTGTTTTCACGCGAACCGGCCGAATTCGTCGCCGGCTTCGACCGGCCGAACCTGCATCTGGCGGCCGGGGCGCGGCGGTCCGGCTTTTCCCAGATCCTCGCCTTCGTGAAGGCGCGCCCGGGGCGGTCCGGCATCATCTATTGCGCCAGCCGCAAGGCGTGCGAGGACCTCGCCGACAAGCTCCAGGCGGAAACCGTCTACGCGCTGGCCTATCATGCAGGGCTCGATCCGCAGACGCGCGCCTGGCGCCAGGACGAGTTTGTAAAGGGCGACGGCGTGGTGATGTGCGCCACGGTGGCCTTCGGCATGGGCGTCGACAAGCCCGACGTGCGCTACGTGCTCCACGCCGCCCTGCCGAAGAGCGTGGAGGCGTATTATCAGGAGATCGGACGCGCGGGCCGCGACGGCGAACCGGCCGACACGCTCATGCTCTGGTCGCTCGCCGACGCCGCGCTCCGGCGCCGCCAGATCGCGGAGAGCGAGTCGGACGAGGCGCGCAAGCAGATGGAGTTGCGCCGGCTCGGCGCGCTCATCGCCTATTGCGAGGCGCCCCAATGCCGGCGGCAAACCCTGCTGTCCTATTTCGGTGAAGAGATAGAGCCCTGCGGCAAATGCGATCTGTGCGACGACCCGCCGAAACTCATCGACGGAACGGAGCTCGCCCAAAAGGCCATGAGCGCCATTGCGCGCACCGGTCAGCGCTTCGGGCTGGAGCACCTCGTCAGCGTGCTGCGCGGACTGAAGACCGAGAAGGCGCTCGCCCGCGGGCATGACCGGCTGCCTACCTTCGGGGTCGGCGAGGCGCTGTCCAAAGAGCAATGGATGAGCGTGTTTCGCCAGCTCTTCGCCCACGGCGCCATCGATCAGCCCATCGACGGACACGGCGAATGGATCATCACGCCCAAAGGCAAGGAGATCCTGTTCGGCCGAAAGCCCATCCGTCTGCGCCCTCCCGAGGAGGCGCGCGGAACCCGCGGTGCGCGCTCACGTCCGGTCTCCGACGCCGCCGAGGCGCTCCAGAGCCAGCGCGACCGGGATCTGTATCAGGCGCTTCGCAAGCTGCGCCTGGAGATCGCCAAGGAGAGCGGCAAGCCGGCCTACACCGTCTTCGCCGACCGCACCTTGATCGAGCTGGCGCTGAACAAACCCTCGACGCCCGAAGCCATGGGGGAGTGTTTCGGGGTCGGGGCGCGCAAGCTGGAGCGCTATGGCGAGGCCTTCCTGGCGGTGATCGCACGGGAGGGGTGATTACGCCCGGATGCGCTCCAGGACCTGATCGACATGGCGACGCAATTCGACGGCCTGACTTTCAAGATTCGTAGAGGCCGCGAGCACTTCGGCGGTCGTACCGCTGGACTCCCTCGCCGCCTGCTCGACGCCGGTGATGTAGCGACGGTACGGGCGCCGGTCGCGGCTTGCTGACCATTACCCGCAATCTCCCGGGTCACGCTCGCCTGCTCCGCGACTGAAGACGCGATGCAGCGCGAGGCTTCTCGTCAGCTTCACGACCTACGATCGGAAATGTATCGGCCTGGAACAGAAAACCCTGCAGACTATCGACAACCGGTTCGGCAAGCGGGTGTCACCCATGTCTTGGGTCCAATCCGTCACCAATGTCTCCGGGTCATACGGGCGGAAAGTATTGGTGAGCCGGCAGGGGTTCGAACCCTGGACCTACTGATTAAAAGTCAGTTGCTCTACCAACTGAGCTACCGGCTCTCACCAGACGGAGCGCTGCAGGCCCGTCGAGAGGCGCGGAACCTAGTCGCGCCCGATGGGGCGGTCAAGGCGCAAGACGCCTCTTCGACGGCGTCTTTTGCAGCGCGTGAAACGATCATGAGCACGCCGCGTTTCAGTGCTAACATGGATGTCATGAAACGCTTCATCTCGCTCCGCCCGATCGCTCCGCTCGTGCTCGCCGCAGGGCTGGCCGGCTGTTCCAGCACCCCGGACGGCGGCGACATCGCCGCCGATACGATCGGCCTCGCCCGGGAGCGCCCCGGCGAGCTCGTCCTGACCGAGGATGCGCGCACCGTGGCGACGCCCTACGGCGGCGACAGCGCGGTGCTCGCCTGCGCGGACACGGCGCGCGACATCGTCCGGCTGACGCTGCTGCTTGGCCCGGATCTCGAGGCGCCGGCCGAGGATGAGGACGAGGACGGCGACGGGGAGCGCAGGCGCGACTTCGCCAGCGATATTTCCGACGACGTGCCCGGCCTCGCAGTCGACGCAGCGGTGGACGCGGTGGTGGGCCTGAACCCCGCCCGTCCCGTGGTGCGATTCCTCGCCCAGTCCGGCGAGATCGAGGCCGAGGCCCGCCGCGAGCGCGAACTCGCCCTGAAACGGCGGGCTTGGCTGCGCGGCGCGTTCGACGCCTTGGACTGCGAGCGCGATCTTCTGCGCGACGCTTACGAGGCGGAGACGCGCTAGGGCCGGCTGGGTTGATCGGACCTCGTGAGGGGAAGGTCGTGTCGCCGGCACGGACCGCACCCCTCAAGAGGTTCGATATGAAACGTCCGACCCTTTCGCTCATCGAGGCCGCGCCCCTGTCCGCGCCGGCCCCCGTCCAACCGGCCGGCGCGACCTGGGACGGGGACGATCTGATCTCGATGATGTTCATGAGCGAACACGCTGATCGGCGCCGACGTGACCAGCATTCTGGTTCACGACATCATGCCCGAGGACAGCATCATTCACGCTACCGCAACCTCCCCGACGACCTCGCCGGGTATGACGAGGATCAGCGCACGGTGGTGCTGCGGCTCGATCAGGCCCGGTACGAAGATCAATTCGGATTCCCGCACGCCAAACCGGCATGAGTACGGCCCGCAGCGGGTGCTGCGGGCCGTTTTGCATATCAGGCCGGAGAAGGCTGGAACCTGAGAAATAAAGGGCGCGTTACCCGCAAACCAACGCCAGCAAAAACGGTGACCGCCGCAGACTTCAAAGCGGACCGGAGCTCAGCGCGCCGGTCGAAAGATGATCTTTATTGCCCCATACGCGCCGTTTTCCGTGCGGATATTTTCGTGCGGCCGGCAAGGTTCGATCTGAACGCAGCAAGGAGCCCCGTTCATGTCCAAGTTTCTGTTGTCCGCCGCCGCCACGGCCCTGATGACCGCCCCCGCCCTCGCCCAGGCCGACGAGGATGCGACCTCGCAAAACCGCACCATGGACGCCGGCGATCAGGCTCAGGACCAGTCGGCCGAACGCGCCGGCGCGAACTCCCGGAACACCAACCAGGCCGCGGGCCGCAGCGGTGCGGTGAATGACGACGGTCACGACTGGCGCTCCGACCATGACTGGGTGCAGGCCGCCGTCTACAGCGAGGACGGCGAGCAGATCGGCGTCGTCGACCGCGTCCGCATGCGGCCCGACGACGACGCCGAGGTGCGCGCCATCGTGCTGGACACGGACGGGTTCCTTGATCAGGGCATGCGCCATATCCGCCTGTTGGGCGATGAGGCCACGGTGATCACCCAGGACGCCCTGCCCCAGGGCTGGACGGTCAGCCGCACCGGCTCCGGCGGTCGGTCGGACGGACCCGACGGCGGCGGCGACGGTGAGGAAGAAAGCGACACCGAACGCCGCTGGTGGAATTGGGGCGGCGACGACGACGACGACGCCGAAAGTGACGCCAGCCAGGCGAACGCCGGCGGCGGCATGGACACGTTCACGCTGATCACGTTGGATTTCACCAATGACGAAATCGGCATCATGCCCGAATACACCGCCCCGGCCGGTACGGGTGCGTCGATGGCGAGCGCGGACGCCGACACGCAAACCTCCGTCGCTTCCGACACCACCGAAGGCGACGCCATGAACGCCGGCGAAAGCCGGCGCGCCGATGCGCGTCAGGCCACCCGGCAAGCCTCCCGGACCGCGCGCGAGGAAGCGAGCGGCGAGCAGGAGATGGCCGCGAACGCCGGTCAGACCGGCGACCCCATGGGCGAGCGAAGCGGCGAGGCGATGTCGGACGAAGACTCTGAAGACTTTCAGAGCGAGAACGGCAACGAAATCGGCGAGGACGCCTCGGACGGCTATGACCGCGAGCGCCGCGCCGGGCGTGACGACTACGCCACCGGCGCCCAAGACACCGGCGTAAACCAGGACGGGAACTTCTTCGACGACTCCGGAGAGGACAGCCCCGGCGAGTCCATGGACGACGGCTCGGACGACATGGGCCAAACCGATCGCGCCGATCAGGCGGGCGACGAGGCCGAGGACGGTGAGGACGGTGAGGACGGCGACCGGACCATGCGGGACCGACAATCCGGTCAGAGTTCGGCGCAGGACGAGACGCAGACCCGGTCGCAAGGCGCCCAGCGCGGCACGGAGAATCGCGGCGATGCGCAATCCGCGCAGACCGGCTCGCAAGATGCGCGCACCGGTCAGGCCGCCGGCTCGACCGATTCGGACATGGCCTCTGACCAGTCCGGCGCAGAGCAGGGGTGGAGCGAAGACAGCAACCTCGTCGGCCAGGACGTTTACGCCCAGGACGACACCCGCCTCGGCTCCGTGGGCCAGGTCCGGCAGGGCGGCGAGGGGACCGATGCCGAGCCGATCGCCCTGATCATCATCACCGACACGATGGGCGAACGTCAGGTCTTGCTCGAAGACCGCGACTGGTCCGATGAGCGGCGCGAGGGCGAACAGTCCCTGACGCTCGATTACCAGGACGAAGACGAGTTCGAAGAGGACTCACGGCCTTATGGCGGTCAATCGGGCATGACCGGCGGCGACGAGGACTATGGCGAGGGCGAGGGCGAGGGCGAGGGCGAGACCGAGACCGACGCCGGCGACACCGCCTATGGACGCGAAGGCGGCGAGGACAGCGACGCCTCGAACCAGTGGACCGACGACCATGACTGGGTCGATACGCCCGTGTATTCGCGCACCGGCGAACAGATCGGCGACGTCGAACGGGTCCGCGGCGGCGAGACCGGCGCCGAGCCCACCGCCATCGTGGTGGAGACCGGCGGTTTCCTGGACCTTGGCGGCCGTGAGGTGGAGCTGAACGGCTCGAACTTCCGCCTCACCGATTACGAGGGTGAGCAGGTCCTGCAGATCCGCTACACCGAAGACGAAGTCGATCAGATGGAGGCGTTCGACGAGTCCCGCGCCTCGGACTTTCCGCTGAGCGACAATCCGCTCGAAGACGATGAAAGTGAACCGATGGAAGACGAGACGCGTTAAGGCGTCATGAACTCGGGTCGGGGGGGCCTTCTTTACCTCCCCCCGGCTTTGGCGCAACGCATCCTCCCCTTGCACGCGCCCACGCTTGGCGCCGGCTGAAAAGCCGGCGCTTTTTTCTTTTTTCGCCTGGTCTCCTCCCCCGCGCCCGCTCGGCCGGTCGTCGCTGCGCGTAAGCAAGCCATGCTCGCTGCGAGGCGCGCACGCGGCGGCGGCGGGGATTTGAGGACTTCAGGCCGTACCCGCATCCCATTTGGCGCGGAACTCGCGCCGAAACGCTTCGAACTCGCCGGCCGCGACAGCGGCGCGCATGCGCCGGGTGAGGTCCTGATAATAGGCGATGTTGTGCCAGGACAGGAGCATGGATCCGAGATACTCGCCCGCGCGGACCAGATGGTGGATATAGGCCTTCGAATAGTCGCGGCTCGCCGGGCAATCGATCGCGGAATCGAGCGGCTCTTTGTCCTCGGCGAAGCGCGCGTTCTTCAAATTCAAGGGTCCGTAGTCCGACCAGGCCTGGCCGTGGCGGCCTGAACGCGTCGGCAGGACGCAGTCGAACATGTCGATCCCGCGCGCCACGCTCTCCACCAGATCAATCGGCTTGCCCACCCCCATGAGATAGCGCGGGCGCTCGGCCGGCAGGTGCGGCGTGGTGAAATCGAGCACCTGGCACATCATCTCGAACCCCTCGCCCACAGCGAGCCCGCCCACCGCGTAGCCGTCATAGCCGGTCTCGATCAGGCCCTCCGCGCTTTCCCGGCGCAGATCCTCGAAGGTGGAGCCTTGAACGATGCCGAACAGCGCCTGATCGCGCCGGTTTCCGAACGCGGCCTTGGAGCGCGCGCCCCAGCGCAGAGAGAGCTGCATGGAGCTCGCCGCCTCGTCGCGGGTGGCGGGAAAATTCGTGCATTCGTCCAGCTGCATGGAGATGTCCGCACCCAGCAGATCAGCCTGGATCTCGATGGAGCGTTCAGGGGTGAGCGCGTGCCTGGAGCCGTCGAGATGGCTCTTGAAGGTCACGCCCTCCTCGCTCATCTGGCGCAAGCCCGACAGCGACCAGACCTGAAACCCGCCGGAATCGGTGAGGATCGGCCCGTCCCAACGCATGAAGTCGTGCAGCCCGCCGAGCCGCTTCACCCGCTCCGCGCCAGGGCGCAGCATCAGGTGATAGGTGTTGCCGAGAATGATGCCCGCGCCGGTCTGCTTGACCTGGTCTGGATAGAGCGCCTTCACCGTGGCGGCCGTGCCCACCGGCATGAAGGCGGGCGTGGCGATGTCGCCTCTGGGAGTTTTCAACACGCCTGTGCGCGCAAGCCCGTCGACGGCTGCGATCTCAAAAGGGAAACTGCTCATCAAAGGACTGCTTTTCGCCGCGGACGGAAGATTGAATGAGCTGGAAAGACGAAATCGACGAATTGCGCAAGCGCCAGGCGCTGGCCAAAGGCATGGGCGGGCCGGACAAGCTCGCCCGCCAGAAGGCCGCCGGGCGGCTGAACGTGCGTGAGCGCATCGACCTTCTGCTGGACGCCGGCAGCTTCAAGGAGATCGGCTCGATCACCGGTACGCCCCGCCACGGCGAAGACGGCGCGCTTGACGGTTTCACGCCGGCCAACTGCCTGTTCGGACGCGGGACCATCGACGGGCGCACGGTCGCTGTCGTGGCCGACGACTTCACCGTCCGCGGCGGTGCGGCCGACGCAGCGATCATCGAAAAGCAGATCGAAGCTGAGAAGATGGCCGGCGAGCTCGGCCTGCCGCTGATCCGCCTGATCGAAGGCACCGGCGGAGGCGGCTCGGTGAAATCGATCCTCGACATGGGCGCAAGCTATGTGCCCTTCAATCCGGGCTGGGACCATGTGGCGGCGAACCTGTCGCGCGTGCCCGTGGTCTCGCTGGCGCTGGGTCCGGTGGCGGGGCTTGGCGCGGCGCGTGCGGTGTCGAGCCATTACTGCGTCATGGTGAAAGGGCTCTCCCAAATGTTCATCGCCGGTCCGCCCGTGGTGGCCGGGATCGGCGAACACGTCACCAAGGAAGAGCTGGGCGGCGCCGATCTGCAGCTCGCCGCCGGCGCGGCGGACGACGCCTATGAAAGCGAAGCCGACGCCATGGCGGCGGCGAAATGGTTTCTGTCCTACCTGCCCGACAGCGTCGGCGAGGCGCCCGCGCGCAAGACCCCAGGCGATGATCCCAAGCGCGGAGACGACGCCCTGCGCGAGATCGTGCCGCGCGACAAGCGCTACAGCTACGACATGCGCAAGATCCTCGCCAGCGCGCTGGATGCGGAGTCGCTGTTCGAGATGGGCCGCCATTTCGGCGCCAGCGTGATCACGGCGTTCGCCCGGCTGGACGGCTGGCCGGTGGCGGTGCTCGCCAGCAATCCGCAGGTCTATGGCGGCGGCTGGACGGCCGAGGCCGCGCAGAAGATCACCCGCTTCGTCGATCTCGCAGAGACCTTCCGCCTGCCCGTTGTCCATTTCGTCGACGTGCCGGGCTTCGTCATCGGACAGCGCGCCGAGCGCGCGGGCACGATCCGGCATGGCGCACGCGCTTTGTCGGCGATCTATCAGGCGAGCATGCCCTGGTGCACCATCCTGATCCGAAAGGCCTACGGCGTCGCCGGCGCGGCGATGATGGACCACACGCGGTTTCGTTATCGCTACGCCTGGCCGAGCGGCGACTGGGGCTCGCTGCCGCTGGAGGGCGGGGTGGAGGCCGCGTTCAAGGCGCAGCTGGAGAAAGCCGACGATCCGGACGCCATGAAAGCCGGGCTTTCAAAAGCGATGAAAAGCCTCGCCTCCCCCTTCAAGACCGCCGAGCGCTACTGGATCGAAGAGATCATCGACCCGGCCGAAACGCGCGCCGTGCTCACCGAATTTGCAAACCTCACAGCCAAGCTGCGCATGAAGCAAGCGCCGGGGGTGCGGTATCGGCCTTAGGCAGGTTTCGATCCAGCGTCAGCCTCGGCGAGCAGGCTCGGGGCGTACGCTTCGGCGGCCGCGATCATTGCGCCGGGACACGCGTCCGCCCACGCCGCAAGTCCACCCTGGTGGGCGCTGTTTGGAGCGAGCACCGCCCAACGCCTCTCGCTCACGTTGAACGCCAGAGACGTGACTTCTCAGAAACCCCCAACGTCGTAGGCTCGCCGATACACCGAGGCGCCTGGCGCGCACGCCCCCATCCATGCGGCATTTCAAACTCGCGTCCGGTAACGAGCGGCCCGGCCTTAAAACCAGGCGCGCAAACGCCCCCTCGCCTCTCCGGCCGCTTCGTCCTAGCTTCGCGCTTCAAGCCAGAAAGTCTCGACCATGCCCGTGATAACCACCGTTTCGGAATATGTCGCCCTATACACCGCCACGGTGCTCTTCGGCGCGATGATCTTCTTTCCCACCGCGGTGGCGCCCACCGTGTTCCGCGCCTTGTCGCCGGAGACCGCCGGGCGGTTTCTGCGCGCGCTCTTCCCGGCCTATTACGCCTTCGTGACCGCCACGTCGGGCGCATGCGCCTTCGCGCTTTTGTTGATCGGTGAAAGCTGGGCGGTGGCCGCAGGCGCCATCGCGCTTTCGACCCTCACCATCCGCACCGTGCTTGTCCCGCGCATCAACGCCTGGCGCGACGCGGATCTTGAAGGCGAGCCCGGCGCGAAGGAGAAGTTCGAGAAAGGCCACCGCGCCAGCGTCCTCGTGAACCTTGTCCAGATCGTGCTGGCTGGCGGATTGGTCTGGGTGACGGCGGGGATTTAGCCCGGTTCGCCCTCACTCCCTGCGCCACAAGAGGCTTGAATCGCCGTAGGAGAAGAAGCGATAGCGCTCGCGCACCGCATGGGCGTAGGCGGCGTGCATCTCCTCGAACCCGGCCAGCGCGCTCACCAGCATGAAGAGCGTGGATTTCGGCAGGTGGAAATTCGTCATCAGCGCGTCCACGACCCGAAAGTGATAGCCCGGCGTGATGAAGATGTCGGTCTCGCGCGCCTCGGCGCGCACGGTTCCGTCCTCGTCCGCCACGCTTTCCAGCGTTCTAAGCGAGGTGGTGCCCACCGCGACGATGCGGCCGCCCCTCGCCCGGGTCCCGTTGATCAGCGCCGCCGTCTCGCCGCTCACCTGGCACCACTCCGCGTGCATCTGATGCTCGGCGACGTTTTCGGTCTTCACCGGCAGAAACGTGCCCGCGCCCACATGCAGCGTGACATGGGTCTTGGCGACGCCCCTCGCCTCGAGCGCGTCGAACAGCCGGTCGGTGAAGTGCAGTCCGGCGGTCGGCGCGGCGACGGAGCCGGCCTTGCCCGGATCGGCGTAGATCGTCTGGTAATCGTCCTGGTCGGCCGCATCGGCGGCGCGCTTTGAGGCGATATAGGGCGGCAAGGGCGGCGCGCCGGCGGCCACGATCGCCGCGTCCAGTTCGACGCCGGAGCAATCGAAGGTGAGAATGATCTCGCCGCCGTCGAGCTTTTCGGTCACTGCGCCCGTCAGCGCGCCCTTGAAGTGAAGCGCGTCGCCTTCCTTCAACCGCTTGGCCGGCCGTGCGAAAGCGCGCCAGACCGCCTCCCCGTCCCGCTTGTGAAGGTTGACCTCCACCTCCACGTCGCCGCCGCCGCCGTGCTCGCGCGCCGGGCGCACGCCGGTGAGCGCGGCGGGAATGACGCGGGTGTCGTTGAACACCAGGAGATCGCCGGG
>JBKHAZ010000043.1:0-13476 GCA_046542605.1 Oceanicaulis sp. | reverse complement strand
GCACGCCGTCAAAGGGGCCGTTATAGATGCGCTTGGGCTCGAAGAAGATCACCGGGTCGCCGCTTTCCAGCGAGGCGATCAGAAGGCCCTTCGCGTCGTACGGCGTCGACGGCACCACCACCTTCAGGCCGGGCACGTGCGTGAAGAAGGCTTCGGGGCTCATCGAGTGGGTCTGGCCGCCGCGAATGCCGCCGCCCCAGGGCGTGCGCACCACGCAGCCGGAGGTGAACTGGCCGGCCGAGCGGTAGCGGATGCGGCTCATCTCCGAGACGATCTGGTCGAACGCGGGGAAGATGTAGTCGGCGAACTGGATTTCGGCGATGGGCTTCAGGCCCCGGGCGGCCATGCCGATCGCCATGGCGGCGATGGCGGCCTCGTTGATCGGGGTGTCGAAGACGCGGTCGGTCCCGTGCTTGTCCTGAAGCTTGTCGGAGGTCTTGAAGACGCCGCCGAAATAGCCGGCGTCCTCGCCGAACACCACCACGTCGGGATCGTTCGTCAAAAGGACGTCCATGGCGTCGTTGAGCGCCTGGATCATGTTCTTCACGGCCATGGCGCTAGACCCCCAGATCGCGGCGCTGGCGCTTTAAACGCCAGTCTTGTTCGGCGTAGACGTCCTCAAAGATCGATTCCGTCGGCGAGAGCGGGCCGTCATGGAGCGTGCCGTAGCTTTCGGCCTCCTTGTAGGATTTGACGACGAGCTTGGTCATCTCCTCCTCCAGCTTGCCGTGGCGCGTCTCGTCCCATTCCCCGCGTCCGATCAGGTGCTGCTTCAGACGCTCGATGGGATCGCCCAGCGGCCAGGCCGTGTACTCGTCCTTCGGCCGGTACTTGCCGGGATCGTCCGAGGTGGAATGCGCGTCGCCGCGATAGGTGAACAGCTCGATCAGCGTCGCGCCGGCGCCGGCGCGGGCCCGCTCGCGCGCCCATTTCGTGGCGGCGTAGACCGCCAGGAAGTCGTTGCCGTCCACGCGCAAGGAGGCGAGGCCGTAGCCGAGCCCCTTCGCGGCGAAAGTCGGCGCATCGCCCAGGGCGATGCCCTGGTGGGTGGAGATGGCCCACTGATTGTTCACGACATTGAGGATCACCGGCGCGCGATACGTCGACGCCAGCGTCAGCGCGCCGTGGAAATCGCCCTCGGCCGTGGTGCCGTCGCCGATCCAGCTCGCCGCCACGCGTTCGTCGCCCTTGTAGGCGCACGCCATGGCGTAGCCGACGGCTTGCGGGAACTGGGTGCCCAGATTGCCGGAGATGGAGAAGAAATCGCCCTCCGCCCAGGTGTAGTGGACGGGCAGCTGGCGGCCTTTCAGGTTATCGCGGCTGTTGGAGATGCAATGGCACATCATGTCCACGATGTTGCGCCCGCGCGCGAACAGCATCCCCTGCTGGCGATAGCTGGGGAAGATCATGTCGGCCTTGTCCAGCGCCATGGCGGCGGCCACCGCGACGGCCTCCTCGCCGGTGGACTTCATGTAGAAGCTCATCTTGCCCTGGCGCTGGAGCTTCAGCATGCGCTCGTCATAGATGCGCGTGAGCACCATGTGCGACAGGCCTTCGCGCAGAACCTCCGGGCTGAGCCTGGGATCCCACTCGCCGACGGCCTGGTGATTATGGTCGATCACCCCCACAAGGCCGGTGGCCAGGGGCAGGGTCTCGACGCCGGGAACGTCCACCTTCGGCTTCTTCGCCTCGCCGGCCTTTTGAAGCGTCAAGTGTCTGAAGTCCGGCTCGTCGCCCGGCCGGAAGGGCGGGTTGGGCACGTGGAATCGCGGGGCGTCAGCCATGATTTGTCCGTACGTTATTGCCAGGCCAGCAAGGCGGGTGCGGGCGCGACCTAGCCCCCCCGCGCGACTTTGGCAAGCGCCGGGACAATTGCGTGAACATGCTGCGGCCGCGAAGAAATTTTCGTTATGCGTTGAATTTGCGCACGGGCGTTCGCGGATTCCGTGGGGCGGCGCCAAGCCAAGCCGCCAGAAGCTGGGCGCGCGCCGGCGCGTCCCATGGCGCGCCGGCGCGCCTGGCGATCAAAGCTCGCGCCCTATCGGAGCCGTTGTCGTCAGCATTTGGGCTTTCGAGGCAAAATTCGCGTCGGATCTTTCCAGTGTCGCGATGGGCCGCATTGACGTCACCGGCATCGGCGACGGAGCTGTCGCCGGTGGTGTTCCTCAACAACAGCGAATAAGCCCACTGATCGTCGAACCGGCTGTTTGATTGGGTATAGTTCGGATATTCTGCAGACCTTACGACTATATCCATGCTCACAAGCGTCACGCCTTCGGCGGCTACATAGTCGACCGGGCAGGAGATCGTCACGTTCTGTGCACCGGAACGGGCCGTGAAGCGAACGCCGTCTGAGGTTTCGCTGCGGCATTGCGACGATTGCGGCTGAAGCGCATTAGCCCCCATTTCGCTGCGGCTGCGCGTGGCGAGGCCGGATCGTCCGTCCCGACTCTCCGGCGGCTCACCGTTTTGAAAGCTTCGTGCAGCAAGTCGAGAGGCGTTCAACTCGCCGGTCGACGCGACCCCGCTTGAGCGGAGCACCGCGAAGGTCGCCATCGCTGGATCGAGACACGTCACGCTCGGGCGCATGCAAAAAACCCCGGCGTTTCCACCGGGGCTCATGTCGTCAGGGCTGAGGCGGCGCTTACGCGCTGGCGGCCTTCTGCTCTTCGACGGGATCGCGCAGCACGTAGCCGCGGCCCCACACCGTCTCGATGTGGTTGTCGCCGCCGGTGGCCGCGGAGAGCTTCTTGCGAAGCTTGCAGATGAA
The DNA here is from genome assembly GCA_046542605.1 of Oceanicaulis sp. Classification (GTDB taxonomy): domain Bacteria; phylum Pseudomonadota; class Alphaproteobacteria; order Caulobacterales; family Maricaulaceae; genus Oceanicaulis. Next base: position 10,706 of record JBKHAZ010000043.1, on the reverse strand, counting down.
GACGTCGATGATCTTCAGCTCCGGCTCGTCCATGCCGCCATAGAGATGGTTGAGGAACATCTCCTTGGTGAGCGTCGTCCCTTTGCGCAGGGAAAGAAGCTCGAGCATCTGGTATTCCTTGCCGGTCAGGTGCACGCGCTGGCCGCTCACCTCCACCGTCTTGGCGTCGAGATTCACCGCGATGTCGCCGGTCTTGATGATCGACTGGCTGTGACCTTTCGAGCGGCGCACCACGGCGTGGATGCGCGCGATCAGCTCTTCCTTGTGGAAGGGCTTGGTCATGTAGTCGTCCGCGCCCGAACCCAGGCCGCGCACCTTGTTATCGATGTCGGCGTTGCCCGAGAGGATCAGGATGGGGGTGTCGACCTTGGCCACGCGCAACGTCTTGAGCACGTCGAAGCCGGGCATGTCGGGCAGGTTCAGATCCAGAAGGATGATGTCGTAATCGTAAAGCTTTCCGAGATCGACGCCCTCTTCACCATAGTCGGTGACATAGGTGTTGAAGCCCTCCGACTTCAACATCAGCTCGATCCCTTGCGCCGTGGCGCGGTCGTCTTCGATCAGCAGGACCCGCATCGGTTCCCCCTCCCAGAGCCGTGGACGAATCAATGACTTCGCCGACGCATCAACCGTTAACCTTATTCGCTATGAGAGGCGAGAATCCCTTAGGAGAAGTTAACAGCGGTTTGACTCGCAAGGTCGAATCGAGTCCGCAAACGCGATTGGTGTGGCAAAACTGCGGCGAATCAAACGGTTAAAAATCTGGCGCGCGCGCACAAGCCTTGAAAAAAGGCCCAAGCGGCCCCCGGCGGTCGGTGTGCGAAGTTGTGGACAGTCCCGCTGCGCCTGGCTTCACCGGTTCGGCGTGCGCCCGCCGGTTTTCGCGCGTAGCGTCCGGTCGCCGCGCCGGGCGATGAAGATGCCGGCCAGGATCACCGCCAGCGCGATCCAGGCGCGCACGCCCATGGCTTCGCCCAGCGCAAAGCCGATCAGGGCCGCCACCACCGGCACGGCGTAGTTCACCAGCGCGATGAAGGCCGCGCCCACCTTGCGCGCGATGGCCATGTAAACCATCGCCGCCAGCGCCGTGGGCAGCACGCCGAGCCCGATTACTGCGGCGAGCGCGGACAGGCCCGGCGCCAGGGCCTGACGGCCCGTGGCGAGGTCGAAGGCGGCAAGCGGCAGGGCGAGCACCGCCGCGCAGATCAGGCTGCCCGCCGCCACGACGCTGGGGCTGGTCTCCGGGCCTTTCTGATAGAGGATGGCGTTGGTGGCGTAAGCCAGGGTCGCAGCGAAGATCAGCGCCTGGCCGATGAAGCTTGCCGAGAGCATGCCTTCCAGCGCGCTTGGTCCCATCAAAACGACGATCCCGGAAAAGCCGGTGAGGAAGCCGGCGAGTTTCGCCGGGCCGAGCCGCTCGCCGGGCAGTACGAAATGAGCTGCGGCGATGATCGCCAGAGGCGTCATGCCCATCAGGATGCCGGCGACGCCGGACGGAACATCCTGCTGGCCGAAGGCGATCAGGGTGAAGGGCAGGGTGTTGCCGAAGAAGCCGAGCGCGGCGAACCAGCGCCAGCGCGGGTCCGACAGGGGCGGCAGGGTGCGCCTGCGATAGAGGGTGAAGCCGGTCAGCAGTATCGCGCCGATCGCAAGGCGTCCGAAGGCGACCAGGCTCGGAGTGAGATCCTGAACCGCCACCGCGATGAAAGCGAAGGCCGAGCCCCAGGTCAGCGCCAGAAGGCCGAGCCCGCCCCAGCCATAGGCTCCCGGTCTTTCCGGGCTCACGACAGAACCGCCCGCAGCGCGGCCTCGAGCCGGTCGACGTCTGTGTCGCTGTTGTAGACGTGCGGGCTGATGCGCAGGCGCGGTCCGCGCTGGGAGACGTGCACCTTGTGCTCTCGCAGCCGGGCGGCGAGATCGCCGGGTGCATCGTCGGGCAGGGCGAGCGAGAGGTAATGGCCGGCCCGGTCCGGCGTGTCGTCCGCCAACCCCAGCGGCGCGAGCCGGTCTGCAATCTTGTCGTTCAGGGCCGCGATATGCGCTGCGATCGCCTCGATCCCAAGCCCGCCGAGATAGGTCAGCGAAGCCAGCGCGGCGGGAACCAGCTGGTGGTTCGACCGCTCACCCATGTCGTAGCGCCGCGCGCCCGGCGCGTAGGCGTCGCGATAGTCGATCAGCCGGGAGAAATCTTCGCTGCCGTCCCGGTTGATCCAGTTCTCCTCCAGCGGACGACCGTCCTGGCGGTGCGGCGCTGCGTAAAGAAAGCCGGTCGCGTATGGGCCCAGCAGCCATTTGTATGCGGCGCCCACGGCGAAATCCGGCTCGACGCGATCGCGATCGAACGCCATGACGCCCAGCGATTGGGTGAGGTCGAGCACCAGGGCTGCGCCGTGGGATTCGACCGCGCCGGAAACCGCCTCCAGGTCAATCCGCCCGCCGTCGATCCAGTGCAGGTGCGCGCACGCCACCAGCCCGGTCTGCGGCCCGATTGCGTCCAGCAGCGCTTCGGTCCAGCTCTGGCCGTCCCGGCGCGCGACGGTGCGCACGCGCGCTCCGGTGTCCTGCGCCTTGCGCCGCCACGTGTAGACGTTGGAGGGAAACTGGCCGTCGAGCACCAGGATCTCCTGCGCGCCGGTCAGCGGAATATTGGCTGCGGCGACCGCCAGGCCGTAGCTCGCCGCAGGGATCAGCGCCACATCGCCCGCGGCCGCGCCGAACAGGCCGGCCGCAGCGGCGCGCAGGGCTTCGGGTGTATCGAAAAAGTCGGTTTGGGTGGTCGATCGCCAGGGCCGGAGCTTCGCCTCGAAGGCGCGCGCGCCGGCCTCGGCCGCGACGCGCGGCAGGGGACCGATCTGAGCGGCGTTAAAATATGACTCGCCGTCGGGCAAATCGAAGGCGCTGCGCTGATCGTCCATGTGCATGAGGCGGAGCGGTAGGGTGCGGCGCGGCTGCGGTCAAGCTGGGCGGCCGGGTTCTTCAGGACGCTGCGACCTGCAAGTATGTAATCGTGTTAACGCGAGCCGGGCGGCCGTCTCGAACGGCATGTTCAGGCCCGACGCGACGCGAACTGGATCTCCCAAGCGCGACACCATCGACCGCCTTCTGGAAGGCGGCGCTTCGCCGTCGGGCGAGGCCGTTCTGACGCGCGCGAGATTGCTCCCGGCCGGCTTCCCGCCGTGCGCGAGATTCCGCGTCAGCGCGAGGTGACTGAAGCGCGCCTCGCCGAAGTGCTCGAAGCGACCAATGACGGCGTGTTCGTCGTCAATCGCAACTGGACGACCGCCTACATGAACGCGCGGGCGGTGATCATGATCGCGCCGGGCCGCGGTCTCATCGGCGCGACCTTGTGGGGAATCGTTTCCAGGCGCGGAGCAAACCTGTTTGTTCAAGGCCTATCGCCAGGCGATGAAGGCCCGCGAGCCGCGCCGGGTGGAGGACCGGTACGACCCGCTGAACACGGTGTTCGAGGCCCGGACCCAGCCCACGCCCGAAGGCCTTCCGGTGTTTTTCCGCGACGTCACCGAAGCGCGCGCGGCGGCGAATGCGCGCGAGACGCTGACCCGAGAGCTCGATCACCGGGTGCGCGACCTCATCCTTCTGGTTCCGGGCATGACGCGCATGGGGGCGCGGCTCAACTTCCTGATGGCGTTCTCCGCGACGCGCCTTGAGGCGTGAGCGGGTTTGACCCTTGCGCGCGGAAGTCCTACCGCTAAGCGCAGCAACGCGCCGATGCAGGATGATTTCATGAGCCGAACCAAGCCGCCCGCCCGCCCCGCCGATCCGCGCTTCTCATCCGGCCCCACGAAGAAACGCCCCGGCTGGGAGCTGTCCGCGCTCGCCCACGCGCCGCTCGGGCGCACCCATCGCGGCGGAACGCCGAAGGCGCGCCTCGCCGAAGCCATCGAGCGCACCGCTGCGGTTCTTGAAGTGCCGGCCGATTACAAGGTCGCGATCCTGCCCGCCTCCGACACCGGGGCGATGGAGGGCGCGCTGTGGTCGATGATCGGCGCGCGGCCGGTGGACGTGTTCAGCTGCGACGAGTTCGGACGGCGCTGGACGGTGGATCTGCGCGACGAACTCAAGCCCGAAGGCCTGTCCTGCTACGAGACGCCCTTCGGCGTCGCGCCGGACTACGCGAAGGCCGATGCGGCGAATAATGATCTCGTCTTCACTTGGAACGCCACCTCGTCGGGCGTGCGCATCCGCGACGCCGAGTGGATCCCGGAAGACCGCGAGGGCGTGACGATCTGCGACGCCACAAGCGCCGCCTTCGCCATGGACCTGCCCTGGGACAAGCTGGATGTGACCACGTTCAGCTGGCAGAAATGCATGGGCGGGGAAGCCCAGCACGGGATCGCCGTGTTCTCGCCGCGCGCGCGCGAGCGGCTGCGCAGCTTCCGTCCGTCCTGGCCCGTGCCGCGCATTCTCCAGCTGTTCGAGGCGGGAGAAGAAGACGCCAAGCTGTGGGAGGGCGCGACCATCAACACGCCCTCGCTGCTGGCCACCGAGGATTATCTCGACGCGCTGAAATGGGCGGCCAAGCAAGGCGGCCTCCATGGCCTGATCGCGCGCACCGAAGCCAATTTCGCCGCGCTCGCCGACTGGGTGGAGGGGTGTTCCTGGATCGATTACCTCGCGCAGGATCCGGCCACGCGCTCGACGACTTCGGTGACGCTGAAATTCTCCGGTCCCGAGCTCGAGGGCAAGTCGGAGGACGAGCGCTGGGCGGTGAGCCGGCGCATGGCGGCGCTTCTGGACCGGGAAGGCGCGGCCTACGATGTCGCGCCCCATCCCAAGGCGCCGGCGGGCCTGCGCATCTGGTGCGGGCCGACGGTGGACGACGACGACGTCGCCGCGCTGGGGCCCTGGCTCGACTGGGCGTACGCCGAAGCGCTGGAGACCGAGGGTGTCTGAGACCGAAGCCGGACAGGCGTCCGAGCGGGCCGCGCGCATCGCGCGCGAGCGCGCCTATTTCGACAGCCATTACGACGCCTCCGCCCGCGTCCATCAGATGAAGTACTACGCCGCGCTGAAGCCCTGCCGCGACGCGTTTCTCGGCCGCGTCAGAGCCTATGCGCAGGACGCGCGCGTGCTGGAATACGGGTGCGGGGAGGGCGAGGTGAGCCGTCACGCCGCGCCTGTGGCGCGCGAAGCGGTCGGCATCGACATTTCCGAGCGCGGCGTGCAGGGCGCCCGCAAGCGCGCGGCGGATCAGGGCTTCACCAACACCCGCTTCGAGGTGATGGACGCGCACGAAACCGCGTTCGAGGACGAGAGCTTCGACCTGATCGCGGCGACCGGCATCATTCACCATCTCGACGTGCCGGTGGCGTTCAGGGAGGTCCACAGGCTGCTGAAGCCGGGCGGGCGCGCCCTGTTCGTGGAGGCGCTCGGCCACAATCCGGCGATCGCGCTGTACCGCAGGCTGACCGCCCCGGCGCGCACGCAAGACGAGGCGCCGCTGAAGCGCCGTGATTTTCGGTGCGCCGAGGCCCTGTTCGACCAGGTGGACTATCAATTCCACGGCCTGGCGACGCTCGCCGCGGTGCCGTTCTGGGGCGGCCGGCTGGGCGAGCCCGTGCTGAAAGCGTCCCGGCGTCTCGACCAGGCGATTTTCGCGATACCGGGCCTGCGCTGGAACGCCTGGGCGGTGCTCGTCGAGTTAAGAAAATAGCGCTTGCCCGCGCTTTCGTGTAGGCAACGCGTGGTCACGCCTACGGGGGTCTGGAAGGGACAGTCATGAAGCGCATCATCACCGCAGCGGCGCTCGCCGCGCTCGCCGCCGCTCCGGCGTTTTCGGCTGACTGGGTCAGTGAGGCGCGCCTGGGCGTCGCCGCCCACGACCTCACCGACCACGCCGAGGACGGACCGCAGATCACCGGCGAACTGCTCTTGAACCCTGTGGGCCTCGGCTTTCTCGGCGCGCCGCGTCCGCTCTTCAACGTGTCGATCAACGCCAACGGCTTCACCGACCTGATCGGCGCGAGCCTTTTGTGGGACCGCGAACTGGGCGAGCGCTGGACGATCGAGGGCGGGTTCGGCCTTGCTTATCACGACGGCGTCAACGAGCTGGATCTCAGCGATCCGTTCAAGGCGGTGGAGATCAAGGAGACCCGCGCGCTTCTGGGCTCCTCCATCCTGTTCCGCACGGCTCTGGGCGTGAACTATTCCTTCACCGAGCGCTGGGGCGCGGGCGTGTTCTACGAGCACTATTCCCACGGCCAGATCCTCGCAGAAGGCCGCAATCAGGGCCTCGACGAACTCGGCGTGCGCATCAATTACCGCTTCGGGCGGCGTTAGGCCTAGCCGCCGGCGGCGTCCTCGCCGTCGGCGCGCAGGGCGGCGATGACGAATTCGGCGGCGGAGACATTGTCCACCGACTCCCCGTCCTCGCCGAGCGCGCCCAGCGGACGCCCGCCGGCGCGCACAAGCACCGCGCCGGCGTCGGTCGTCGACACCGTCAGCCCCGGCTCGTCCGGCGCGCGGTAGACCTCGCCGGCGTCGAGATCACGTGAGATCAGGATGCGGCCCGACGCGTCGCGCACTTCCAGATAGACCGGGGTGGCCGCCTCCAGCACCAGGGCGCCGGCGCTGTTCGCGGCGGGAAGCCCCGACCAGATGCGCTCGACGCGCGGGGCCGCGCGCTCGTCCACGGCCACCAGCGGCTCGTCCTCGGCCGCCAGAAGCGTGTCCAGGGGCGCGCTCACGCCTTCGAACGCGTCGCTGCGCGAGACGTAATTGCCGTACCAGCCCGCCGCGGCGATGACGCCGCCGAGGATCAGCACCGCGCCCACCGCGCCGCGCGGCAGGCGGAATTCGTTCTTTTCCTGCGGGGCGGTCGGCGTGGCGCGTCCGGCGTCCACCTCCATCTCCGCCTTGAAGCGGGCGACGCAGGCGTCCGCGTCGAGCCCGAGGAACCGGGCGTAGGTGCGCAGATACCCGACTGCATAAGTGCGCGAAGGCAGGGCGCGCGGGTCCATGTATTCAAGACCCTCGAGATAATCGCGCTTGATGCGGGTGCGCGCCGAAGCGGAATCGAGCGTATAGCCGGCTTTCGCGCGCGCCTTGCGCAGGCGCTCGCCGAGCGACAGCTCGGGATCGTCCTCCTGCCCGGCCGACGCGTCGCTCAAGACGGCGTCCACCGGGACGTAGTCTTCACTCGCCCGGTCGTATTCCGGATTGCTCGTGGTCATTTCGGATCCGGTGTTCAGCGCCGCTGTGCGGCGCTCCCTCAATCGGTGTGGCCGACGCGCCGCACTGCAAGATCATTCAATCAAATGCTTTTGATTTTATCAACACATTCAGGCGGCAGGCCGACGCTTTCCCCGGCCTCCTGCAGGCGCGCGCGCAGCGGGCCGGCGTGCGGATCTTCGGGGCGGGCGAGCTCGGTCTCCAGAAACGCGGAAAGCTTTGCGAGATCACAGCCGGACAAGGCGCGCTTGACCGGGCCGATCGAGCCGGCGGGCATGGACAGGGTGCGGTAGCCCAGCGCCGCGAGCACGCAGGCCTCCAGCGGGCGTCCGCCGAGCTCGCCGCACACATTGATCGGCTTGCCGTGACGGTCGCAGGCCTCGCGGATCTGCTTCATCAGTGCGAGCGAAGGCGGGCTGATCGGGTCGAAGCGCTCGGAGACTTTCGGGTTCTGCCGGTCGGCGGCGAAGAAGTACTGCATCAGATCGTTCGCCCCCAGCGAGACGAAATCGGCCATGGCCAGGCAGGCGTCCGGGGCGAACGCGACCGCCGGGGTCTCCAGCATGAAGCCGAGCTGAACTTTCGCCGGCCGTCCGCGCCCGTGGCGCTCGGCGTAGTCGAGCTCGGAGTCGAGCATGGCGCGCGCTTCGGCGAACTCGCCCGGCGTGGTGATCAGCGGGATGAGGACGTTCAGCTCGCGGTCCCGGCCCGCGCGCACCAGGGCGCGCAGCTGGTAGCGGATGAGGCCCGGCCGGTCGAGACCCATCCGGATCGCCCGCCAGCCCAGCGCCGGGTTCGGCTCGCGCATGGAGGGGGTGTAGGGCGTGACCTTGTCGCCGCCCAGATCCAGGGTGCGGAACACCACCGGCTTGTCGCCGGCGGCTTCGAACACGGCGCTGTAAAGCTCGCACTGCGCTTCAAGGCGCGGCAGCGTGTCGGAGACCATGAACTGAAATTCGGTGCGAAACAGGCCCACGCCCTCCGCCCCGCTGTCGTTCAGGCGCGACAGCTCCACCAGAAGCCCGGCGTTCATGCACAGATGCATGCGCACCCCGTCGCGCGTCACCGTGGGTTCGGCGCTGAAATCGGCGTAGGCGCGCCGGCGCGCGGCGAGACTCTCGATGCGCTCGTCATAGGTTTCGGTCACATCCGCCGACGGGCGCGCGTGCAACAATCCGAACTCGGCGTCGAGAATCACCGGGTCGCCGTCCTCGATGCGGTCGAGCGCGCCTTCGACCCGGCCCACCATGGGAATGCCCAGCGCCTTGGCGACGATGGCGGCGTGGCTGGTGGAGCTTCCCTCCTCCAGCGCCACGCCCTTCAGCTTGGTGCGGTCGAAATCGAGAAGCTCGGCCGGGCCCACCGAGCGGGCGATCAGGATCGCGTCGTCGGGAAGCTGCTCCGGCGCGGCGTCCTCGGAGCGGGCCAGATGACGCAAAAGCCGGTTGGCCAGATCTTCAAGGTCGTGCAGGCGCTCGCGGAAATGCACGTCGCGCGCTTTCATCAGGCGGGCCCTGTGCTCGTTCCTGACGCGCTCCGCGGCGGCCTCGGCGGTCAGGCCCGCGCGCACCGCTTCGCGCAGCTGATCGATCCAGCCGCGGTCGTGGGCGAACATGCGGTAGGCTTCCAGCACCTCGCGCGAGGGCGTGCCGGTGGGCACGCGGCCTGAATCCAGCAATTGATCGATGGAGCGGCGCAGCCGGCCCACCGCGTCGCTCAGGCGCGCCTCCTCCGCTTCGGCGTCCTCGGCGACAATGCGCGTGGCGCGCACATGGGGCTCGTGTTTCACCGCAACGCCCTTGGCGAGCCCGCCCGCCAGCGCCAGGCCCTGGAAGCGTTCCGGCTTGGACAGGCGCAGCTCCAGTCCGGAGAACGCCTCCGCGCTGACGAGATCGCTGGACGCGACGATCTCGGCGAGCAGCATCGCGACGGTCTGCAGCGTCTCGATCTCTTCTTCGGTGGAAGGGCGCATGGCGGCGGTCTGGGCCGTGAGCACCCCCACCAGCCGGCCGCCGCGCAGGATCGGCACGCCGACAAAGCTTTTAAACGGCTCTTCGCCGGTTTCCGGCCGGTAGGAGAAGTTCGGGTGCGCCGGCGCGTCCTCCGCCGCGAACGGGCGCGCGCGCCGGGCGACAAGGCCCACCAGGCCTTCCCCGGCGCGCAGGCGCACCGTGTGCACCGCGTCGCTCTTCAGCCCGTGGGTCGCCGACAGCTCCAGCGCGCCCGACGGGCGCACCAGATAGATCGAGCACACGTCCGACCCGGTCTCCTCGGCGATGATGTCGGTAAGCTTGTCCAGGCGCGCCTGGGCGTCCTCCTGAATCGCCATCAGGTCGCGAATGCGCGACAGGAGGCGGCGCGGACCGCGCACGGAGGTGGTCAGGGAGTCTGGGCTCATAAGGCGGCTCGAGATCCTTGAAGGGGGCTGATCAGGGCCGGTGGACGCGTCAGTTTAACCGCGCCAAGAAGCGCGCGCGAGCCTGCGTCCGTCAAGTCCGGGAATTGACCGCAGTCAGCCCGTAGGCGCCATGCAGCGCCTTGACCGCTTTTTCCAGAAGGTCAGTGTCCACCAGGGCGGAGATCTTGATCTCGCTGGTGGCGAGCATGCGCACCGCCACGCCTTCGCGCGCCAGCACCGCGTAGAGCGTGCGCGCCACGTCGGCGCGGCCGCGAAGGCCGGTGCCGACCACTGAAACCTTCGCCAGCCCCGTCTCCGAGCGGATGCGAACGAACGGCATGCACAGCTCTTCGGCCACGTTCAGCGCGCGCGGCAAATCCTTGCCGGCCACCGAGCATTCCACCACCGAGCCGCCCTGTCCGTTGCGGGCCTGGACGATCATGTCGACCGCCACTCCGGCGTCGGCGAGCTTGCCGAACAGCGTTTCGGCCGGCGCTTCGTCGGCTTCGCCGTTCAGCGAAATGCGCGCCTGGTCGCGCACATAAGCGACGCCGGACACCACGCGGCGTTCTGCAATGGCGGCGTCCTCCACCACTTCGGTGCCGGCGCTTTCGCCGGGTTTTTCGAAGCTGGATTTGACGCGAAGGCGCACCTGCTTGGCCTTGGCGTACTCCACCGATCGGGTCTGGAGCACTTTCGCGCCCATGGCCGCGAGCTCCAGCATGACGTCATGGCTGATGCGCTCCACGCGCACCGCGTCCGGCGCGATGCGCGGGTCGGTCGTGTAGACCCCGTCGACATCGGTGTAGATGTCGCATTCGCCTTTCACCGCGGCGGCGACGGCGACGGCGGTCAGATCGGTGCCGCCCCGGCCCAGCGTGGCCAGGCGCCCGCTGGCGTCGACGCCCTGATATCCGGCCACCACCGGGATGATCCCGGCGGCCAGCATGGCTTCGAGCGGCTCGGCGTTGATCGCGCAAATCCGCGCCGAGCCGGGCGGGCCTTCCACGCGGATCGGCAATTGCCAGCCCAGAACGGCCTGCGCGTCGAAGCCTTCCTTTTGCAGCGCCAGCGCCATCAGCGCGGCGCTCGCCTGCTCGCCGGCGGCCAGAACGGT
>JBKHAZ010000042.1:0-13605 GCA_046542605.1 Oceanicaulis sp. | reverse complement strand
AGCACCGCCGGCGAGCCCGCGGCCACCAGAAGATGGAGCAGCGGCACGTCCTCGCCGAAGGCGCACTGGGCCTGCCGGCCAAGGCCGGCGAGCTGCACCAGATTGGCGCGCCCCGTCAGATCGCGCGCGCCCGGCGTGACATGGGCGACATAGCGGCCGAGCTCGCGGGCGGAGGGTCCGCCAACGATCACCGGCTCCACGCCTTGCTGGAGAAGCTGATGGGCCAGCGAGGCCCAGCGCTCCTTCGGCCAGCGCGTGGGCGGCGGGCTCTCGTCTCCGGCCGGCGCGAACAGGGCGTAGCGCCCCTGCAGTCCGAAATAGGCCGGATCCAGCGTGCGCGAGCGTTTGGCGACGAAGTCGACCCAGTCGAGCTCCGGCGGCGGCGCCTCGCCCAGCCGGTAGACGGGCCGGTCATAGAGCCCGGCCGCGCCCAGACGCGATGCGGCGAGGTCCAGCGGATGGCCGTCCAGCTTCGGGTCCGGCGCCAGATCGATCCACTTGGCTTTGGAGAAGCGCGCGGCTCGCTTGATCTTGCGTCCCGCCTCGCCGGCGCCGAGATCGTAGATCCGGTCGAAGCGCGAATTGCGCGCAGACTTCATGCGCTCGAAGAAGCCCTGGCCGGCGGCCTGGTGCAGCGTCGGCTCCACCGCGTTGAAATACGGGCAGTGCTTTAGAAGGCTCTCGAAATCCTCGCCCGTCAGAAGCGTGATCCGGGCGGTGCGGTGATGGTCGCGGATCCGTTTTGCAGGCGCGAGCATGCGCACCATGTCGGCGAGGTCGCCGTCATGCAGGACAAGAATCTGTTCTTTGTCGTCGGATCCGAACATGGCGCTTACTCTAGAAGCTCGCGGTAGACCCGCAAGGTGGACTCTTGCAGCTGCGCGGCGGAAAACCGCTCGGTGATGCGCGCGCGCCCCGCCCTTGCAAGCTTCGTGCGCGCTTCGGCGTCCAGTGCCAGCGCGGCCTGCACCGCCTCGCGCCAGGCGTCGATCTCGCCCGGCGCGGCGCGCCAGCCCGTCTCGCCATGGGCCACAGCCTCGCGCGCGCCGCCATGGTCGGCCGCGATCACCGGCGCGCCCATGGCCTGGGCTTCCGCGGCGGTGCGGCCGAACGCTTCGGGCTCCAGCGACGGACACGCCACCAGGTCGGCGCCCGTGTAGGCGGCGGGCATGTCCATTTCATGGCCGGGCAGGACCAGCGTCACCCCGGCCGCGGACGCGGCCGCCTCCAGCTCGCTGCGATAGGCCTCGCGGCCCTGCGCATCGCCGGGGCAGACCAGCCGCACCGGGCGCGGCGTGTTCAGCGCCTTGAGCACGTCGATGAAGAAGGCCTGGCCCTTCCACCGCGTCAGCCGGCCGGGCAGGACGATCAGCGCTTCGCCGGGCTGAACGTTCCAGCGCGCGGCGAGCGCGGCGACGCGGCGCGCCGCCACCGCATCGGGATCGAAGCGCTCGAGGTCGACCCCGCGCGGTATCACGCGCAGCCGGTCGGCGCCGACACCGTGTTCGGCGCGCACATGCGCGGCGATGAATTCAGAATTCGCGATCACCCGGTCGCCGGCGGCCATGACGGCGTTGTAGCGGCGCTTCAGCGCGGACCCGGCGTTATAGGCGCCGTGATAGGTCGTCACGAACGCCCGCCCGGTGCGGCGCGCCGCCCATTTCGCGCTCCAGGCCGGGGCGCGCGAGCGGGCGTGCACGATGTCCACGCCCTCGGTCTCGATCAGCCGGGCGAGCCGGGCGGCGTTGCGCCAGAGCGAGACGGGGTTTTTGGTCTTCATGTCCAGGCGCACCAGCTCGCCGCCGGCGGCGGAGAGCTCGCCCTCCAGCCGGCCGCCCCGGCTGGCGACGAGGCATCGTCCGCCGGCGCGCACGACCGCCTCGGCCACCTCGATGGTGGTGCGCTCCGCGCCTCCGGCGTCGAGCTCGGGAATGACCTGAAGTATGTTCAATACGCCTCTCCGTCCGGCTTGCCCGCCGGCGCTTGCAGGTCACATAACCGCCAAGCCCTGAATGCGCCAACCCGGAAAGGCTCCGCCCATGCGCGAACCCGAACGCCTCGATCGCGGCGATGGTCACCATCTCGCCCATGTCCGCCACGCCGGAGCCGGTCCCGGCGTGATGTTCCTGGGCGGCTACGCCTCGGATATGGGCGGAGCGAAAGCGATGCACCTCGACGCCTGGGCGCGGCAGTCCGGCCGGGCCTTCGTGCGCTTTGACTATTTCGGCCATGGCGCCTCTTCGGGCGCTTTCGAAGAGGCCACCATCACGCGCTGGCGCTCGGACGCGATCGCCGCGCTCGATCAGCTGAGCGACGGGCCGCAAATCCTCGTGGGCTCGTCCATGGGCGGCTGGATGGCTCTGCTGGCCGCGCTCGCCCGGCCCGAACGGGTCAAGGCGCTGGTGCTCATCGCCCCGGCGCCGGACTTCACCGAAAAGCTCATGTGGGCGGGCCTGCCTTTCCACGTGAAGCAGGCGATCGAAAACGAGGGGCGCTGGGAGCAGCCCTCGCCTTATGGCGGAACAAGCGTCATCACACGCACGCTCATCGAAGACGGGCGCAACTGGTTGATCCTGGATGAACCGATTGCGATCGAGGCGCCGGTGCGCATCCTCCAGGGCTGGCGCGATCCCGACGTGCCCTGGGACCACGCCGTGCGCCTGATGGAGGCGCTGCAGGGCGATGACGTGCAGCTGCATCTGTCGAAATCGGGCGATCACCGGCTGTCGGGCGCGGACGATCTTGCTCGCCTCACCGAAACGATCGAGCGGGTGAGCTAGAAACTTTTCAGCGAAAGCGGACACGGGCTTCGCGTTTCGAAAAGGCTACATTTCAACAGATTAGAGTCGATTTGGCCGATCAGGATCGACCGAAACGGCTCTAGGCGCCCGCCGACACGATGGCGGCGAGACCCTCCCGCCAGCTTCGATAGGCCGGGCGCCAGCCCAGCACCGCCTTGGCGCGTGCGTTCGAGACCCGTCGGCATTCGGCGTAAAAACTCGCCAGCATGGGACTGGCCTGCTCAGGATCGAAGGTGATGATTTCAGGCGCGGGCGCGCCGAGAAGCGCGGCCGCACCCAGCATGACCTCGGCCTGGCTCGAGGGGTGATCGTCGGCGAGATTGAACGCGCCTTGCGCTCCGGGCCGCGCCATCGCTGCGGTCAGGGCGGCGGCGATGTCGTCCACATGGATGCGCGAAAACACATGGCCCGGCTTGTCGAAGACGCGCATCTCGCCGGCGCGGATCTTGTCCAGCGCGCTGCGGCCCGGCCCGTAAATGCCGGAAAGCCGGAACAGGCGCGCGCCCAGCCGCGCCCAGCCCGCCTCGGCCTCGACCCGGCGCACGCCGCGCGCCTGGCCGGGGCTGGGCGCGTCGCGCTCGAACGCCCAGCCGCCGTTCCGGTCACCATAGACCCCTGTGGTGGACAGATAGCCGAGCCAGGTCCGGCTGAAATCGAGATCCTGCAGGGCGGGCGCGAACGGGTCGCCCGCCTCCCCGGGCGCGGCGCTCAGGAGGATCGCTTGGGCGCGCCCGGCGGCCTTGCGCAGGGCGGCGCGGCCGGTTTCGCAGGCCGGGTCGGCGGTGACCGGTTCATGGCCGCGCGCCGCGATCGCCTCGGCGGTCTCGGTGCTGCGCGTGCTGGCCAGCACGCGCCAGCCTTCGCCTGCGGCGCGCTTGGCTGTGGCCTCGGCGACATAGCCGAAACCTGCAAGGAGAAGGACGGGGGTCTCGGCCATGGTGTTGCGCTCCGCTCTTGCCTAGGCTTACCCGGAATCCAAGCCGTGAGGAAACCGCTCCATGACCGCAATCCCCGCCCGTCGCCTCGCCGCCGGGGCCGTTCTCGCCGCGCTGGCCGCCGCGCCGGCGAGCGCCGGTCACGCCCCGCTGGATCCCGACGCGCGCCATCAGGCGTGCATCGCGTCCATCGCCGAAGACGCGGAGACCGCCTATGAAGACGCGCTCGCCTGGCGCCACCAGGCCGGGGGCTGGCCGGCCGAGCACTGCGTCTCGCTGGCGCTGATGGCGCTGGGAAAGGTCGAGGACGGCGCCGATCGTCTGCGCGCCGCGGCCGAGGGCGCGGTCACCGCGACGCCGCGCAGCCGCGCCATCATGTTCGGCCAGGTCGGCGACGCCTATCTGGAGGCGGGCCTCGCCGAGCCGGCCCTGGCCGCGTTCTCGCGCGGGATCGATTTCGACGCCGAGGACGCCGGTTTGCGCCGCGGACGCGCGCAGGCCGCGCTGGCGCTTGAAGACCTTCAGGCCGCCGAGCGCTACGCCGGTGAAGCCGTGGCGGTCGATCCCTCCGACGCCGAAGCCCTGCGCCTGCGCGGCGAGGCGCGTCTGGCGATGAACGATCTCGACGGGGCGGAAGCCGACATGCGCGCCGCGCGCGCCCTGGCGCCGGAGAATATCGACGTGCTGCTCCTGCGCGGCCGCATCAATGAGGCGCGCCGGCTGGGCGTCATCGTCACGCTGGATTGACCCGTTTGGCGGCAGCCAGAGGGATCGGCTGCTAACATACAGAAATCCTTCATAAATCGGCGCGCATGCTCTTGCCGTTGAGGAGGCTTGGGGTCAAGCTTTTTTCCTCATCGATCGCAACGGAGCAGGAGAATGCGCACCGATCCCGACTTTCTGACCGCCATCAAGGGCGCCCGGCTGACCACGGCGCAGGTGTATTATCATCTGCCCGATCATCCAGGGCTTCTGCAGACCTTCCTGTGGCAGACCTATGATCAGGCGCCGGATTTTCCCCGGCTCATGGCGTTTCTGGAATTCTGGCGGCGGGAGATCGAAGCGGTCATCCACTCCGTGCGCGTCGCTCATTGCGAGCTGATCAAGCCGGCCGAATGGCGGGGCGCCGATGTGGAAATGCGCCTGCACTAGTAGGACAGGCCCGCACCGCACCGCCGGCGCGCTTCGGCGTCCAGCCCCACCAGCCGCGCGGCGAGACCCGACAGCGCGCGCGCTTCAAGACCGGCCGCCTGCAGCCGCTCGGCGCGCGGTCCCGGCTCTTCAGCCAGCGACAGGAAGGCGAACTCGGCCTCGCTGAGATCGCGGCGGGCCAGCCGCACCAGGCAGCGGCAGCCATAGCTCGACGCTCCGCGCACACGGCAATCGGCCTCCACCCGCTCTGCGGGCGTGTCTCTGGGCATGTCGTAGACCGCAGCCGCGTGGTCGCGCCCGCTCCAGTCGAAGCGCGGCCCGGAGCCGAAGCGCGACGGGGCGGCGTCGGCGAAGCGCGGCCCGTCGCCGAAGCGGGGGCGGGTGTCGTATCGCGCTTGCGCGTCGAAGCGGTCGCTGCTGTCGAAATCGTCGTCGAACTCCGGCCCGCCGCGAAGGCCGGGGCCGTCGTCCTCGCCGAACTCGTCGCGCATGGAGCCGTGGGTGATGGTGACCGATCCGCCCGACACCTCGCCGTCGCGGCTGGCGGACGCAAGGCCGCCGAGGCCGGAGCCGAACACCGACCATCCCATCGCGCCGGCGGCCAGGAAAAAGGCGAGCGCAGCGGCGAGCACGAAGGAGCGCGTCGTCATGTCCATGGTCCGGCCTCCCCTCCCGGCGCCGCGCCCTTCCATTAGGCGCGCGCGTTAACCATAATAGGGCTTGGGGAGATTGTCACAACGGAGAGGAACGCATGGTCCGACTTTTCGCCGCGATCGGCGCCGCGGCCACACTGGCGGCCTGCGCCGCGCCGACCCCGTATCAAAGCGCCCAGACCGGCGCCTACGGCTATGATGAGCAGATCATCGAGGCCGATCGCTTTCTGGTCAGTTTCAACGGCAATACGCTGACCGACCGCGAGACGGTGGAGACCTTCCTGCTCTACCGCGCCGCCGAGCTGACGCTGGAGCGGGGCTACGACCACTTCACCATCGTGCGCCGCGACACTGAAACCGACCGCCGCTTCATCGGCGGCGATCCGTTCGCGCCGCGCTATTCCCCGTTCGGGTTTCATTACCAGTACTTCCATCCGCGCTATGGCTGGTATGGCTGGCGTGATCCGTTCTGGAACGATGTGAACGTGCGTGAGGTGTCGCGCTACGAGGCTCAGGCCGAGATCGTGATGGGCCGCGGCCCGGCGCCGGACGATCCATCCGCCTTCGACGCGCGTGAGGTGGTCGATAATCTCGGCTCGCGCGTGGTGCGTCCGGATCCGGGCTAGGCGT
The DNA here is from genome assembly GCA_046542605.1 of Oceanicaulis sp. Taxonomy (GTDB): domain Bacteria; phylum Pseudomonadota; class Alphaproteobacteria; order Caulobacterales; family Maricaulaceae; genus Oceanicaulis. Next base: position 7,434 of record JBKHAZ010000042.1, on the reverse strand, counting down.
AGGGTTCGCGGTTTCAATCGTCGCCGCCCGAGGGGCTCGCCGGCGAACGCCGGCGGGCCCTTCTTTCGTCACGGCGCCGCGCTTCGGAAATGATCGATCACCGCCAGCATGCCCAGAGTGATGAAGATGAGCCCGGAAATCAGCTTCAGGGGAAGGCGCTCCAGGTGCGCGCCTGCGAGCTGACCGAAGAACACCGCGATGGCGGTCGACGCCGTCAGCGCCAGGCTCGCGGCGAGGAAAATCTTCACCGCCCGCCCTGGATCGCCAGCGGCGAAGGCGGCCGAAGCGATCTGGGTCTTGTCGCCGAGCTCGGCGAGAAACACGGCAAGGAAGACGGCGAAAAAGGACATGGCGGTGCTCCATGGGTCTGGCCGGTGAAGCCATACCGACGGTCCGGCTCAGAGACCAGAGCGGCGCGTCGCTGATTAAAACTCGCCGCCGCCGGGGAACCTCTCTGGAACCTGTGCGTTATCGAAGACTTGCTGATCGGCCTGTGCGGGTTGGCGCGCCTGGCGCGCCTCCCGGAAAGCGCAGCCTGTCCATTGCTTCGGCCGGATTTATTTGAAGAATGAGCCTCCGGTTCAAGGCATTGGTTCAAGATATTGACACGAGGGGACGTGGATGGACGCCGGTCAGGAAACACTGAAGGTGCTCGACGAACGCTTCGACGATCTGTTGAAGCGCTGGACCGAAGCCCAGTCCGAAGAGGGGGTGCAGCGCACCGACGTGTTCTCCCGAAAGGAGGTGCGGGAGCAGTCCACCCGCCTGCTGAAAGGCTTCCGGGAGGGCGCAAAGGGCGGCGACCTCTCCGACCCTGACTTGTCCGGCGACAGCTGGACGCCTTTGCGCGACGCCCTGCGCGAGGTGAGCGAGGAGCGCACTGAGCGCGGCGTGACGCCCACCCAGATGGCGAATTTTATTCACGCGCTGAAAGTTCCGCTGTTCGAATTTCTCACCGAGCGCATCGAAAACAACCAGGCGCTCGCGCTCGAGCTGATCACCGCGGCCCGCCTGGTTGACGCCTTCGCGCTCTACACCACCGAAGCCTTCATCGAGCAGCGCGAGCGCATCATCGAGCGCCAGCGCGCCGAAGTGATCGAGCTGTCCTCCCCGGTCGTGGAGCTGTGGAAAGGCGTGCTCGCCATTCCGCTCATCGGCGCGCTGGACTCCGCGCGCGCCCAGGAGGTGATGGAGAACCTCCTCGAAGCCATCGTGGAGCGCCAGGCCGAGATCGTCATCGTCGACATCACCGGCGTGCGCACCGTGGACACCCAGGTCGCCCAGCATCTCCTGCGCACCGCAGCGGCCGTCCGGCTGATGGGCGCGGAGTGCATCATCTCCGGGATCAGTCCCACCATCGCCCAGACCATGGTTCAGCTCGGCGTCGATGTGGGCGAGGTGCTCACCCGCTCCAGCATCCGCGACGCGTTGATCTACGGGTTCAACCGGCTCGGTTACGACGTCCAGACCCTGGACCGCTCGCCGCGCCGCTTCGAACGAGGCGGCCGTGTCTGAGGCCGCCTCCCTGTTCAAGGTCAACGGCGTCCTGCTGGTGGCGATCCGCGAAGACATCGACGACACCGACATCATCGATCTTCAAGAGCGCCTGTCCGAGGCGGTCAATGACGAGGACGTCAACGGCGTGGTGATCGATATCTCCGCGCTTGAGATCGTCGACACGTTCGTCGGCCGCGTTCTGGGGCAGCTGGCCAAGATCGCACACTTGCTGTCCAGCGAAACCTATGTGGTCGGCATGCGCCCGGCGGTGGCGATGACGCTGGTGGAGCTGGGCATGACCTTGCCGGAGATGCGCACCGCGCTCGACGTCGACCAAGCGATGCAGCGGCTGCGGCGTGGACGGTGAGCTTCGTGCCGGAAACGGCGGAGCATCTTGAAACGGTGCAGATCCGGACCGAGCGTGACATCGCACAGGCCCGTCGGGCTGTGTCGAGAGCCATGGATGCGGCCGGGGCGCGCGCGGTGATGAAGGCGCGCTTCGTCACCGCGGTGAGCGAGATCGCCCGCAACGCCTTCGTTCACGCCGGCGGCGGACGGCTGGCGGTGCATAGCGACGGGGGCGTGGTCTTCGTGATCTGCGCCGATGACGGGCCGGGCATCGCCGATGTGGACAAGGCGCTGCAGGACGGCTTCTCCACCCATGACAGTCTCGGCAAAGGGCTGGGCGGAGCGCGGCGCCTGTCGAAACGTTTCGAGATCGACACCAGCGGCAAGGGCGTGACGGTCCGCATGGCGAGCGCATGAGCGAACTCATTCCCATCCGCGAGGCCAGCGCGATCAGCGAGGCGCGCCGCATCACCCGTGCGAGGGCGCGGGCGCTGGGCTTTGAAGGCGACCGGCTGGAGCGTGCGGTCCTGGTGGCGAGCGAGGCCGCGGCCAATCTGCACCGCCACGCGCAGAACGGCCGGTTCAGCTGCACGGTCTCGCTGCGCGGCGAACTGGTGCTCCTGTCCCTCGACGACGGGCCGGGCATGGAGAACCCCGATCGCATGATGCAGGACGGGGTGAGCACCGGCGACACGCTGGGCGTCGGGCTCGGCGGCATGCAGCGCATGTCCGACCGCTTCGAGCTGTGGTCGCGCGCCGGCGAGGGGACGGTGACGCTGAGCGTGTTCGAAATACCTGGCGCCGGACAGATCCCGTTCGGGCCGGATTTCGACGGATTGCGGGTGGCCGCGCCCGGCCAGAGCGCGTGTGGCGACGTGTTCGCCTGGCGCCGGACGCGCGCCGGCGTGCAGCTCCTGCTCTGCGACGGGTTCGGACACGGCCCGAAGGCGGCGCGCGACGCCGAACGCATCCGCGAGGGCTTCCTTCACGCCGCCGGCGACGCCCGTGCGGTGCTCGACTCGCTGTGCGAGGTCGAGGGGGTGGAGCGCGGTGCGGTGGCCCTGGTGGTGGACGCCGTCCCGGATGAAGAGCGTTTGACCTCGGCCGGGGTCGGCAATATCGCAGGGGCGGTCCTCACCCGCGAGGAGACCCGCCGGCTGGTCAGCCGCGAAGGCAGCATCGGACGCCGCTGCGTGGTGCGTCCTGAAAGCTACGCGTTTCCCGAAGGCGCGATGCTGGTGCTGCACAGCGACGGGTTGAAGACCTTCCGGCGCACCGAAAAGCACTCCCACCTCTTCTTCCGCTCCAGCCTGACGGCGAGTGCGATCCTGCTGCGCGAGGGCTTGCGCGGCCGTGACGACGCTTCGATCATCGTCATGCGCGCGGGAGGCGTCTGATGGCCAAGGTCCATCCCCTGACGACGATCCGGGTCGCTGAAATGGGCGACGTGGTGCGCGTGCGACAGCCCGCCAAGATCGCCGGCGAGGCGCTGGGCCTGGAGAAGTGGGCGGTGACGCGTCTGGTCACCACCGCGCTGGAGATCGCCCGCAACGCCGTGGAACACGGCGGGGGCGGCCGGGTGATCCTCGAGCTCGCCGACGGGCCGGACGACCGCCGGCTTCTGGTGCGCGCCGTGGATCAGGGCCCCGGCGTGCCGGGCTCGGTGATCAAGGCCGCCTTCAGCGACCGACAGGCCCAGAGCGCGCGCCCCAGCGGCGGTGGGCACGGCCTGCGCGGAGTCGTGCGCCTGGCCGACAGCGTGACGATCGATTCCGAGGCCGGCGGCGCGCGCGTCACCGCCAGCTTCATCGTCGATGATCCGCGCGAAACCTCCGCGCTCATCGACGCGGTGGGCGACGGTCTGATGAGCGCGGCGAAAAGCGACCGCGCCGCCGCGCTCGCGGAGCAGAATCGCGAACTGCTCGAAGCGCTGGAGGAGCGCGACCTGATGCTGCGGGAGTTTCATCACCGCACGCAGAACAATCTGGCGATGATCACCTCCATGGTGCGGTTGCGCGCCCACGCCTCGCAGTCGGGCGAGGTGCGCGACGCGCTGGGCGACATCGCCGCGCGTATCGCCGCCATCCGCGACGTCTACGCCCGTCTGCAGCATTCACGCGAGCTGGACCGGCTGCACGTCAATCCGCTGATCCGCGAGCTTCTGGAGAAGGTCGCCGACGCGGTCTCCAGCGGGCGCACGATCGAAGTCGACGTGCTTGGCCCGGATCTCCACCTGGAGGCCTCCCAGGCCGTCGACGTGGCGCTTTTGATCAACGAGCTCCTGACCAATGCGTGCAAGCACGCCTTCGAGCAACAGGACGCACCGCGGCTCGCCGTCTCCATCATCGATGAGGCGGACGGGTATTTCACCTTGACCGTGCGCGACAATGGCTGCGGTCTGGCCGCCGGCGCGCAGGAGCCGCACCGCTCCGACGCGCTGGGCTGGAAGGTGGTGCGCTCGGTGGTGTCGAAGTTCGACGGCCGCCTCAACGTGAACAGCGATGACGGCCTCGCCGTCACGGTTCATCTGCGCAAGATCGGCCGCGCCGAGATCGAGGCCGGGGCTTAGGCGCGCGCTTTGAGATCAAGCCGGTCTTCCGCGCCGGCGCTGTCCATCGCTTCGCGGAAGTGCTTGCGGCACAGCGGAGTGTAGGATTGCTTGGCGACGCCGACGCGTTCGCCCCCGGTGACCGCGCGTCCCGATGAATCGCGGCGCAGATTCATCGTCGCCTTGGCTCCGCACCAGCAGATCGTGCGCGCCTCGCGCAGATCGTCGGCCAGGGCGAGAAGGGCTGCGGCGCCTTCGAACAGCGCCCCGGTGAAATCGGTGCGCAGACCGTAGCACAGGACCGGGATATCGAGATCGTCGGCCACCCGCGCCAGCGCCCAGACCTGCGGCTCGGTCAGAAACTGCGCCTCGTCGAAGAACACCGCGCCGATTGCGCCGTCCTGGTGGGCCGCCGCGATCGCCGCGAACAAATCCTCGCCCGGCCCGAACACCCGCGCCGGCGCTGTCAGCCCGATGCGCGAGGCGATTTCTCCGTGCGGCGCGCCGGGATGCGGGGCGTGGTGGCTGGACGTCCACAGCATCACCGCCATGCCGCGCTCGCGATAATTATGCGCGGCCTGCAAGAGCATCGCCGACTTGCCCGCATTCATGGCGGAATAGGTGAAGTAGAGCTTGGCCATTTCGTGTCCTTAGCCCGATTCCAGGACAGGTGTTATGGTGCGGCGCCCGCGACTTCGAACGCCCAGACTCAAGACTCCCGTGCGCGGTGCGGCGCACAGAAGGCGCCCGGCCGGTTGGCGATCGGCGGTCAGGCTTCCCACATGAGGTGGAGCGCAGACCGGAAGGCTCCTAGATGTACGTCCCAATTTTCGTTGCTGCAGGTCTGACCGGGCCGCGCCGCGAGATCGTCCGCGCCGCGCCGTGAAGCTTTTCCAGTGCCCCGCCTGCGGCCAGCGGCTGTATTTTGAAAACACCCGGTGCGAACGGTGCGGCTGCGTGTTGGGATACCGGTCCGAGACCGCCTCGCTGACCGCGCTGGGCGCGCTGGGCGGCTCGCTCTGGCGCGCGCTGGACGGTGAGGGCGGGCGTTACCGGCTGTGCGCGAACGCCGCCTGGGACGCCTGCAACTGGCTCGTCCCGGCCGATAGCGAGGATGCGCATTGCCGCGCCTGCCGGCTGAACCGCACCATTCCCGACCTGCGCGATCCGGACAATCTGATGCGCTGGCGGGTTCTGGAGCGCGCAAAACATCGCCTGGTCTACTCGTTGATCGATCTCGGCTTGCCGCTCACCGACCGGTTCCGCGATCCCGGCGCCGGGCTCGCCTTCGACTTCCTGGCCGCGGGCCCTGACGGCGTGCGCGCCGTGACCGGCCACGCGAACGGCGTGATCACCCTGGCGGTGGAGGAAGCCGACGATGTGGAGCGCGAGCGCCACCGCAACGAGCTGGCCGAACCCTATCGCACCGTGCTGGGGCATTTGCGCCACGAAGTCGGCCATTACTACTGGGACCGGCTGGTGACGCCCGGGGTGTTGTGGACCACGTTCCGCGAGCTGTTCGGCGACGAGCGCGCGCCCTACGCCGAGGCTCTGGCGCGCCATTACGAAACCGGCCCGCCGGACGACTGGCGCGACCGCTATGTCAGCACCTACGCCAGCGCCCATCCGTGGGAGGATTTCGCCGAAACCTGGGCGCACTATCTGCATATCTATGACACGCTGGAGACCGCGAACTGGTTCGGCGTCCGGCTCGATATCGCGGCGGGCGACGACGCCGCCGCCGCGGAACCGACGCGCTACGCCAGCCTTGATCCGCGCGATTTCGACGCGCTGACATCGGCCTGGTCTTCCCTCACCCACGCCCTGAACTGTCTCAGCCTCAGCATGGGCCAGCCGGAAACCTATCCCTTCGTGCTGTCGCCCGAGGCGCTGGGCAAGATGCGCTTCGTGCACGGCCTGATCCACGGCGACGCGGCGCGCCCATGAAAAAGTCCCCGGAGCGAAACTCCGGGGACTGTCGCGCTCAGCGCTTTCGCCACCCTATTTCGGGGGCATGCGCGCGCCGGCGTCGAGGCGCACGCATTCGGCGTTGATGTAGTCGTTGCTGACCATGAAATTCACCAGGTCGGCGTATTCTTCCGGCGTGCCGAAGCGCTGCGGGAATTGCAGATGGCTGGCGAGGTTCTGCTTCACCTCCGGCGGCATCTGCTCGTAGATCGGGGTCTCGAAGAAGCCGGGCAGGATGGTGTTCACGCGCACGCCTTCGCGGGCGAGATCGCGGGCCATGGGAAGCGTCATGCCGTAAACGCCGCCCTTGGAGGCGGAATAGGCGACCTGACCGATCTGGCCGTCCTGGGCGGCGACCGAGGCGGTGTTGATGATGACGCCGCGGCCCGACGCGTCGGGGTCAAGTTCCAGCATGCCGGCTGCGGAGATCGCCGCGCAGTTGAAGCTGCCGATCAGGTTGACGTTCACCACCAGCGCGAACTTGTCGAGCTGGTGCATGACGATGTCGCCCTTGGAGGAGCGGCGCGCGGTCTTTTCCGCCCAGCCGATGCCGGCGCAGTTCACCAGAACGCGCTCCTGGCCATGGGCGGAGCGGGCGTGTGCGAAGCCGGCCTTGACGCTTTCGGGATCGGCCACGTTCACCTTGGCGAACGTCCCGCCGATCTGCGAGGCGACTTTTTCGCCGCGCTCCTCGTTGAGGTCGAACAGGGTGACTTTCGCGCCTTCCCTGGCGAGGCGGCGGGCCGTGCCCTCGCCCAGCCCTGAAGCGCCGCCGGTGACGACCGCTGCGATACCCGAAAGATTCATGATGGTTCCTCCACGTGGTGTGCGGCGCGGCTCGGCGCCGGTTGCGCGCAGACATAGCCGGTGGGGCCGGACGTGAAAAGGCGGGGGTGAGCCGCGGTCGGCGAAGCCGATCCATCGATCCAGTGGATCGATTGAAGCGAGCGAACGGGCCGGCAGGCCGCACGGGAGCATGGCGGCGGGCCCTGGGAAAGGGGCGGACCCTGCACCGAAAGCCCCGCCGCCTTGCGGCGCGAGGGGATGGGAGTGGCGAGGCGGCGCGGGAGGAT
>JBKHAZ010000041.1:0-13619 GCA_046542605.1 Oceanicaulis sp. | reverse complement strand
GCAAGGACAATGTCGCCTTCCACACGGTGAGCTTCCCGGCCACGATCCTCGGCTCGGAAGAGCCCTGGAAGACGGTGGACACGCTCAAAGCCTTCAACTGGCTGAACTGGTATGGCGGCAAGTTCTCCACCTCCAGCAAGCGCGGCGTCTTCATGGACCAGGCGCTGGAGCTGTTACCCGCCGATTACTGGCGCTGGTATCTCACCGCCTACGCGCCCGAAGGCGCGGACGCCCAGTTCACCTGGGAGCACTTTCAGGGCGCGATCAATACCGATCTGGCCAATGTGCTGGGCAATTTCGTCAACCGGATCACCAAGTTCGCCGCCTCGCGGTTTGAGGGAAAAATCCCCGACGGCGGAGAACCTGGCGAGGCCGAAGCCTGGCTTGAAGCCGAGCTCGATCTTCGCCTCAACGCCATCCGCACCCATTACGACGCGATGGAGTTTCGAAAGGCCGGCGCGGAGACGCGCGCCTTGTGGGCGGCGGCGAACGAATACCTCACCCGCGCCGAGCCCTGGGTGAAGGTCAAGACCGATATTGACGCCGCCGCGCTGGGCGTGCGCACCGGCATCAATCTCGCCGTCATCTCCGCCATCGTCGCCCAGCCGGTCATCCCGGAGGCGGCGGGCAAGATCCTTGATGCGCTCGGTGTTCCGGATCAGAACCGGTCATGGCCGAGCGGCCCGGCGAAAGATCTATTGGACGCCCTGCCGCGCGGCCTGGCCTTCAAAGCCCCGCCGATCCTGTTCAAAAAGATCGAGGACGAGCAGGTGGCCGACTGGACAGCGCGCTTCGGCGGCGCGCCCACGTAAGGACGGCCGGGCCGGACCTTTCCATGCGAGCGGCGGCCAGGCCGCCAGGATTAGCGCTTCGTTCAGCATGATGGGCCATGGTCCGCGCTTACGCCGACGAGCATGAGTGATGGCTGCGACGACATTGGGATCAGGCGCGCTGGACGCCGACGCATTGAAACGCGCCAACGTGAACCCGGAGACCGGGCTCGCGACGGACTATCTCAACCATTTCAACGAAGCGGTCATGCTCATAGAAATGGCCGCCGACATGCCCGATCTCGCAGAAGACATTCTCGCCTGGGCGCCGTGCGGCTATGAGGCCCACTTCGAGCGCACCCACTATACCGGCAAGGAGACCGCGATCGCCGCCTGGCGCGCCGCACCGCGGCCGGTGCGCGCCCATTTCGAAACCGTGATCGCGGCGCTCGACGAAGCGCTTGGCGAGGCGCAAACAGCGGTCCGTGAGGGCGATTTCGCCCGCGCCGGACAGATTGCGGCCGAGGAGGTGGAGCCGCTGCTGGCTGCGGCGCGCGCCTGCGTCAACGGCCGGATCGAGGGCGAGGACGTGGACGACTCCCACGCCGCCCAGGCCGGTGTGGACGCTCTGTTCAGTTAACCGGCCTCAGGCCCCCACCACCTGCGCCACGGCTTGCGGCATGCGGTGCTCGGAGCGCGCATCAAGGCTCTGCGCCCAGGTCTCGGCGAGCGCGTGCCGGTCCCAGCGCTCGACAAGCTCGGACTGGACCGCCTGGATCAGGCCTGCATCACGCCAGCCCGGCGCCGTGCCCAGATGAGCGAGCGCGGCGGCCACTTCGCGCATCTCCCCGACACACTCCCAGGGCTTGGCGCCGGTCAGCCCCGCGATCTCTCGCAGGAAGTTCAGATTATCCATGTCGTGCAGAAGCTTGGACTGGAAGATCTCCGCGTGGCGCGCCACCGGCAGGAAAGGCGCCAGCAGCACGGCGGTGTAGACGCACTTGGCGCAGCGCCCGCACCAGCGCCGCCCCGGCTCAAGCGCGGTCGGCCCGGCGAAGACGAAATTGCGGTTGCAGCTGGCGAAAATGTCCAGCGTGAACTCGGCGCGCGTCGCGAGATAATGGGCGGTCCAGATCTCAGTCACGGGGCGCAGCACTGAAAAGTATTCGAAGCCGGCGCCGGCGGCCGCGAAGGCGGCGCGCAGCGCGTCTTCGAACGCCAGCGATTTGGAGAACTGGTGGTTCACCGGATGGCCGTTCGCCTCCATCGTCGGCTCGCTCGCCGCGCGCTCATTAGCGAACACCACCCAGTCGCGCCCGGTCGCGGCGGCGTAGAGGCCCAGCAGGGTCGAGTTCACGCCGGTGATGGGGATGTGACCGTTCAGCGCCTCGCCGGATTTAGAAATCTCGATGAGGCGCGGATCGATGGTGCGCTTGATGAGCGTGACCGGCGTCTCGCTCATGGACTGGAGCCGGCCCGCGACTGTTTCCGACAGGATGACGCTCACCCGCTCGGCCTCGCCGCCGGCCTCGGCGACGATTGCAGAGGCGACATGGCTGTCCTTGCCGCCGCCAAACGCCGTCACGGCGCGGGGCGATGCGGCGGGACTGCGCGGGGACGCCCCTGCGCCGGGCGCGCGTTCGGCTTCGATCGCCAGCTCAGGCGGATAGGCGAGATCGTTTCTGACATAGAACTCGCCGAGACCCGGCCCGTAGGTCAGCTCGGCGAGCGTGCGCGCCGCGTCAGTCAGCGCAAACTCGAAGCGCAACGTATCGGCGGCCGCCGCCTTGAAATAGCTGGTCCCGATCAGGATGGCGGCGAGCTGTAGAAGGCGGTCGCGCAAGCCCGCCCCGATCCCGGACAGATCGGCCGCATCTGGAAACCGCACCGTCTCTTCGAACCGGCCGAAGCTGGGAACTTCGAAAGCGAAACGCGCCGCGTTCGCGTCGGCGTCGAATTCGGGGGCGTGCAGAATGAAGGCGTCGGCCATGAAAGACTGTCTCCGGGCAGATCGGACGGGGCGAACCCTAGGCGCGTCCGCGCGGTTCCGGAAGCGCTCCCGGCGCCGGCTCAATCGGGGCGCACGTCCGCCACGCGCCACATGTAGTAAGCCAGGTGGGAGCGGTGGGGGGCGAAACGGGCCGCAGTGCGTACGGTCTTGCGGCGCGGGCTGGTCAGGCGTTCCAGCGTCTTCCGCGCCGCCACGTCTCCATCCGGCCAGACGTCCTCTTCGCCGAACCAGAACATGTTCGCCATGTCGGCCGTCCAGCGCCCCACGCCCCAGATCGTGATCAGGTCGCGCGCCCGGCCCTCCGCGTCGAGCGCGGCGAGTTGTGCAGGCTTCAGCCGGCCGTCCTTCACCGCGTCGGCGATTGCGATCAGGGTCTTCACCTTCGCGTTCGACAGCCCGCAGGCGCGCAGGGCTTCAGCGCGCTCTAGCCGGAAGCCGGCCAGAAGATTGCTTCCCTCTCCCGCGGCCTCCACCCGGCTCCAGATCGCGCGCGCCGCCGTCACGCTGAGCTGTTGGCCGGCCACGGCGCGCGCGAGATAAAGCGGAAAGGGCGTGTCGTCGCGCCGCGGCAGCGGCGCGGCCCCGACCGACTCGACGGCCTCGGCGAGGGCCGAGCTCAGCGAAGCGGCGGTGTCGAGAAAGCGGGCGTGAATATGCGCGGTCATGGCCCGGTTATGCCGTCCGCGGGCGCGCCGCGGCAAGCGCGGCTCAACGCGCCGCCTGCTTCTTGGCCAGGCGCACGCCGCTCAGCTGCCAGCGCGCATCGGGCGGAAAGAAGTTGCGGTAGGTCTCACGCCAGTGGCCCGCCGGGGTGAAGCAGGACCCGCCGCGCAGGACCAATTGCCCGCTCATGAATTTGCCGTTGTACTCGCCCACCGAGCCGCCGGGCGGGTAGAAGCCGGGATAAGGCGAATAGCTCGACGCGGTCCACTCCCATACCCCGCCGGCCAGCTGCTGCAGCCCGGCGCCTGGATCGGCCGGGGCGGGATGGCGGGCGTCGTGGTCGAACAGGAACTGGCCGCGATCCGGATTGCGGGCCGCGGCGGTCTCCAGTTCGGCCTCCAGCGGCAGTCGCGCGCCGGCCCACTCGGCGTAGGCGGCCGCTTCGTAGCCGGAGATATGACAGACCGGGAGATCGTCACGCACGGGCGTCAGCCCGTGCAGCGTGTACTCCATCCAGGCCCCGTCCATCTCTCGCCAATGCATCGGCGCGCGCACCCGGTTTTCATCAATGAAGTCCCAGCCGTCCGACAGCCACAGCCCGGCCGCGTCATAGCCGCCATCCTCCATGAAGGCCCGCCATTCCCCGTTGGTGACGGGGCGCTCGGCAAGCTCGAAATCGTAGAGCCAGGATTTGTGGCGCGGAAACTCGTTGTCGTAGAGAAAGCCCCGCCCGTCCGAGCCGGTCTCCACCAGCCCGCCTTCGAAGCCTTCAAAGCGCAGCGGCGCGGGCGTCACCGGAGCCGGCAGTCCGGCGCCCTCCTTGCCGAACGGGGCGAAGGGGGCGGGCGATTGGGAGAGTACGTGCTTGATGTCGGTGAGCAGAAGTTCCTGATGCTGCTGCTCGTGGTGGATTCCCAGCTCGATCAGCGGGGCGACCTTCGTCCATGTGGCGTCCGGACAGTTTTCACCCTTGAGGACGATCTCTGCGGTGACATAGTCGCGATAAGCCAGGATGTCGGCCAGCAGAGGGCGGCTCAGGAGCCCGCGCTCAGGACGCGACCAGCGCTCGCCCACCGAGACGTAATAGCTGTTGAACAGATAGCCGAAGCGCTCGTCGTATTGCTTGTACTCGCCGAAGGCGGCTTCAAGGATGAATGTCTCGAAAAACCAGGTGACGTGAGCAAGGTGCCATTTGGTCGGACTGACGTCCGCCATGGTCTGGACCTGCATGTCCTCGGCCTCCAGCGGCGCAATCAGCGCTTCTGTCTGAGCACGCGTGCGGCGGAAGTCCTTGAGCAAGCGCTCCCGGGCGCCGAGCTCCTCGCGGTAGACAAGTGCAGGATGCATCAGGGCTCCTTCGCGCAATGCGCGCGGTCGGTTGCAGCGCCGGCTCGCCGCTGATGATGGCAAGCCGGCGCCGAGGGGCACAAGCGTAAACTGGTCTCAAGAACAGGCGAGACCAGGGGTGTTTCAGCTAAACGCCTCACACCGCGAAAGGAAACGTCTCGCGGGCGCCGGGATCGGGGTCCTTTTGCGAGGCGGCCACCGGGCGGGTGGTCTCAAACCAGACCCAGGCGTCGAACTGGCGCGCCAGGTCGGCGTGAAGGTAGTGCGACTGCAGCTCGGTCTGCGGCCGATAGATGACGCCGATGGCCCGCTGCAGGCGCGGCTCCGTCATCACCGAGCGCGCCGCTGTGCTCAAGGCGTTCATGTCCAGAAAGAAGCGCGGCTGGCCGCTCTGCACCGCCTCGGCCTCGATGGAGCCTTCCAGGCCCGGGCGAACCGCCTTCACCTGCATGGGTCCGTCCCAGTCGTCGGCGGCGGCCACCTCCCCGGCGTTGGTGCTGAAACCGATGAGCGCGGTGTCGGCGCCGTGACGTTCGCGGATCAGCTGGCCGAGATTGTGCTCGCGGCGCGCCCAGCCCATCTCGGTGGCGCGCGCGTCGCCGAGATGGGAGTTGTGCGCCCAGACGACCGCCTTCGAGTCCGGACCTCTGCGCTCCAGCAGATGGTCGAGCGTGTCGGCCATGTGGGTGTCGCGCAGATTCCAGCTCTCAGCGCCGCCATAGTACATGATGCGGTAATACTCCTCGGCCGCCGCGACGATGCGCGCGTTCTGCTCGGCGTCGAACAGCGCCTCGCCGTCGAGCGATTTCGAGAGCTGGTCGCGCAGCACGCTGATCACCGAGTCCTCGCAAGCCTCGTAGCCGTCATTGAGCCGCATGCGGCCATAGGCGGCCGGATCGCTGGCGTAGGGGGCGAGGCAGGCGTAGCGCTCGCGGGCGATCTTCTCGGCCTCGGGGTCCTTTTCGCGCAGGAATCTCAGAACCGCGTCCAGCGAGCTGGATAGCGAATAGACGTCGAGGCCGTAAAAGCCCGCCTGCTTCTCGACGTCGCGGCCATGGTTCAGATCACGAAGACGCTTGAGGAGATCCCAGGTCTCCTCGTTGCGCCACATCCAGCGCGGAAAGCGGGTGAAGGGGTCTTCCGCCGGCTGTCCGTCCGCGCCGTCGCGGATGGCGTGATCGTAGTAGGCGGCGTCGGGCCAGTCGGCCTCCACCGCCACGATCGTAAAGCCGTGATCGCGCACCAGGCGCTCGGTGATGGCGGCTCTGGCGGCGTAGAACTCGCTTGTCCCGTGCGTGCTTTCGCCAAGGCACACCACGCGCTTGTCGGCGAAGCGCTCGCACAGGTCCGCCAGGTCGTCGAAATCGTCGAACGGTTCGGCGTGCTCTGAGATCACCGCCGCGGCGGCGCTGCGTCTGGGCTGGGAGACGCGCTCCTGTTCAAGGCCCGGCTCGGCCTCCCCGGCCTGCTCCGAAGCCGCCTCCGCGACAAGCGGCACAAAGCGCACCAGACCGTGATCGGTGACCTCCAGGCGCTCCTCGTCGATGCGGCGCAGGACGGTGAGCACCTGTTCGCCGTCCTCCATGTCCAGAGGGATGACGAGACGTCCGCCCACCTTCAGCTGGCGCGTCAGCGCGTCCGGCAGTTCGCCGCCGGCCGAGACGACGATCGCATCGTAGGGCGCGCTCTTCGGCAGCCCCCTCGTGCCGTCGCCGCACACGATCTCCACATTGCCGTAGTCCAGGTCCTCAAGGCGCTTTCTGGCACTGTCGGCGAGAGCGGCGTGGCGCTCGATCGCATAGACCTTGCCGGCGATATGGCTCATCACCGCCGCGGCGTAGCCGGAGCCCGCGCCCACCTCCAGCACCGTGTCGCCGGGCGTGATCTCGGCCAGCTCGATCATCTTCGCCACGATATAGGGCTGGGAGATCGTCTGCTCGGCCTCGATCGGCAGGGCGGAGTCCGAGTAGGCGAACTCGGCCATGTCCTCCGGAACGAAATGCTCGCGCGGGGTCTGTTCCATGGCCTTGAGAACCGAGGGCGTCTTCACGTCGCGCCCGGCCAGGTGAAAGCTCACCATGGCGCTGCGTTGATCGGTGAAGACGTCGTTGTCGCGATGACGGCGGCGCGCGGGCTGCATCGGGCGCTCCTTCCTTTGAGACCGGGATCCACGGCGCGGCGCGCCGGGTCGCTATTCCAAAGTTCAGGAACAACACGCCGGGCCGCCCGGTTCCTCTTGCCTGCGAGCTGAGCGAAACGGAGGCCGTCATGGCGCAGTGCGACCAATGCGGACACGATTATCACGACCCGCTGATCATTGAGAAAGGCGGCGAGCGCTTCACCTTCGACAGCTTCGAGTGCGCCGCGCACCGCCTGGCGCCCATTTGCGCCAATTGCGGCGTCCGGGTCATGGGCCATGGGCTTGAAACCGAGGGCGGGGCGATCTTCTGCTGCGCCCATTGCGCTCAGAAGGCCGGCAAGCCGCAGGCGCACGCCTGAGCGGGCGCTGACCTGAAGACCGGGAAAGCGCAGCGCGTAGGCGAACGCCGTCCGGCGTGACGCGTTGTTCCAGACCCACTGCGAAGGAGGAGCCGCCATGAGCGCGCGCAAGACCATCTGCGTGATCGGAACGAACGAGTATAATCTCGACCTGATCCGGGCCATTCCCGAGGCGAAGGACTGGGATGTGGTCCCGGTGCTGCACAAGACCGACGTGCAGCCGTCCCACGGGCGCATCGATTTCGACCAGCTGCTCAAGCGCGCGCGTACGGAGATCGAGGCGCTGGACGCCGGTCCGGACGCGATCATCGGCGATCTGGATTTTCCCGTCACCGCGCTCGTGGCGCTTCTGCAAAAGCATTTCGAGCTGCCCGGCGCCAGTCCGGAGGCGGTGGCCAAGTGCGAGCACAAATACTGGATGCGCCAGGAGCAGAAGAAGATCCTCAAGGACATCACCCCGACCGTACGCGCAATCAATCCGTTCGACATTGACGCCGCCTACAAGACCGCGCCGAAATATCCGTTCTGGATGAAGCCGGTGAAGGGTCACTCCTCGGTTCTGGGCTTCCTGGTGGAGGACGATGACGATTTCGACCGCGCCCTGCATGAGAGCCGGCTGAAGATCCACCTGATCGGTGAGCCGTTCAACCAGTTCCTCGACCATCTCGAAGACGACACCCGGCCCGACGGCGTCGACGGCAATTTCGCCGTCGCCGAAAGCCTGATCGACGCCAAGCGCCAGTTCACGCTGGAAGGCTATGTCCACAAGAACGAAACGGTGATCTACGGTGCGGTGGATTCGGTGCGCTTCGGAGCGACGAAGAGCTCGTTCTCCCGCTTCCAGTATCCGGCCGACCTGCCCGACGACGTGATGGAGCGCTGCCGTGAACTGACGGCTGCGATGATGACGCAGATCGGTTATGATCAGTCGCCGTTCAACATCGAATTCTTCTGGAATCCCGAGACGGGCGCGCTCAGCCTGCTGGAGATCAACGCCCGAATCTCCAAATCCCACTCGCCGCAGTTCCAGATGGTCGACGGGCGAAGTCATCACAAGGTCGCCGTCGATCTGGCGCTCGGGAACAAGCCCGACTTTCCCAAAGGCGAGGGCAAGGACGCGATCGCAGCGAAATTCATCCTGCGCAGTTTCGAGGCCGACGCCATCGTCAAGCGCGTGCCCGACGAGGGCGAGATCGCCGAGCTCAAGCGCATCCTGCCCGACATCGAGGCGCAGGTGCTGGTCAGCGAGAACATGCGGCTGTCCACGCTGTTCTATCAGGACAGTTATTCCTACGAGCTGGTGGACGTGTTCCTCGGCGGGCGCGATGCGGAGATGCTTGAGGACTCCTACCGCCGCTGCGTCGACTCCCTGCCGGTCTGGCTGAAGCCCATCCCCGACACGCTTTAGTCCATGGGTTTGGCGTGATCGAAGCGGTGATGAAACGCGTCCACGTGTGCGCTCGTTATGCGGAGTGGAGCGGGCCGGCCTCGCTCCGCCACGCGTTCACCTCCGGCGAAGGGAGCGGCGATGCAGACCGTCTCCGAATTTCCTCACGAGATCATCGAGCAGGAAAACGTCCAGATACCGGTCTCCGGCGGGCTGAAGCTCGCCGCGCGGATCTGGCGGCCTAAGGACTCCACCTCCAACCCGGTCCCGGCCATCCTCGAATATATCCCCTATCGAAAGCGCTTCGGCTCCACGGTGCGCGACGAGATCACCCACAAATATCTCGCCGGGCACGGCTATGCCTGCATCCGGCTGGACATCCGCGGCTCGGGCGAGAGTGAGGGCGTGCTCACCGACGAGTACACGCAAGCCGAACTGGACGATGGCGTCTCGGCGCTGAACTGGATCGCGGATCAGGACTGGTGCACCGGCGATGTGGGAATGATGGGCATCAGCTGGGGCGGGTTCAACGGGCTGCAGATCGCCGCGATGAAGCCTGAACCGCTCAAGGCGATCGTCACGGTATCCTCCTCCGACGATCGCTACGCCGACGACATCCACCACATGGGCGGGGCGCTTCTGGGCGACAACCTGTCCTGGTCCTCGGTCATGTTCTCGTTCAACACCATGCCGCCCGATCCCGCCCTGGTGGGCGATAAATGGCGCGACATGTGGAAGCTGCGGCTGGAGCATTCAGGGCTGTGGCTCTCAAGATGGCTGCAACACCAGCGCCGCGACAGCTACTGGCGCCACGGCTCGATCCGCGAGGACTATTCCGACGTTCAGATTCCGGTCTACGCCGTCTCCGGCTGGGCGGACGGCTACACCAATACGGTCTTCAGGCTTGTGGAGAATTTGCCCGGCCCCACCAAGGGTCTGATCGGGCCGTGGGGCCATACCTACCCTCATATCGGGCGCCCTGGCCCTGCGATCGACTTTCTCTCCGAGCTGTTGCGCTGGTGGGACCGCTGGCTGAAGGGGGTGGAGAACGGGATCGAGGACGAGCCGCCGCTGTGCGTCTATCTGCAGGACAGCGCGCCGCCGAACCCCGAGTACGACCATCGCCCCGGACGCTGGGTGACGACGGAAGACTGGCCGAGCCGCGATGTGGAGGAGCGTGTTTTCAAACTCGGCGACGGCGGCGCTCTGTGTCCGGGCGACGCCGAGGTGGACGAGCGCGCCCTCGATGTCGCCTCCCCGGTGACGCTGGGCCTGTTCGCCGGCAAATGGTGCTCCTACGCCAACGGCCCCGACCTGGCGGGCGACCAACGCTTCGAAGACGGCGGCGCTCTCATCTTCCAGACCGAGCCGCTGGAAGAAAATCTCGACATTCTCGGGGCGCCGGTGGTGCAGCTGGAACTGAGCTCCGACAAACCCATCGCCATGGTGGCGGTGCGCCTGTCGGACCGCCGCCCGGATCACCAGATCACCCGGGTGACCTACGGCATGCTGAACCTCACCCATAGAAAGAGCCGTGAGCATCCCGCCCCCCTGGAGCCCGGCCAGCGCTACACCGTGCAGGTGCCGCTTAATCATATCGGGCAAAACATCCCCAAGGGGCATCGCATCCGGGTCTCGGTCTCCACCGTGTACTGGCCGCTCGCCTGGACTCCGCCCGAGCCGACCAAGCTCACGATCCAGACCGGGGTCAGCAAGCTGCGCCTTCCCGTGCGGACCGAAGATGCACGCGCTAGCGGCGATAGCGGCCGCGAGTTCGGCCCCCCCGTAGGCGCGCCTGGTCCGGCGACGACGCAGATCGAGCCGCCGGAAAATACCTGGAAAGTCCACCGCGATCTGGCGAGCAAGTATTCCGAGCTGGAGGTGGTCGACAGCCGCGGCACGTTCCGGCTGGACGATATCGACCTGACCGTCAGCGCGAAGGCGCGCGAGGTCTATTCCGCGGTCACGGGCGATTTCACCAGCGTGCGCGGACATACGGAATGGATACGCACGCTTGAGCGCGGCGAATGGTCGGTGATGACACGCACCACGACCACGCTGACCAGCGACGAGAAGAATTTCTACATCACCGCCGAGCTCGACGCCTATGAAGGTGACGTGCGCTTCGCGTGCAAAAGCTGGAATGAGACAATCCGGAGGGATCTGGTGTAAGGTTCGGCGCCTCTCGCGAAAGCAGGCGCGGGCATTATCCCTAAAGCCCGAACCGCGCCCACATCTCCTTCGCCTCCAGCGTATCGGCCGCAGAGCCCATGACGCGGGAGAGAAGGCCGCCCTTGGGCGGGCTGAGAACCTTGACCTTGGTCTTGTCTCCGAAACGGCGCTGCAGTTCGCCGCGCACCTCGCCCAACCGGTCGACAAGGCCGGCCTTTACCGCCTCCTCGCCGGTGAAGACCGACCCGTCGAACAGCTCCATGTCCGAATTGAGCTTCTCACCACGGGCGTTTTTCACGAGCTGGATGAACTGCGTGTGGATCTGCTCCATGAGCCGGGTCAGGCGCGCCTTCTGCTCGTCGGTCTCTTCGGAGAACGGGTCGCTCAGCACTTTGCTCTCGCCGGCGGTTTGCAGACGGCGCTCCACGCCCAGCTTCGCCATGGCTTCAGTGAAGCCGAAATTGGCGCTGATCACCCCGATGGACCCGACGATGGAGGCGGGGTCGGCGAAGATCTCGTCGCCGGCTGCGGCGATCATGTAGCCGCCCGACGCGGCGAGATCCTCACAGAAGACAAGCACGGTCTTGTCATGGGTCTTCGCCAGCAGCCGGATGCGCTCGTGGATGAGCCGGCTCTGCACCGGGCTGCCGCCCGGCGAGTTGACCGCAATGGCGATCGCCGGCGCGTCGGCCATGGCGAAGGCCTTGTCCAGGAGCTTCTCCACGCGCGCCAGATTGAGCGCGGACCCATTGCGCCCGCCCGCCGCGATCATCCCTTCAAGGCGCACCAGCGGCACGACGGGGACATCCGACCCGGTGGCCTTTTGAAGCGATTTCAACGCGCCTTGAGCGGTGTCGGAGAGGGTTTCGAAGAAGGACATGGACGCTCCGCTGTGATTGCCACCCCTGAACTGGCCCTAGCCGGGATGAAGCGCAAGCCTCGCGGCGCCGGTGAGCACCGCTTCGGCCTCGCGGGTATAGCCCGGCCCGGTCTCGGGATGCAGCGTTAACGCCGGCAGGATGCGCAGCGGCGCCTTGCTGACCTTGCGCGCCGCCACCAGCACGCGCTTCGCCGGCGCGTCTGAACGCGGATGAACCGGCATCACCGCCGCATCCCCGGCCCGCCCCTCCAGCCCGGCGAGAATCGCAGCGAGCGCGTCGGCCCGGTGGATCAGCGTCAACACGCCGCCCTCTTTCAATCGCTTCAAGCCCGCGTCGATCCAGGCGGCGAGCCCGGCCTCGTTCAACCAGGCGCTCGCCTTTCCCGGTTTCGGCGCGCGAAGGGCCCCGGGATTGTCAAAGAAAGGCGGGTTGAAGAACACCGCGTCGAACTGAGACGGACCGCGCCAACTCAGCGCATCGCCCTCGTGAAGGCTGATGCGCGCGCCCAGACCGTTCAGCGCCACATTTCGCTGGGCCAGCCCCAAAGCGGCGGGATCGCGCTCCACCCCGGCGAAGCGGGCGTCGGGATTGAGAACCGCAGCGCTCAGGATCGCCGCGCCCGCGCCGCAGCCGAACTCGGCCGCATGGGCCCCGGGCTTGAGCTCAAGCGCGGCCGCCAGAAGCGCCGCGTCGATCCCGGCGCGATAGCCGTCCGGCGCCTGGGTCAGGCGCACCTTGCCGCCAAGATAGCCGTCGGCCGGCGGCGCGCTCACGCGCCTTGTCCGCCGTCATCTTTCGGCAGCGCTTCGGCGAGCAGACGCTTGGCCTTGGCGCCGTCGGCCTCCGATACCAGAAGCCGGCGCTTGATCCAGGGCAGCGAGCCGCCGAAAATGGCCGCGGTGTTGGCGTCCAGCGTCATCGTTTCGATCCCCGCGTCCTTCAACACGGTCTCGGCGAAATTCAGCCGGATGGGGTCGTTTGTGGTCAGGACCTCGATCACGCGCGGTCTCCATACTAGATACGTCCCTGCACCCACGACTGAAACGCGCGGCGCCGGCTTGATGCGGCGCCGTGCGCTTGCCGGGGCCCCGGGGGCTACCTATTGTGCCGCCGCTGGACTGGCGAGAGCAAGAGGACCAAGCGTGAACGGTCTCCCGCAAGCGGACATGAAAGGCGACGCGCTCGATCCCGTGGCGCGCCTGATGACGCTCGCCGGCGAGGACATGGTCCGCGTCGAGGCGCTGCTCGCCGAGCGCATGTCCAGCGAAACCGACATCATTCCCAAGGTGGCGCGCTATCTGGTGGAGGCCGGCGGCAAGCGGATCCGTCCGCTGATCACCGTGGCGAGCGCGCGCATGCTGGGCTATGAGGGCGATGGTCACGTCTCGCTGGCGTCAGCGGTGGAGTTCATCCACTCCGCGACGTTGCTGCACGACGATGTCGTGGACGACAGCGACCTTCGGCGCGGCAAGACACCGGCCAATCAAGTCTGGTCGAACCCTCATTCGGTGTTGGTGGGCGATTTTCTGTTCGCGCGCGCCTTCATGATGATGGTGGACGCCGGCTCCATGCCCGCCCTGCACGTGCTCAGCCGCGCCGCGGCGGTGATCGCCGAAGGCGAGGTGCGCCAGCTCGCCGCCGTGCGCGACATCCATGTCAGCCGCAGCGAGTACATGGCCATCATCGAGGCCAAGACCGCCGAGCTGTTCGCAGCCGCGGCCCATGTCAGCCCCATCCTCTCCGGCGCCGGGCCCATGCTGGAGCGCGCCATGGAGACCTATGGACGCGAGCTGGGGCTTGCCTTTCAACTGGTCGACGACGCGCTCGACTATGGCGGGGTTGAAGCCGACCTGGGCAAGAACACCGGCGATGATTTCCGCGAAGGCCAG
>JBKHAZ010000040.1:0-13638 GCA_046542605.1 Oceanicaulis sp. | reverse complement strand
CCCTCGTTCAGCGGCAGGCCGTAGAAGCGGGGTCCGTGCAGGCTCGCAAAGCCTTCCAGCTTGTCCAGCGCGTCCATCTCCTCAAACGTCTGCGCGTAGCTTTCAAGCGCGACCGGGGCCGAGAAGATGCCCGCGCAGCCGCAGGCGCTCTCCTTGGCGTGGCGCTCGTGGGGCGCGGTGTCGGTGCCGAGGAAGAACTTCTCGCCGCCCGTGGTGATGATCTGGCGAAGCGCGTGCTTGTGCTTGGCGCGCTTGGCCACGGGCAGGCAGTACATGTGCGGCCGGATTCCGCCCACCAGGATGTCGTTGCGGTCGATGCGCAGATGGTGGGCGGTGATGGTCGCGGCGACATTGGCCGGCGCGGCCTTCACGAACTCCACGCTGTCCTCGGTGGTGATGTGTTCAAGCACGATCTTCAGCGTGGGGAAGGTCTCCACGATCTTCGACAGAATCTGGTCGATGAAAACCTTCTCGCGGTCGAAAATGTCGATCTCGGGGCTCACCACCTCGCCATGGATCAGAAGCGGCATGCCGATCTCCGCCATGCGCTCGAATACGGGATAGACGTTCTTCACGTCGGTGACGCCGCTCGCCGAGTTCGTGGTGGCGCCGGCCGGGTAGAGCTTGGCGGCGGTGAAGACGCCCTCGCAATGGCCGCGCACCAGCTCTTCCGCGTCGATCGTGTCGGTGAGATAGGCCGTCATCAGCGGCTCGAAATCGCTGACCTCGCTCGTTGCGGCCAGGATGCGGTCACGATAGTCCGACGCCTGCTTCACCGTGGTGATCGGCGGGACGAGATTGGGCATGATGATGGCGCGCCGGAACTGGCGCGCCGTATAGGGCGCGACGAGCTTGAGCATATCGCCGTCGCGCAGATGCACGTGCCAGTCGTCGGGGCGGCGGATCGTCAGGGTTTCGGTCATGGGGCGTCTTTCGTCAGGGTCGCCGCCTGTTTAACGCGAATTCGCCACGGCGCCAGCGGGGCCCGGCGCCGCAGGGCGCCTTCCAACCCCTCATGGTCCGCTTGGCCCAAACCGCTTCAACCGCAGCGCATTGAGCACCACGCACACGCTGGACGCCGCCATGGCCGCGCCGGCGAGCACCGGCGACAGGAGCGGCCCGCCGAACGGCGCCAGCGCCCCCATCGCCACCGGAATGAGCAGCACGTTGTAGCCGAACGCCCAGCCGAGATTCTGCTTGATGTTGGCGAGCGTCGCCTTGGACAAAGCGTGGGCCGTGACGACACCTTGCAGATCCTCGCCCATGAGCACCACGTCGGCGCTCTCGATGGCGATGTCGGTCCCGGCGCCCATGGCGATCCCCACATCGGCTTCGGCCAGGGCGGGGGCGTCGTTGATCCCGTCGCCGGCGAAGGCGATGGGGCCGCTCTTGCGCAGCGTCCTGATCGCCTCGGCCTTGTCGCCGGGCAGGGTTTCGGCGCGCACGTCATGGATCTTCAGCTCGGCCGCCACCGCGTTTGCGGGCGCTTTGGCGTCCCCGGTGATCATGGCGGTGGCGAGCCCGGCGCTGTGAAGCGCGGCCACGGCTTCTTTCGCGCCGGGCTTTATCGGATCGGAGACGGCGAGCACGGCCGCAAGCGTCCCGTCCACGGCGAGATAAAGCGGCGCGCGGCCCTGGATTTCAAGGCTTTCAGCGGCCTCGCGCAGCGCAGCGACATCGACGCCGAGCCGGTCCATGTAGCGCTTCGAGCCGATGGCGGCGGAGCGGCCCTGGAGCGTGCCTGCGACGCCGAAGCCTGACGGCGCGTTGAAATCGTTGATGGAGGACAGGGCGAGGCCTCTCGCTTCGGCCGCCTTCACCACGGCGCGCGCGATCGGGTGCTCGGAGCGCGCCTCCAGGCTCGCCGCGATTTGAAGCGCTGCGTTCGCGTCGAAGCCCGGCGCCGCGATCAGATCGGTGAGGGTGGGTTCGCCCTGCGTCAGCGTGCCGGTCTTGTCGAAGGCGAGGGTGGTGATCCGGCTCAAGGTCTGCAGCGCGTCGCCGCGCCGGAACAGGACGCCGAGCTCGGCCGCGCGGCCGGCGCCGGTCATGATGGAGACCGGCGTCGCCAGCCCCATGGCGCAGGGGCAGGCGATGATCAGCACCGCCACCGCGTTCACCACCGCCAGCGAGAGCGACCCGCCGAAGGTCAGCCAGGCGAGGAAGGTGAGAGCGGCGAGGGCCATCACCGCCGGCACGAAAACGGAGGTGACCCGATCCACCAATTGCTGGATCGGCAGTTTGGCGCCTTGGGCCTCCTCCACCATGGCGACGATGCGCGCGAGCGCCGTGTCGGCGCCCACCGCGGAGGCGCGCATGTCCAGCGCGCCCGTCTGGTTCATCGCGCCGCCGGTGAGTTTATCGCCTTCGCGCTTGGCCGCCGGGATCGGCTCGCCGGTGAGCATGCTTTCATCCACATGGCTTTCCCCGGCGATCACCGCGCCGTCCACCGGGATCTGCTCGCCCGGGCGCACCTCCACGATGTCGCCGACGGCGACGTCTTCCACGGCGCGCTCGACGATTTCGCCGCTCTCAAGGCGCACGCGCGCCGTTTTCGCCTGCAGCGACAAGAGTTTTTTGATGGCGTCGCCGGTGCGGCCTCTTGCGCGCGCTTCGAGGAAACGGCCCAGGAGAATCAGCGTCACCACCATGGCGGACGCTTCGAAATAGACATGGGCCTGGCCTTCGGGGAAGACGCCCGGCGCCACGGTGGCGACCGATGAATAGCCCCACGCCGCGCTCGTGCCCAGCATCACCAGGGAATTCATCTCCGGCGCGCCGCGCAGGAGCGCGGGCCAGCCCTGTTTGTAGAAAATCCGGCCCGGCCCGAACTGCACAAGGCTCGCGAGCACCAGGAAGATCCAGTTCAGCGCCGTTCGGCCCGGCCCCTCCATGGTCACCGCGTGCAGGACGGGGATCGCATGGCCGCCCATCTCGATCAGGAAGATCGGCAGGGTGAGGATCGCGGCGAACAGCAGCTGACCTCTGGAGACCTCGCCCGCCTCTCCGCCCTCGCGTTCGGCGGCGGCGCGGGCGCGCGCTTCAAAGCCTTTCACCGGCGCGCCGTCATAGCCGGCTTTTTTCAGCGCCTGGATCACGGGGGCGGGCCGGGCGCCCGGCTCGATCACCAGATCGGCGCGGCGCGCGGCGAAGTTCACGTTCGCCTCGATCACGCCCGGCGCGGCGGCGAGGGCGGTCTCCACGCGGCGTGCGCACCCGCCGCACGTCATGCCGGAGACGTCGAGGGCGAGGCGGGCGGTGCGCGGTGAGGTGCTGTGATCGTCGGCCATGCCCCCTCAATGCCTGAAACACCCGCGCGGCGCCAAGCGGCGCGTGTTCGCGGCGCCTTGAACGAAAACGGGCGGCGCATCGCTGCGCCGCCCGCTCATCGTCTCGGCGATGACGCCCGGCGCTTACTGCGCCGGGCCTTCGCCTTCCGACGCGCCGGCTTCGCCGGGGACCGGGAAGCCGCGGTCGCGCATCAGCGGTTCGACGGTGGCGTCGCGGCCGCGGAACTGTCGATAGGCTTCGGCCGGATCGACGGCGTTGCGCGGCGCGAAGAGGGTCTCCACCATGCGCTGGGCGAGATCGGCGTCGTAGAAGCCGCCGGGCGCCTCGGCGAAGGCTTCCGCCGCGTCCGAGGTCAGCACGTCCGCCCACATGTAGCCGTAATATCCCGCCGAATAGCCTTCCCCGGAGAAGATGTGGCCGAAGTGCGGGCTGCGGTGACGCATGGGCAGCTCTTCGGGCATGCCCAGGCGCTCCAGCGTTTCGCGCTCGAATTGATCCGGGTCGATGCCTTCGGGATCGGTGGTGTGGTAGTACATGTCCATCAGTCCGCTCGCCAGATACTCGGTCGTCGCGAAGCCCTGGTTGAAGGTCGAGGCCGCTCGGATTTTCTCCACAAGGTCATCGGGCATGGGCTCGCCGGTTTCGGCGTGGCGCAGATAGGTCTCGATCACTTCATCGGTGAGCACCCAGCGCTCCAGAAGCTGGCTCTGGAACTCGGTGTAGTCGCGCACCCCGCCGTTCAGGCTGGGATAGGCGACGTTCGAGGCCAGCGCGTGCAGGGCGTGACCCATCTCGTGGAAGAAGGTCGTGGCGTCGTCAAAGCTGATGAGCACCGGTTCGCCGGGCGCGCCCTTGATGAAGTTGGAGTTGTTCGAGCTCAGCACCGTTTCCAAGCCGTCAAACGTGGTGTGGCCGCGATAGCTCGTCGCCCACGCGCCCGAGCGCTTGCCCGGACGGGCGAAGGGATCCAGATACCACAGGCCGATATGCGCGCCGGTCTCCTTGTCGGTCACATCCCAGACGCGCACATCCTCGTGGAAGACCGGAACAGAGCCGTCGGTGATCTCCTCGAATGCGAAGCCGAACAGCTCGCCGGACACGAAGAACATCGCCTCGCGCAGGTTTTCGATATTGAAGTACTGCTTCACTTCCTCGGAATTGAGGTCGTACTCGGCCTGGCGGACCTTCTCCATGTAGTAGCGATAATCCCAGGGCTGGATCGCTTCGATGTCGTCGCCCTCTTCGGCGGCGAGCGCCATCATCTGGTCGACTTCCTCCTCGACGCGCGCGATGGCGGCCGGCCAGACCGTTTCCATGAGCTGGAGCGCGTTTTCCGGCGTGCCGGCCATGCGGTTCTCCAGCCGCCACTGGGCGTAAGTGTCGTAGCCCAGCAGCTCCACGCGCTCGTCGCGCAGATTGAGGATTTCGGCGATGATCGCGTTGTTGTCGAATTCATCGGCGTTGTCGCCGCGCGAGTAATACGTCTCCCAGACCTCGCGGCGCAGCTCGCGCTCGTCGGAATAGGTCAGAAACGGATCCATGGAGGAGCGGGTGTTGAGCACGGCGTACTCGCCCTCGCGTCCGCGGTCGGCGGCGGCGGCGGCTGCGGCCGCGACGAAGCTGTCCGGCAGGCCGGAAAGCTGGTCCTCGCCGATGTAGAGGACGTAGTTTTCCTCGTCGGCCAGCACATTGTTGGAGAACTGCGTGTGCAGCTCGGCCAGGCGCGACTGAATCGCGGCGTAGCGCTCGGCGGCTTCGCCGTCCAGCGTGGCGCCGTTGCGCGCGAACCCGTCATAGGTCAGCTGCACCAGGCGCTGCTGGTCGGGGCGCAGGGATGCGATCTCGTCGCTCTGATGAACGGCCTGGACGCGGCTGAACAGATCCTTGTTCTGGTTGATCTCGCTGTAGAACGCCGAGATGCGCGGCGCCATCTCGCGCTGGATCTCGCGGAATTCCGGCGAGGAGAGGTTCGAGGACCAAATGCCGTAATAGGTGAAGACGCGGCCCAGATCGTCGCCGGCGCGCTCCAGCTCGACAATGGTGTTTTCAAAGGTGGGCGCCTCGGGACTCGACGCGATGGCGTCGATCTCGGCGCGATAGCGGTCCATGCCTTCTTCAAGCGCGGGCCGCAGATATTGCAGGTCCATCGCATCGAAGGCCGGAACGCCGCCATAGGGGCCGGTCCATTCGGCCAGCAGCGGATTGGTTTGGGTCTGGGCCCGGGCGGGGTCGGCCTGATGGGCCACGGCGGCGGCGGCGAGGCCGCCGGTGAGCGCGGCGGCGCCGGCCGCGGCGAGCAGAAGCTTGCGCATTCAAATTCCCCTTATGATGCTTACGGGCATGGTGCAGCGTCATAGCCCGCGCGAACGTGACGGTTAACTAACCATTCGGTCATGAATGGGCGCTGAGGCCGTGCTATTCTCGGTCGGTTTCGCGTCAGCCGGGAGCCTGAATTGGCCGCCTTCACCGCAGCTTCGGTCTCCGTCGCCGTCAGGCTCGACGCGCCCGCCTGGCTGCGCCGCGCCGCGCCGGTCGCGTTGGCGGCCCTGCTGCATGCCGTCGCGGCCTGGCTGTTGATTTTCTTGATGCGCCCGCCGGCGATGGAGCCCGCCGCGCCGCGCGCGATCGCGGTGGAGCTTGTCCGGCCGGCCGAACCGGTGCGCGACCCTGTCCCGGCGCTGGAGGCCGACCCTGTCGAGACCGCTCCCGCGCCCGGCGCATCGAGCGCGCCGGTTGCGGCCCGGCCCGCCGCCGGCCTTGAGGCCGCGCCCGCCGATCCGTCCGGCGCCGGTCCGGCCCCGGCGGACCCTGCGCCTGCCGCCGCCCCGCCCGATCTTTCCGCCGGAACGGAGCTGGACGCCGAGGGCGGGGTGCAGGGAGAAACCGCGCTGCCGGCACGCTCTTCGGCCCTGAGGGGGCTCGCCTGCGCGCGCGCGTTCGAGGGCGATCGCGCGCCGGTGGGATGTGAGGGCGTGGCGGGCCGATACGATTTCTCCCGCTTCGCCGGCGCAACGGGAGCCGCGCAGGTGGAGGCTGAAATTGCGACGCGCTTCAATCTGCTGGCGGGGCTTTTCGCAGCCGATCTGGATCCCGCGGCGCGCCGCCTGCCCGGCCAGCAGGGCATGGAGGTGATGGATAATCGCCGCATGGGATCGGGCGGGGCCGACGCGATGCGCGACACCTTGCCCGCGCTCACGCCTGACCCGGCCTTCGGCGATTAGTCCTCGTCGTCTTCGCCGCGATGGTCCGGCGGCGCCATGGGGTCGTCCTTGCGGCTGGGCGGGAACATCACCGCCACGCCCATCTGCGCGCTGGCGAAGGTGGTGGAGATGAAAAAGGCCAGCAGGAGCCGGATCCCGGTCCCCTCGGCCGACCCTTCGGTCATCGTCCGGATCGACCCGATATCGAGCACCAGAATCACCGCCGTGAACGCGACGCCGATGGCGCCGCCGGCCAGGGCGTGGCGGATGAGGAAGCGGATCAGCGGGGGCATGTGACCTCTTTCACCCACATGAAGCTAAGCTGAAAATCTCACCGGTCGAGGTGCTGGCGATGCGGCGAGGAGTCGCCCTATGGTGAACCGCTTGAAAACGCGCGGGGGCCTCATGGGCGTACTCATCACCGGACTGGCGATTTTCCTCGGCATGCACATGACGCGGGTTCTGGGAATCAAGCGCGTCGTGGTCTCCGCGATCGGCGAGACCCTGTACTGGATCTTCTACACGGTCATCTCGGCGATCGGGCTCTCGCTCGTCGTCTACGGGCACAGTCTGGCCCACCCGTCGGAGACGGTGTGGAACCCGCCCGAGTGGACGCGCACGCTCGCCCTGTTTGCGGTGCCGCTGTCGCTGGTGCTTCTGGTGGCCGCCTACACGCCGAGCCATATCCGGTCGCTGCTGCGCCATCCCATGACGCTCGCCGTCGTGCTGTGGTCGGGCGCGCACCTGATCGCCAACGGCGAGATCGCCTCACTGATCCTGTTCGGGGCGTTTTTCGTCTGGTCGGTGCTTCTGCTCATCGAGGGATATGCGGTGGGCGGCGCCTTTGAAACGTCCGGCACGTGGAGCGCGGATTTCGCCTCGATCGTGATCGGACTGGGCGCCGCGGCGCTTCTTGCGGTCTTCCATATGCAGCTTTTCGGAGTCGCCGTGATCGGGTTTGCATCCGAACCCGGCGCGCCGGGCATCTGAGGATCGAAGCGCCCGAACAGGGGCGCATGGTCGAGGAGTCGGCAATGGAAGATATTCTTGTCCCGCTGGGCGTGTTCACGATGGTGGCCGCGATCGTGGGCTTCAATGTTTGGGGCTCGGCCGCCAAGCGCAAACAGGTCATGGAGACCGTGCGCGACGCGATCCGGTCCGGTCAGACGCTCGATGCGGAGACCATCAAGGCGCTCGGCGCCCAGGAAAAGCCCAAGGGCGGCGACCTGAAAACCGGGCTGATCCTGATGGCGGTGGCCGCCGGCTTCGTGGCGCTGGGCGCCGCGATCAGCTCTGCGGAGATGGCCGATGAGCCCGGCGTGTTCCTGATCATGGCGGCGGTCGGCTCTTTCCCCGGCTTCATCGGCGTGGTCCTGGTCCTGTTCGGCCTGTTCAACCGCAAGCGCGACGACGCCTAGCGCGGCGGGTCGTTTTGGACGTCAGCGACGCACAACTCGCCGCGCTTTGCGCGGCCGGCGACCAGCGCGCCTTCGGCACGCTGGTCGACCGCCACCAGAAAACGGTGCGCGGCGTGCTGATGCGCCTGTGCCGCAATGACGCGCTCGCGGACGATCTGGCCCAGGACGCGTTCATCAAGGCCTATGACAAGATCGCCGACTTTTCCGGGTCCGGCTCGTTTCGCGGCTGGGTCTGCCGAATCGCCTACACCGAGTTCCTGATGCATGCGCGCAAGCGCAAGGCGCAGGAGCGCACGCTGGAACGGTTGAAGGCGGAACCCGAGGATGACCATGTTCCCCCCGGCACGGCGGGCGCGCGCGTCGATCTGGACCGCGCGCTGGCCACGCTGGGCGAGGAGGAGCGCACCTGCGTGGTGCTCTGCTACGCCGGCGGGATGAGCCATTCGGAGGCCGCTCAGGTCACGGGGCTTCCCCTCGGTACGGTGAAAAGCCATGTTACTCGCGGACGCGCCCGGCTGAAGGCCTGGTTCGAGCGCAAGGAGGTCGCCGCATGAGCCGGTCTGATCGCAATGACGAGCCCGAGGACGGGATGGAGTTCATCGACGCCGCCTTCGATGCGGAGCTCGCCGGCCTGTTCGAGGCGTCCGGTCCGCCCGACACCGATCCCGCCTTCACTGCGCGGGTCATGGAGGAGGCCGGCCGGACCGGGCGGTACCGGTTTCTGGCGCTCGGGGCCGCCGGAGCCCTGGGCGCGGTGATCGCCGGCAGCCAGCTCACCCGGCTGTCCGACGGCTTCGCCTCGCAGATCTCCGGCGCGCCGGGCGAGGCGGCGGGCCTGGTCTCGGCCGA
The DNA here is from genome assembly GCA_046542605.1 of Oceanicaulis sp. Taxonomy (GTDB): domain Bacteria; phylum Pseudomonadota; class Alphaproteobacteria; order Caulobacterales; family Maricaulaceae; genus Oceanicaulis. The sequence continues at coordinate 4,880 of JBKHAZ010000040.1, read as the reverse complement.
GACCCTCCTGGCGCTAGCGCTGGCGGGTATCGCGCTGGTGTTCTCCCGCGTGCTCAACGGTGGCCGCGCGGTCTGACGCCGCCCCGTTGTGCGCTTGCGAAACGGCGCTAATGTGCGGACAAATTTCGCCGATCGCCACCAGGAGCCCGTAGGATGTCCGCGCAAGCCCAGTCCAAGGCCAAACGCCTCACCCCGCCGGATATCCGTGCGCGCAAGGGGGCTGAGCCGCTGGTTTGCCTGACCGCGTACGATGCGCCCATGGCCCGGCTGCTCGATCCGCATTGCGATCTTCTGCTGGTGGGCGATTCGGTGGGCATGGTGGTGCACGGGCTTCCCAACACCATCCCCGTGACGCTGGACATGATGATCCTTCACGGCCAGGCGGTGATGCGCGGTTCCGACCGGGCGCTGGTGTGCGTGGACATGCCGTTCTCCACCTATGAGCGCTCGAAGGAGCAGGCCTTCGACAACGCCGCGCGCGTGCTGCGCGAGACCGGGTGTCAGGCGATCAAGGTGGAAAGCGGCGTCTTCATCGCCGACACGATCCGCTATCTGGCCGAGCGCGCCATTCCGGTGATCGGCCATGTGGGCCTGCGCCCCCAGGCGGCGCTCGCCGAGGGCGGCTTCAAGGCCAAGGGCCGCGACGACGAAAGCCGCCGCAAAGTGATCGACGAGGCTGTCGCCGCCGATGAGGCGGGCGCTTTCGCCATCGTGATCGAAGGCGTCGCCGAAGACCTCGCCGAGGAGATCACCGAACGGGTGACGGCGCCCACGATCGGCATCGGCGCTTCGGCCAAGTGCGACGGCCAGATCCTGGTGACGCAGGACATGATGGGGCTGTTCGACTGGACGCCTCGCTTCGTCAAACGCTACGCCGACCTGAAGGGCGCCATGGAGGAGGGCGTGAAGCGCTACGCCGAAGAGGTGAAGGCGCGCAGCTTCCCCTCGGACGCTGAAGTCTACAAGGCGAAGAAGCGCTGAAACAGCAAGGCTGTATTGCCCGCATCCGCACACGGGGCTAGGGTCCGCGCCGTGATGAATTGAACAAGCGAGGCCTGACGCGTGGTCGACGTTTTCGACGAAGTCGAGGAAGAACTCCGCCGCGAGCGGTATCAGGCGGCGCTGCGCCGCTACGGTCCCTGGGTCGCCGGCGCCGCCGCTGCGATCGTGCTGGGCGCGGCCGGCTATCAGTACTGGGACTGGAGCACCTCGCAGTCCAGCGCCGAGGCGTCCGACCAGTATCAGACCGCCGCCGAGGCGCTGGCGTCGGGCGATCTGTCGGCCGCCGACGCGGGCTTCGCCGACCTGGCCGAGGACGGCCCGCGCGGCTACGCCGCGCTGTCGCTGCTGCGCCGCGGCGAGATCGCCCTGCAGCAAGGAAATTCCGAGGAGGCCGCGCGCTTCTACGAAGCCGCCGCCGAGCGCTCTCCCGAGCCTTTGACGCGCCAGCTGGCGACGTACAAGGCGGTCCTCGCGCGGTTCGGTGAACTGTCCTACGACGATGTGCGCGTGCGCCTCGCGCCGCTGACCGAGGGCGATGCGCCGTTCGGCGCGCTGGCGCGCGAGATGATCGCCGCCGCAGCGCTGCGGGCCGAGCGCTGGGACGAGGCGCGCAGCGCCTATGAGCGGCTGGCGGCGGTGTCCCTGGACGCGCCGCCGGGTGTCTCTCGCCGCGCCACCGAAGCGCTCACCTATATCGCTCAGAACGCGCCCCGGGCGGTCGCCGAAGACGCGGCCGAGGCCGCTGCGGCCGCGCCGGAGGACGGGGCGGGCGCCGCGCCCGGCGTCATCGACACCGGCGAGGGCGGCGAGCCCGACGCGAGCATTCAACAGGAGGACGGCCTCTAATGTCGATCCGCGCCATCACCCGCGCTCTCACCCTGGCCGTCAGCGTGGTCGCGCTCGCCGGTTGCGGGGCCGGGGAACGCCTGTCCAACCTCAACCCGTTCGGCGGCGAGGAAACCGACGACCCCAACGCGCCCGCCCAGTCCGAACGTGTCTCGGTGCTGGAGCTGGAAGAGCGCCTGGCCTCCAATGTGGAGCAGGCGCCGGTCCGCCTGCCGCGGTCCTATGTGAACCGCGCCTGGCCGCAGCCGGACGGCTACGCCACCCACGCCATGCAGCACACCGCCGCGTCGGGCGGGCTGAACCGGGTCTGGCGCGAAGCGGCCGGGGCGGGCTCGAACAATGACCGCCGCGTCAACGCCCGCCCCGTGATAGCCGAGGGCGTCGTGTTCGCCATCGACGCGACCGGCCGGGTCTCCGCGCGCTCGCTGGAGACCGGCGCCGAGCAATGGCGCACGCGCCTGTCGGAAGATCGCCGCGAAGCCGAGGACGACAGCTGGATCCCCTTCATGGGAGGCGGCGATCAGGTGCTGACCTTCGGCGGCGGCGTCGCCTACGATTCCGGGCGGATCTACGCCCACGCCGGGGGCATGACCCTGTTCGCGCTCGACGCGCAGACCGGCGATGAGCTGTGGCGCGCCGAGGCGCTGACGCCGTTTCACTCCGCGCCCACCGCCGTTGACGGGCGGGTCTTCGTGACCACCGACGACAACGAGCTCCTGGCCATCGGCGCGGAGGAGGGGGAAATCCAGTGGACCCACCGCTCCATCGCCGAGACCGCGCGCCTGCTCACCGCGCCGAGCCCGGCCGTGGCCGGCGAGGTGGTGATCGCACCGTTCACCTCCGGCGAGGTGGTGGCGCTGCGGGTGCAGAACGGCGCGACGCTGTGGTCGGACTCGCTGACCCGGACCGGCGGGCTGACGCCGCTGTCCTCGATCAACGATATCGCCGCAAGCCCGGTGGCGATCGGGGACCGGGTCTACGCGATGAGCCATTCCGGCGTGATGGCGGCCTTCGATCTCAATTCCGGCGAGCGCATCTGGACCTTGCCCGCGGGCGGTCTGCACGCGCCCTATCTCGCCGGCGACTACCTGTTCCTGGTGACCACCGACGCCGAGGTGGCGGCCATCGATCGCAATGAAGGCCAGGTGCGCTGGATCACCCAGCTTCCCGCCTTCAGGAACGCCGAGAAGCGCCGCGACCGCATCAGCTGGGCGGGGCCGATCCTGGCCGGAGACCGGCTGGTTCTGGTCTCCTCGCAAGGCGAAATGGTCATCCTCGACCCGGTCACCGGGGACCGGCTGGAGGACCGCGATGTCGGTGAACCAGTCTACATCGCTCCGGTCATCGCCGAGGAGACCGTTGTGGTGTTCACCGACGAAGCCCGCTTGATCGCGTACGAATAAAGGCGCATGTGAGCGGATTGGCGTGACGCGCCGCGGCCGGAAAAGGCCGCGGCGCTCGCATTTGTACTGGAGCCTGACCCGTGAAACGCCTGCCGGCGCTCGCCATCGTGGGCCGACCCAATGTCGGCAAATCCACATTGTTCAACCGCATCGCCGGAAAGCCGCTGGCGATCGTGGACGACCGGCCGGGCGTCACCCGCGACCGGCGCCAGGCGCGTGGCCGCATCGGCGATCTGGAGCTGCGCCTCATCGACACCGCCGGCTATGAGGATGAAAAGACCGGCGTCGAGGCGCGCATGCGCGCCCAGACCGAGGCGGCGCTCGCCGAAGCGGATGTCTGCGTCTTCCTCATCGACGGGCGCGACGGCGTCACGGCGCTGGACGAACGCTTCGCCGAGGTGCTGCGCAAGTCCGACAAGCCGGTGATCCTGGCGGTCAACAAGTGCGAGGGCAAGCGCGGCGACGACGGGGCGCTGGAGGCGTGGAATCTGGGCCTCGACCAGCCGGTGCCGATCTCGGCGGCCCACGGCGAAGGCATGGGCGATCTGTACGCTCGCCTGATCGACGTGCTGGAGACCCAGACGGCGCTGGAACTGGAATACATTGACGACGAGGCCGAAGACGCGGAAGGCGCGCCGCTGCGCCTTGCGGTCGTCGGGCGGCCCAACGTGGGCAAGTCCACCCTGGTCAACGCCATGATCGGCGAAGAACGCCTGATCACCGGCCCCGAAGCCGGGCTCACCCGCGACGCCATCGCGGTGGAGTGGGAGTGGAACGGCGAGCGCGTGCGGCTGCACGACACCGCGGGGCTTCGAAAGCGGGGCAAGGTGGACGACCGGCTCGAACGCATGAGCGCGGCCGATACGCTGCGCGCCATCAAGTTCGCCGAAGTGGTGTTGCTGCTCGTCGACGCGGAGCGGCCGTTCGAGAAACAGGACCTCACCATCGCCGACCGTGTGGTGGAGGAGGGGCGCGGCCTCGTCGTTCTGATCTCCAAATGGGACCTTGTCGAAGACAAGCAGGCCAAGCTCGCGGAGCTGCGCGAGGAGTTCGAACGGCTGCTGCCGCAGGTCAAGGGCGCGCCGTTGATCCCGATTTCCGGCCTCACCGAGCGCGGCCTCGACAAGATCATGCCGGCGGTCAAGGCCTTGCACGAGAACTGGTCGGTGAAGGTGAAGACGCGCGATCTCAACGACTGGCTCGCGGAGATGACCCAGCGCCACCCGCCTCCTGCGGTGGACGGCCGGCGGGTCAAGCCGCGCTATCTCTCCCAGACCAAGGCGCGCCCGCCCACCTTCGTCCTGATGGCGAGCCGGGCCGCGCATCTGCCGGAAAGCTACAAGCGGTATCTGGTGAACGGGCTTCGCGAGGCGTTCGATCTGCCCGGCGTGCCGATCCGCCTCATCGTGAAGGGCCAGAAGAACCCTTATGCGAAAAGCTAGAGAGTCTTTTCAGCGAAAGTGGACACCGGTTTCGCGTTTCGAAAAGACCCTATTTCAACAGACCAGAGAGTCTTTTCAGCGAAAGTGGACACCGGTTTCGCGTTTCGAAAAGACCATATTTCAAAAGACTAGAGTCGGTTTGGTCGATCAGGATCGACCGAAACGGCGCTAGTCCGGCGCGCCGCGG
>JBKHAZ010000039.1:0-13769 GCA_046542605.1 Oceanicaulis sp. | reverse complement strand
GCGCCGGCGTGAAGCGCCTCTTCAAGCTGGTCGAGCCGGTCGATCTCCACCGCAACGCGCATCATGTGGCCGGCGAAGGCGCGCGCCCGGCGGACGGCCTCGCCGACCGAGCCGCCGCACATGGCCACGTGATTGTCCTTGATGAGGATCGCATCATCCAGACCGAAGCGGTGCGGCGCCCCGCCGCCGGCGCGCACGGCCTGCAATTCCAGACCGCGCAGGCCCGGCGTGGTCTTGCGGGTGTGGGCGACACGCGCCCCGGTCCCGTCCACCGCGTCCACGTATCGGCGGGTGAGCGTGGCGACGCCGGAGAGCCGGCCCATGAAGTTCAGGATCGAGCGCTCGGCGGTGAGGATCGCCCGCGCTGGGCCGTCGATCACCGCCACCGCCTGGCCTTTCGCGATCCGGTCGCCGTCGGCTGCGCGCCAGCTGATCGAGAGATCGCCGCTGACCTGGCTCGCTACTTCATCGGCCGCCTGAAGCCCGCACAGCACGCCCTCGGCGCGGCTGACGATCTCGAACCGGCCGCGCGCAACTTCGGGAATGGTCGCAAGCGAGGTGAGGTCGCCGCGCCCGCCGAGGTCTTCGTCAAGCGCCACGGCGACGATCTCCGCGACGACGCCGCGCGGCACGGGCGGGAGGGCGAAGCTCATTCGGCGAGCCCTGCGGCGGGCAAGGCGTCGGTCGTAACGGCGCGGGCGTTTTCAAGGCGCATGCGGGTGGAGGCTCCGATCCGGGCGGTCCGGGGGTGGTCGGTGCGGAAATGCCCGCCCCGACTTTCTCTGCGCGAAAGAGCGCCCGCGGCGACGAAACGTGCGGCGATGAGCGCGGGGGCGGGGCCGGACTTGGTTTCCAGCTGATCAATGACGGTGATGAGGCGCGAGATTCCGGCGGTGTCGCGCTCCACGCCGGCTTCCGCCGCCATGACCTGGCGCAGCCGCTGTATCGCCGGGCCAGTCAGGGCCGGCGGCGCCGTGGCGGCGAGCGGGGTCAGCGCGCGCGGCGCGGCGTCCTTGAGACGCGTCGCGGCGCGCCGGCCGAACACCAGCCCGTCCAGCAGCGAGTTTGAAGCCAGCCGGTTTGCGCCGTGAACGCCCGTGGCCGCGCACTCGCCCACCGCCCAGAGGCCCGGAACGCCGGTGAAGCCGTCCAGATCGGTGGCGATCCCGCCCATGTGATAGTGCGCGGCCGGCGCCACGGGAATGGGCGTGGTGCGCGGGTCTATGCCCGCGCTCATGCAGGCGGCGAAGACAGCGGGGAAGCGATCCGGGAAGGCGTCTCCCACCGCTTTCGTGCAGTCGAGGAAGGCGCCCTTGCCGGTCTTGCTCTGGCGATGGACGGCGCGGGCGACGACGTCGCGCGGGGCGAGCTCGGCGTCGGCGTGGACCGCCTTCATGAAGCGCCTGCCGGCCGCGTCGATCAGGGTCGCGCCTTCGCCGCGCAGCGCCTCGGTGGCGAGCGGGGCGGGGTCGCGGCCGATATCGATGGCGGTGGGGTGGAACTGGACGAATTCCGCATCGCGGACTTCAGCGCCTAGCGCGGCGGCCATGGCGAGCGCCTGGCCCTGGCTGGTCCAGGGCGTTGTGGTCACCGCGTAGAGACCGCCGAGCGAGCCGGTGGCGAGCACGGTGTCGCTCGCCTCGAGGCGATACAGCGCGCCGTCCGCGCCGCGCGCCAGCACGCCGGCGCAGCCGTCTTCGGCGTCCGGGATCAGCGCCTCGGCCCGCCAGCCCTCGCGCAGATCGATATGGGGGGCGGCTTTAACGGCTGTGATGAGCGCGGCGAGGATCCCCGCGCCGGCCTGGTCGCCCTTCACCCGCGCGACGCGGGCGCGCGAATGGGCCGCCTCGCGCGACAGCGACCAGGCGACGCCGTCCTTCTCGAACGGGGCGCCCAGCGCGAACAGATCCTCGATTTCGCGCGGACCGGCTTCGGCGAGCAGGCGCGCGGCGGCTTGCTCCACCAGCCCCGCGCCCGCCGCAATCGTGTCGGCCGCGTGGAGGGAAGGGGAATCGTCGCCTGAGAGGGCAGCCGCGACCCCGCCCTGCGCCCAGGCCGTCGATGCGCCCTCGCCGAGTTTCGAACCGGTCAGAAGGATCACCGGCCGCGGCGCGGCGTGCAGCGCCGTCCAGAGGCCTGCGATCCCGGCGCCGGCGATGAGGAGGGGGTGGGTCATTTCAGGCGTCGCACCTTGCCAGAGAGCCGGTGATGTCCTCCCCGTTTACGGGGGAGGTGTTTGCGAAGCGGACGGAGGAGGCGGGTCCGGCGGTGCGTGTCCGCGCAGCGCTCCGCCCCCTCCCTCGGCCCTTCGGGCCACTCCCCCCGCAGGCGGGGGGAGACATCGCTCATCTCGATCCTATCAAACGCCCACATAAGGAACCGCCACCGCATCGCGGCCGGTGTCGAAATGCGGCGGCTTTTCCGCTTTGGGCAGATCAAGCATGGCCTGCAGGCTGGCGCGCGCCTTTTCGGCGATCACCGGATCGACTTCGACGGCGTGCTTCATGTCGCGCAGCGACTCATAGAGCCCTTTCAGCGTGATGCGCTTCATGTGCGGGCACAGATTGCAGGGTTTGACGAACTGAACGCCGGGGTTCTCCACCGCCACATTGTCGCTCATGGAGCATTCGGTGATGAGGATGGCCTTGGCGGGCGCCTTGTCCTTCACATAGCCGGCCATGGCCCCGGTGGACCCGGCGAAGTCGGCCTTCGCCATGACGTCAGGCGGGCATTCGGGGTGGGTGAGGATCACCGCATCGGGGTGCGCGGCGCGCAGATCGTCGAGATCCTCCGGCGTGAATTGCTCGTGGACCTCGCACGAGCCTTTCCAGGTGAGGATCTTGATGTCGGTCTGGGCTGCGACGTTCTTGGCCAGATACTCGTCGGGAATCATGATCACCGTGTCGACGCCCCATTGCGCCGCCACCGCCTCGACGACCTGCACCGCGTTGGAGCTGGTGCAGCAGATGTCGGAATAGGCCTTCACCTCGGCGGACGTGTTTACATAGGTGACGATCGGCAGATCGGGATAGGCCGCCTTGATGCGTTGCACGTCCGCCCCGGTGATCGAGCTCGCCAGCGAGCAGCCGGCCGCCATGTCGGGGATCAGCACGGTCTTGTGCGGCGACAGGATTTTCGCGGTCTCGGCCATGAAGTGCACGCCGGCCTGAACGATGACGTCCTCCTCGGCCTCGGCGGCGACCTGGGCGAGTTTCAGGGAGTCGCCGGTGATGTCGCCGACGCAGTTGAAAATCTCCGGCGTCATGTAGTTGTGCGCCAGGATCGTCGCGCCGCGCTCCACCTTCAGCCGGTTGATGGCGTCGATGAGCGGGGCGAATTTCGGCCACTCCATGGGGGTGACCACGTCCGTCACGCGCGCATAGAGATGATCGACGCGCGCCTTGACGCCGTCGTCATAGGTCAGCGCATCGGCTTCCGGCCAGATGTCCGCGGTGAAATTCATGCCGTCCATGGTCGCCTCCCATTAGACCCGACCAACGCGGTCCGGAGCTGTTTTGCTCCGAATGAGCATTAGTCGGGCCTTAGAAAGGGCGGCGAAGCGGTCGCCGCCGGGCTTATGCTCCAGATGAGCCTAACGTGGGGCGCGACTATACGCCTGACAAGGCCGGGCGCAAGTCAGATTTATGAAGGGGCGTCCTTCAATCGCGGAATCGTCAGGCCCAGCGCGCTTCCCGAGTTCAGCGCCTCGCGTTTGAACCGGTGCAGTTCAGCCGGGCGTCCGCCGGTGCGGCTCTCCATGCGGCCGGTGCCTTCCACAAAGCCGGCGCGGTCGAGCGCCCGGCGGAAATTCTGCTTGTGCAGGGGAAAGCCGGCGATGCTTTCGACGAGTTTCTGCAGATGGGACAGCGTGAACTCGGCCGGGGTCAGCTCGAACACCACGGGGCGGTATTTGATCTTGCCGCGTAGGCGGGACAGCGCGGTGGCGAGGATGCGGCGGTGGTCGGACGCCATGGCTTCGCCCGCGGACTGGTTGGCGGGCGGCTCGCCGCGGTCGCGCGCGGCTTCGGCGACCAGCCCGGCCTCATAGAGAAGCTCGTAGCGGTCCAGCGCGCGCTCCTCGTTCCAGGCCGCGCCATCGAGCCCGAAGCAGACCCGCACCCGATCATAGCGCGCCGCCCGCCGTCCGGGCGCGGCGGCCTCGTCGCACCAGTTGCGCAGCGCGGGCTCGAGAAACTCGTCCAGAACCGCCGGGCGCCCGGCGCGATGGTCCTCCCAGGGAAAGAAGCGCGACCAGTTCGCCCAGCGCGCCTCGTCGCCCTTCAGCGTGCGGGCGCTCGGAGTAAGCCCGAGATAGCCCACCGAGATCACGCGCGCATCCTCCGCGCCGGCGAGCGCGGCCACGGGCGCCTCGCGGCCCCGGTCGCCGAAGGTGTAGAGCTGTTCGACATAGCCCAGCTCAAATCCGGTCTGGCCGCGCACCCATTCGCGCAGGCCGATCTCGAAGGTGCGGTGGGTTTCCGGATCGAACGGGCCGAAGGGAAGCGCGGTCTGGCCGCCGTCGAGGCTTTCAGTGACGAGCACCTGAAGCTCGGCCTCGCCGGCGGCGAAGATCACAGCGTTCAGCCCCACGACGATGCGCCCGAGCGCGGCCATGTCGATTTCCGGCCTCATCCGCGTCGCTCCCGCTCGACCCGCTTGAGCAGCGCGTTGAAGCGCTCCTCGAACAGGATCTGGGCTTCGCGCGCCGGCAAGGGATTGATTTCGATAGAAAGACCTGTCGGCGGGCGCCCGAAGAATTTGCGCGCCTCCTCCACGGAGAAGCCGGCGATCTGGGTGGCCTCGAAGAAGGCGCAGATCCGGTCGGCGCGCTTGATCGTCTTCTTCACGTCAGCGGGCAGTTCGGGCGGCAGGCCGTAGCGCATGTGGATCGCCCCCTCCAGCCGGGCCTCGAACGCCTTGTAGTCATAGCCCAGCGCCGCCTTGAAGGGCGAGATCATGTCCCCGATCACGTATTCGGGCGCGTCGTGCAGCAGTGCGGCGAGCCGCCAGGCGGCGGGCCAGGAGGGGTCCAACTCGCCGCACAGCGCTTCCACGATCACCGAATGCTCGGCCACCGAAAACGCGTGGTCGGTCGCGGTCTGGCCGTTCCAGCGCGCCACCCGCGCAAGGCCGCGCGCGATGTCCTCGATCTCCACATCGAACGGGGAGGGGTCGAGCAGGTCGAGCCGCCGTCCCGACAGCATGCGCTGCCAGGCCCTTGGTTTTTTAGCCGTTGAAGAGGACCGCGCCACTTTGTCCCGCCCTTGAAAGCTCACCTCCCGTCCTAGCGTGAAACGGCGTAAGTTCAAGAAAGCCCGGCGCAGAACAGGGCGATTTGACAGGGAGAACGTGATGAAACGCGAGCGCATTCTCGTCGCGCTGCAGGGCTCCGACGCCGACACGCCGCCGATCAACGCCGCAAAGGCGCTGGCGCCGCTGTATGACGCGGATATTCGCGGCCTGTTCGTGGAGCCGGACCCGGCCGCCTACATGCTGTGGACCGGGCCGGGCGCGGCGGGCGCCTCGGTGGTCAGCTCCGCGCTCGACACGGTACGCGAGGAGGCCGACAAGGCCAGCGCGGCGGCTGAGGAACGCTTTCGCGCCGCCATGGACGGCGCGTTCAAGGACGGCGCGAGCTATAAGCGCATTTGCGACAGCCCGTCCGACGCCGCCCAGCAGGCGCGCCTGGTCCGGCTCATGGTCACCTGCCCTGAGGCCGCCGCAGGCAAGGGACCGCTCGCCGATTTCACCGCGGCGTGCCTGGTGGACGAGGGCTGCCCGGTCTTCGTGCCCCGCGTCGGGGCCCAGCCGCCGAAACAGATCGCCATCGCCTGGGACGGGTCGAAAGAGGCCGCCCGCGCCGCCTTCGCCGCCGCGCCGCTGCTGCGCGAGGGCGTCTCGGCGATCATTCTGCACAGCCCGAAAAATCTCGATTACCACGACCGCGCCGCCGCGGCGCCGAACCGGCTGACCAACTGGCTGGCGGGGCGGGGGATCAAAGCGACCTCCACCGAAGTTCCTCCGTCCGGGTCTCTCGGCGAAGGCCTTCTGAAGGCCGCCGAAGGCTCCGACCTGCTGGTGGCGGGCGCCTATGGCCAGTCGCGCATCGCCCAGTTCATCTTCGGCGGGGTCACCCGAACGCTGCTCTCCGCGACGGCCGGCCCGTCGCTTCTCATCGCTCATTGATTTCAAGGGAGATCATATCTTGGCTCTCACCCGCCTGACCCTGCGCCTGTCGCGCAACCCCGATTACGGCATCGTGGACGGCGACGACGACCGCGGCTACGTCATCACCGCGCCGCTGGACAAGGACGGCAAGCTGGACGCCGAATTGTGGCGTCAGCACAAGAAGGCCTGCACCGTCATCCGCTTCTCGCCCGACGAGGACGAGCGCGCCGACGGCTGGCTCACCCATCGCGGTTCGAACTGGTTCTTTCATTACGACGAAGAACACGAAGGCCCGGACGAGCCGGTCTACAAGCTCGGCGACCATACCCTGCGCATGGGCGATTACGTCACCATCCACGAAGCCGACGGCGACGACCTGGTGCACAAGGTGACCGAGGCGGTGGAGGTGAAGGGGTAGGGAGCGGCCCCAAAAACTGAATGCCCGGCCAAGCCGGACAGCGGCGCCGGGCCGGGACCTCGCGCCGGTTGATGCGCCATATCCTGACGGAGGTCCCGGATCGGCGGCCGCGGCTGAAAGCCGGGACCTTGTCCGGGAATTCAGACTGGCGGGCGCCGCACCCTCTCCGGCCGGCCACGCCGGAGACCTCCCCATCAAGGGGAGAACGGACGTTCGATCTCACCCCCGGGCGTAGGGCGGCCGGTCGAGCCCTTGCGGGCTTTTGGTGAAGATCTCCACCCCGTCCTCGGTGACGCCGACGGAGTGCTCGAACTGGGCCGAGAGCGACTTGTCGCGGGTCACCGCCGTCCAGCCGTCGGAGAGCACCTTAACGCCCGGCTTGCCGGCGTTGAGCATGGGTTCCACGGTGAAGAACATGCCCGGCTCCAGCACCGCGGTGCGCATGCCCGGCTCGTCGAAATGCAGAACATTCGGCGCATCGTGGAAGAGCCGGCCCAGGCCGTGGCCGCAGAAATCACGCACGATGGAGAAGCGCTGGCTCTCGGCGTACTCCTGGATCGCCCGGCCGATATCGCCGAACGTGTTGCCCGGCTTGATCTCGTCGATACCGCGCATCATCGCTTCATAAGTGACTTCAACGAGGCGCTCGGCTTTGCGGCGCACCTCGCCGACCATGTACATGCGGCTGGTGTCGCCATGCCAGCCGTCCTTGATGCAGGTGACGTCGATATTGACGATGTCGCCGTCTTTGAGAGGCTTGTCGTTCGGAATCCCGTGGCAGACCACGTGGTTGATCGAGGTGCAGCTCGATTTGGTGTAGCCGCGATAGAACAGGGTTGCGGGCACAGCGCCTTCCTTCAGGAAATGCTCGCGCACGACATCGTCGATTTCCTGCGTTGTGACGCCGGGTTTGACCACGTCCACCAGCATGTCGAGCGCGGTGGCGGAAATCCGGCCCGCCTTGCGCATGCCTTCAAAGCCGTCCGGCCCATGGCGTCTGATCTGGCCGTCGCGCACCGGCGCGGCCTCGGTCCCGGTCTCGCTCACCGCTCAACTCCTGCTCGCTTGGCGCGTCTGTTTATCACGCACGCATCCAAAAGAAACGCCCCGGCGCGGGCAAGGTCCGCGCCGGGGCGAGCGTTTTACAGCCGTGGGCGGGGGTTAGTCCGCCAAACTCCTGAAAAAGCTGTCTTCGTTCCAGCTAGGCGCCTCTTCGGCGTCGGCCACTTCGCGGATGATCTCCAGATTGATCTCAGCGAAACGGGCGCCCTGGCCGAACAGGACCTGATCCACCTCGTCACCCGGACCGTGATAATCGCCGCCGAGGAAGCGCAGGAAGCCCTGGCCTTCGTCGTCGGCTTCGTCGGGGCTTGAAAAGCCCGTCATCAGGAAGAGCGAGGGCACGCCGGCGCGTACGAAATGATAATGGTCGGACCGGGTGAACAGCGCCTGTTCTGGCAGTGGATCGGGGGTGAGCGCCACGCCGCGCTTGCCCGCTGCGGTCTCGGCGAGAGGGCCGAGGCTCGAATGTTCGGCGCCGAAGGCGATCATGTCGCTGAAACGGTAGCGGATCACCGGCATGTCCAGATTGACGTTGGCGACCATTCCCGCCATCGCCGGAGTCGGGTTCGCCGCGATGTGCGCTGCGCCCAGAAGCCCCTGCTCCTCGGCGGCCAGCGCCACGAACACCACCGGACGGGCCAGCGCGGGGCCTTCGGAGAGGGCGCGGGCGGTCTCGATCATGATCGAGGTTCCAGACGCGTTATCGAGCGCGCCGTTGCAGATCCGGTCCTCGCCCTCCAGCCGGCAGACGCCGACATGATCAAGATGGGCGGTGACGATCACCGGCTCGCCGGACAGCGCCGGATCGGCGCCGGGCAGGACGCCCACGATATTGTCGTCATAGACGGTCTCGCGGCGGGTCTGCTGAGCCAGGGTCACGGTCGTGTTCAGATCGAAGGCGGGGACCGGCTCGCCCGCGCGCGCGGCGGTGAGGACGGTCTTGAAGTCCTGCGGCGCGGCGCCGAACAGCCGCGCAGCGCCGGCTTCGGAGACGGCGGCCTCCACTTTCAGGCTCTCCGGGGCGCCGGCGGCGGCCACCGTCATGGAGGTTTGGGCCGCGCGCGCGGCGCGGCGGGCGTAGGTGTAGCGGGTCAGCCCTTCGGCCGGGATCATCACGATCCCCGCCGCGCCGGCCTCGGCGGCGAAGGCCGCGCGCGTTCCCGAATTGTTGAGATGGGCGGCGACGTCCGACGGCGCGCCTTCGGGCACGCCCGCCAGGATCACCACGATCTTGCCGGTGACGTCTAGGCCTTCGTAATCGTCAAGGCCGAGCTCCGGAGCGACGACGCCGTAGCCGGCGAACACCGCCTCGGCGGTGATCTCGCTCTGGTCGTGGCGGGCGGAGGCCTCCACGATGAACTCCTCGCCGGGGGTGAGCGCTTCGCCGTCGATCTCAAAGCGTGCGCCGTCCGCCAGCGCGGTGACCGTCTGCAGCGGAACTTCGGCGCGATAGCCCTCAAGCCCGCCCGGCTCCAGCCCTATCAGGCGGTATTGCGCCTCGACATAATTGGCTGCGAGATCATAGCCGCGCTCGCCTGCCTTGCGGCCCTCCATCAGATCGTCGGCGAGGAAGCGGATATGCGCCTCGATGGCGCCGGGGCGCACCGATTGCAGGCTCTGCGCCGCGTCCGGGACGGTCTCGGTCGCCGCGCGGGTGCTGCAGGCGCCAAGCGCCAGCGCGCCGGCGGTGACGATGAGGATGATGCGCATGGACAAGCCCCGAAACGACTCAGCAAAAATTCGCGGCGACCATAGTCGAGATGGGCGCGCGCTTAACGTTTCGATTCAGTCATGAAGCGCACGGCGGCTTTGGCAAGGGCCGCGTCCGGCTTCGCGTAATGGTCGGCGAAGGCGGCCTTCATGCGCGCCGGCTTGCCGGTGGAGAGGGTGAAGCAGACCAGCTTCGTCACCGCGCGGAACACCGTGGCGCCGTCCTCGGCGCGGCGGAACTGGTACCAGCGCTCGGCCCGGAGCCGGCCGTCGGAAACCGGGATCCAGACCGCGCAGGCGACGTCATCACCCTCGCGCACGTGGCCGAGATAATCGGCCTCGGTGCGGACGATCGCCATGCCCTGGTCCAGCTCGCGGCAGGTTTCGGTCCCGTAGCCGGCGTGCTCCCAATGGTCCCACGCCGCCTCGTCGGCCCAGCGCAGATAGATCGCGTTGTTCACGTGTCCGAACACGTCGATCTCGTCGGGCTTCGCAGTCACGGGGCGAATGTGCGGTGCGGGAAGGTCCCAGCCCGGGTCTTCTGCGGACGGGGTCAAAGCGCCACCTCCATCGGGTCTTTCAAGATCACGCCCTCAAGCGTGACTTCACAGGCGTAGGCCAGGATCTCCACCCCGTTCAGCGCCGCGGCGCGCAGCGCTTCGGCGTAGGCCGGGTCCAGATCGTCGGCCGGCGAGAGTTTCCCGCAGTCGCCGCGCTGGACGATGAAAAGCTGAACCGCGCGGTCGCCCGCTCTGACGCGTTCGCTCAGCTCAAACAGGTGCTTGGCGCCGCGCCTGGTGACGCTGTCGGGAAATTCGGCGAGGCCCGGCGTGCGCATGAGATGGCAGTTTTTCACCTCGACATAGCAATCAGGTCGCGCTTCAGCGCTCAACAGAAAGTCGATGCGGGAGTTCTCGCCGTATTTCACCTCGCGACGGACATCGTCATAGCCGGTGAGCGGCTCGACCTCGCCGGCGCGGATCGCGGCTTCGGCGATCTTGTTGGGGCTGATCGTGTTCATGGCCACCAGCACGCCGTCGGCCTCCACGACCTCCAGCGTATGCTTCAGCTTGCGCTTCGGGTCCTCGCTGGTCGAAACCCAGCAGCGGCTCCCCGTCGCCTTCAGCCCCATCATGGAGCCGGGATTGGGGCAGTGCGCGGTGATCAGCCCGCGCTCGTCCAGCTCTATATCGGCAAGAAAGCGCTTGTAGCGCTTGATCAGGCGGCCGGGCTGGAGCGGACTTGCGAACTTCATGAAACCGCTTGGACTTTGAACGGGCGGGCCACCATAGTCCCCGCGCGAAGGGCTGCAAGCAGGCGAGGACGGCATGGGCGAGCGCGTAACGGCGGGCGTGGTGGTGATCGGAGACGAAATCCTGTCCGGGCGCACCCGCGACATCAACATCCAGCAGATCGCCGAGTTTCTGAGCCCGCTGGGGATATCGCTCATCGAATGCCGCATCGTCTCCGATGATCAGGACGCCATCGTGGAGGCGGTGAGGGCGCTGAGCGCCCGCTGCGATTACTGCTTCACCACCGGCGGGATCGGCCCGACCCATGACGACATCACGGCTGACGCGGTGGCCGCCGCATTCGGCCGGGCCATCGACGTGCGCGCGGATGCACGTGCGATCCTTGAGGCGTGGTACGAGAAAGCGCAAACCGAGATCACCGACGCGCGCCTGCGCATGGCCCGGATCCCCGAGGGCGCGGTTCTGATCGACAATCCCGTCACCGGCGCGCCGGGCTTTCAGCTGGAGAATGTCTTTGTGCTCGCCGGCGTGCCGAAGATCGCGCGCGGCATGCTGGAGGACGTGGCGCCGCGCCTGACGCGCGGCGCGGTCACCCATTCGCTCACCGTGCGCCTGGACGGCGCGCGAGAGGGCGATATCGCTGCGCGACTGAAGGCCGTCGAAGAGGCGTACGATGCGGTGTCGCTAGGCTCCTATCCCTGGTTCGAGGACGACGGCGAGGGCGGCTTCCGCCGCGGCGTCGCCGTGGTCGCGCGCAGCACCGACGAAGACGCGCTTGAGCGCGTGCGCGGCGAACTTGAAGGCCTGAAAACCTCATAATAATCGCCCCGTCCCCGCCCCAATCGAAGCGCCCGCCCAGCTCATGCATATCGGCGTGCAGGGCCATGACGTCGCGGCTGAAGAGCGTCCGCGCGCGACCCTTGTGTTCCTGATCGGCATCTCCGGCTCCATGTCGAGCCCGGACAAGCTGCCGCTGGCGCTGCGGGGCTTCCGCATGATGCTGGCCGAGCTCGGGTCCGAAGACACGGTGGCGATCGCCGCCTGCGCCCTGGCGCAGCGCAGTTTCGACGAGGAAGCGGTCAAACGCGTCGTCCTTGTGATCGATGGCGACTTCAATGTCGGCGTCACCCGCGATGAACGTCTGGAGGAGGTGCGCTTCTCCATCGCCGCGGCCGCCTACGCCCAGCTCTTGCGCGGCGCCGCCTATCTGAACGGCTTCACGTTCGAAGACGCTCGCGAGATCGCCTTGGGCGCGCGCGGCGAGGACCCGTTCGGCTGTCGCGCCGAATTCGTCCAGCTCCTGACGCCGGCCGAAAGCGCCGCGCCCCAGGAGCGCCTGCCGCAGCCGGGACGGGGCGGGTAAGCGAGTGCAGCCGGGGCGCGTGCGCCGGCTTGCCCGGCCCATGCACGCGCCCTAGGGTCCGTCTGGAGTTTTCGCGCGCCGGCGTCCGCCTTCCGCGCGCCCCGGACGACATGATTAAACTGAAGGACCGGTCATGCCCCAGCATTTCGACGACCGCATCATCAAGAACGACGACGAGGAAGAAGAAGACGTCGACAAGCAGGCCACCAAGCCGGAGGACTTCGTCGGCAAGGCGCTGTTCGACAACCGCACCATCCTGGTGACCGGCGGGATCAACGACAAGGTCGCCGCGCGCGTGTGCGCCCAGCTCTTCGCCATGGCGGCCAAATCCGACGAGCCGATCCTGATGGTGGTCTCCAGCCCCGGCGGGCACGTGGAATCCGGCGACATGATCCACGACACGATGAAGTTCATCAAACCGCGCGTGATCACGCTGGGCTCCGGCTGGGTGGCGAGCGCGGGCGCGCTGATCTATGTCGGCGCGGCGCGCGAAGACCGTTATGCGCTGCCCAACACCCGCTTCCTGCTGCACCAGCCGTCGGGCGGCGCGGGCGGCATGGCCAGCGACATCGAGATTCAGGTCCGCGAGATGCGCACCATGCGCGAGCGCCTCAACCAGATCTTCGCCGACGCCACCGGCCAGTCGCTGGAGCGCGTGGAGAAGGACACCGACCGCGATTTCTGGCTCAGCGCGAAAGAGGCCGTCGATTACGGCCTGTGCGGTCAGATCATCACCAGCCAGGACGAGATCAAGCGCTAGGCGCGTGGTCAGGCGAAGCGGGGACCGGTTCGCCGGTTCGACCACGCGCCCAGCTAGAGTGGCGTGGTCAGGCGAAGCGGGGACCGGTTCGCCGGTTCGACCACGCGCCAGGCGGATAATGCTCCGCCCGATCTGTAAAAGCGTCACGGGCCGGTCTTCCTAAAGACCGGCTCGTTTCGTATGAGAGTGGAGCGTTCATCGCACACGCGGGCGTGGCGGAATTGGTAGACGCACCGGACTTAAAATCCGTTGGGAGGCGACTCCCGTGCCGGTTCAAGTCCGGCCGCCCGCACCATTCGACCCGGTCTGGTGAAACCGGGCGAAACAGTCCGGGGACTCTTTCGAGGTGAGACCGCCTCAGGCGGCACGCTCCTGCTCTGGCTCGTTCGCCGCGGCGACACCGGCGAAGGCGTTGGTGCGCGAACGGTGGATCGCAAGCGGACCCAAGCGCTTAAGCTCCCGAATCTTGTGGGGAAAGTCTAGGTTGCAAGGCCATTATGAGTTGACGTTCACGAGCACGCATAGCTAATTGGCTTCGCGTCTCGAGCGCATCGTTTGCTTATGGGGAACAACCTATGAACCGTCTCATCTTCAGCGCCGCCGCGATCGGCGCCCTTTTCACCGTTTCGGCCTGCACCTCGGCGCAGAAAGTCTCGCCGCGCCAGCCGGGCGACGCCAACCTGTCCTGCTCCGAGTTGGAAGCCGAATTCGCCAGCCTCGACGCGGTTGCCGAAGAAGCTGAAGGCAATCAGGGCGTGAACACCGCCAACGTCGCGGCCGTCCTGTTCTTCTGGCCCGCCGCCGTGGGCAACTACATGGACTCCGAGCGTGCTCTGGAGCTCGTCGACGAGCGCCGCGACCACCTCATGGACCTCTATGAGAACAAGAACTGCAGCGGCATGTAAGCGTCGTGCTCTGCAGCAGGAAAGGCGGGTCCGGCCGGACCCGCCTTTTTTGTGTCTGAAGCCGGCGGTGCGGTCGCAAACCCGATCTTAAACCTCGTCTGCGATGCTCTTTCCGTGAAGTTTGGGAGGC
>JBKHAZ010000302.1:0-2567 GCA_046542605.1 Oceanicaulis sp. | reverse complement strand
CCTCGCTGGGCGCGGTCATCGCGATCTATTTCGGCTTGTCGAGTCTGACCGCCCTGGCGGTGCCGGGTCTCGCCATCGCGTTCGCCGGGATCGCCACCGCGGTGCTCGCCGTCATCGGGGCGGGGCGGGTGACCTCGGTGCAGCTCATCCTCGCCGGAGTGGGGCTTTCAAGCTTCGCCGGCGCGCTCACCGCGCTCGCCATCAATCTCTCGCCCAACCCGTTCGCGCTGTCGGACATGGTCACCTGGATGCTGGGCTCCGTGGCCAACCGCTCGCTCATGGATCTGGCGTTCGCCGCGCCGTTCGCGCTGGGCGGGGCGGTGCTCGCCGGCCTCGCCGCGCCGGGCCTGCGCGCTTTGACGCTGGGCGAAGAGACGGGCGCCAGCCTGGGGCTCGACATTGCGCGCCTGCGCCGTCTCGTGGTCGCGGGCGCGGCGCTGATGACCGGCGCGGCGGTGGCCGTGGCCGGGGTGATCGGCTTTGTCGGCATCGTCGCGCCCCACCTCGTGCGTCCCTTCGTGCGCCATGACCCGGCCCGGCTGATCCTGCCCAGCGCGCTTCTGGCCGGGCTCATTCTCATGGCCGCCGATCTCGCCCTGCGCCTGGCGCCGCTGGACCAGGAGCTGCGCCTGGGCGTCGCCGCCGCGCTGATCGGCGCGCCGGCCTTTGTCTGGATTGCGGCGACCCGCGCGAGGCTCGGACGATGAGCGCGCTCGAGGTCCAGGCGCTGCGCGTCGTGCTCGGCGGCCGAACCGTCGTGGAGATCGGCCGGCTGGTGGTGGCGCCGGGCGAATGCGTGGCGCTGGTGGGACCGAACGGGGCGGGCAAATCCAGCCTGATGCGCGCGGTGCTGGGGATTGCGCCGGCGCAGGGCGGTGTGCGCTTGTCCGGCGGCGCGCTTGAAGATTTATCGCCGGCGCAGCGGGCCCGGCGCGCGGCCTGGCTGCCGCAAACGCGCGAGGCCGCCTGGGCGATTTCCGGCGGCGACCTCGCCGCACTTGGCCGCTTCGCCTTCGGCGGCCGCGCCTATGACCGTCTGGGCGCGGCGGATCGGGCCGCGGTGGACCGGGCGCTTCGGCGCGCCGACGCCGCCCATCTCAAGGACCGGCCCGTCAGCACTCTGTCCGGCGGCGAACAGGCCCGCCTGCATCTGGCGCGCGCGCTCGCCGCCGAGGCGCCGCTTCTGCTCGCCGACGAGCCGGGCGCCGCGCTCGATCCGCGCCATCAGCTGGACGCCATGGCGGTGCTGCGCGAAGAGGCGGGACGCGGCGCAGGCGTGCTGGCGGCTCTGCACGACCTCTCGCTCGCCGAGCGCTTCGCCAGCCGGATCGTCGTGCTCGATGAAGGCCGCGTGGCCGCCGACGCGGCGCCGGGCGAGGCCCTGAGCCAAGATGTGTTGAAACGGGTCTTCAGGGTGACCCGAAGGCCGGGGGGCGGGTTCGATCCGGTCTAGCACGCCCGGCGGCCCGGCCGGGGCGGCGGGTCAGCGTGCGCCGCGCTCCAGCGTCAGACGCATCGCTTCCGAGCTCGGCCGCCCGCCATAGGCCATCTGCGGCGCTACGGAAACGTCGAGCACCCGGCCGTCGAAGCTGGCGCGCGGCGCCTCGCCGACGCCGACACGCACCACCTGAAGATCGCGCAGCGCCCGGCGCGGCGCGGCTTCGGCGCCGTAGGCGATCATCGCCATGGCGTCGATGATGTAGGGGTTCTGGTCCGGGGTGAGGCTGGTGAGTTCGGCGCTCACCTCGTTGCGCGACAGCCGCGCCAGCGTGTCGACCATCTCGCGCGCAGCGTCCTGCAACTGATCGGGACCGGCGGGCGCGGCGACCAGCGTGCGCGCCCGGCCCACCGGATCCACCAGAACGCCGTCCGGCCGGTCGGCGGGAAAATACGTCCAGCCGCCCAGATTGGTCACGCGCAGGATGATGCGGTCGGTGTCGGTGCGCCAGACCTCGCCCCCGCCCGAAGCCCGGCCGCGATAGGCGGCGTAGACTTCCGTCGAGCCTTCATCCCACACGAGATTGGGTTGGCTGGTGCGGTCGAGGATGAAGCGGCCGCGCCCGTCGGCGCGCTCGAACCATGTCGATTGCCGCGCCTCCGACTGGGAGTCGCGGCCCAGCATCTGCTGGAACGGATTCGGTTGGCCGGACCCCTCCGTGCCCAGCAGCGCCCAGACCCCGGCTGCGAGCACGAACAGGGTTGTGAGTCCCCTGAACATGGGGAAGACCTTCGCGCCGCATTCCGGCGATTATGCGGCGCCGCCCCGCCTAATTTTCGGCGCCATGATGAACAGGCGCCGTGGCCGGGCCTCACGCCATGTATTGCCCGCCATTGGCGGTCAGCGTGGCGCCGGTGATGAAGCCGGCTTCATCGGAGGCCAGAAACACCACGCAGCGTGCGATCTCGTCGGCTTCACCCAGCCGGCCGACCGGGATGGTGGCGATGATCTGCTCGCGCACGTGCTCGGGCACGGCCATCACCATCTCTGTGGCGATATAGCCCGGGCAGATCGCGTTCACCGTGATGTTCCTGCGCGCGCCCTCCTGGGCCAGCGCCTTGGTGAACCC
>JBKHAZ010000301.1:0-2619 GCA_046542605.1 Oceanicaulis sp. | reverse complement strand
CCTCGAAGCTGCGCCGGTCGGAGTGGGGAATAAGGCCGTGGCTGCGAAACGCGTCGAAGCGCGGCCCGGAGCCAGGGTCGATGCTGTATTGCAGGCCGAAAGCGGCCGCCAGGCGTGTGTTGAGGCCGGATTTTATCTCGTTGGACAACGCGCGCATTTCGCGCGCGCCCAGCGCCATCACCAGTCCGGCGAGCACGAGTGCGCCCACCACGGACAGTTGAAGCGGCGCATTGAACAGCGTCAGGGTGATCGCCCCGGCCGCCGCAGCGCCGATCGCAAGCGGAATCGCCCAGACGAACCGGCGGACCGCCGCCGTGCGGCGCGCCTCCAGTCCGTCGAGCCAGGGCCGGACTTCGCCCCAGGCCTCATCCAGATTGCGCATCGCCTGCCCCCATGTGCACAAAAACGGGCGCCGGATCGGCTCCGGCGCCCGCCATCCCTGTCAGACCGGATGTTAAGCCGGCCCTAGCGGCGCCGGCGTGCGATCCGCTCGATCTCGGCCTGGACCTTTTCCTCCACGATGGAGGGCAGGTTCTCGTCAAGCCATTGCTTGAGCATGGGGCGCAGAAGTTCGCGCACGATGCCTTCCAGCGTCTGGCCCTGATCGGACGAAACGCGCAGATTCTCCGACAGCGCGGCGAACATGCCCGCCGCCGCGCTTGCCGGCGCGTCGTCGACCAGGCTTTCTTCTTCATCGGTGGAGGGCTCAGGCGCGGGCGCCGGCTCGGGCTCATCCTCGCGGTCAAGGATCATAAGGTCGTCCGAAAGCGCCATCGGGTCGGTGCCGCCCCGCGGCTCCTCTTCGACGCGGTCGGTCAGCTCAAGCACGTCATCCTCGTCCGGCTCGCCCGCCGCTTCGGCGTCGAACTGGGGCTCGGGCTCCGGTTCCGGCTCCGGTTCCGGCTCGGCGACCGCTTCCGGCTCCGGTTCGGGCTCAGGCTGCGGCGCCGGCTCGGGCGCGGCGGCCTCGGCGGGCTTGTCTTCGTCGTCTTCATTGATGATCCGCCGGATGGAGGCGAGAATCTCCTCCATTGTCGGTTCCTGTTCGGCGTTTTCCTGAGCCATGGCGATCCTTCATCCGTCGAGGGGGTAACGGCTTAACCAAGGTTAGGCGCGCACACGAACCTGAGTCCAGCGTTCGCCTGAATAAGGACCGGTCTTAATCCCAGGGCGTTAAGTCGAAGTTGAGACCGCGGCGATCTTCGAACGCGGCCTCGGGATCGTAAGCCGCCACGTCCAGCGCCAGTCGCCCGGTGTGCAGAAGGCCCATCGCCTGCATCAGCGCATAGCTCGCCACCGTCAGGTCGCGCTCGGCCCGCACGAGTTCGAGGCGCGAGTTGAGCAATTCCTGCTCCGCGTTGAGCACGTCCAGCGTCGTGCGCAGCCCCACGAACGCTTCCTGCTCGACGCCGTCGAACGCGATTTCGTTCGCGCGCACCGCCTGACGGCTTGATTCGATCACCGCCACGGCCGCAAGATAGGTGTTCCAGGCGTTCGAAACACCTTCGACGACCTCCCGGTGCGCCGCGACGCCCTGCAGACGCGCTTCGTCAGCGGCCGCGCGCGCCTCGCGCACCCGAGACCGGTTCAGCCCGCCGGTGAAAATCGGCAGCGAGACTTGGGCGCGCACATTGGCCGAGCCGCGCGCCTGACCGGTGAAGTCCGAGGGCCGGCTTTCGCCCGCCGACGCCGAAACGCTCACCTCGGGACGCAGCGCGCCGCGCGCCACGCGCACACCGTCCTCGGCCGCGCGCTCGGCGTATTGCGCCGCCAGAAGATCGGGATTGTTGGAGATCGCCACCTCGACCGCTTCCGCATAGGCCTCCGGGATCACCGGCGCGGCGCCGGGATCGGCCGGGTCCACAGGCTCGATGCCCGTCACCCGCTGATACGCGGCGCGCGAAGCGGCGAGCGCGGCCTGGGCGGCGGAGAGCTGGGCGCGCGCACCGGACAGGCGCGCCTCGGCCTGGGCGACGTCGGTGCGGGTGATCTCGCCCACCTCGAACCGGTCGCGCGCCGCGCGCAGCTGCTCGGCGAGCACTTCGACATTGTTGGATCGGATCGACAACACGGCCAGATCGCGCACCACGTCAGCATGGCCGGCCACGGCGGCGAGGAAGATCGTCTGCTCGGTGGCGCGCAATTGCTCCCGGCCGACCAGAATCCGCGCCAGCGCCGCGTCGATCGAACCGGCGATGCGCCCGCCCCGATATATCGCCTGGTTGAGGCTGACCCCGTAGCTTGCCGAGCCCTCGGGATCGAGCTGGAACCGCCCGGCCCCGCCCCAGTTGTGCTGCTCGGTGACCGACGCGTCGGCGCCCAGTGTCGGCAGGCGTCCCGCGCGCGCCTGGAAATAACCCTCTTCGGTCTGTTCAAGCCGCGCGCGTTGGGCCGCGAGCACGGGGTTGGAGGCGTAAGCTGCGCTCAAGGTCTCCTCAAGCGTCTGGGCCGAGGCCCCCGCGCCGATGAATGCGCACGCCGCAAGCGCGGCGCCGATCAAGAACCGGTTTGTCATCCCTCGCGTCCTTCCCACCTTGTCGAGCACCATCCGGCCCCCAAGGCCCGCGCCCAGATATGCACACGCGGCGGGGAAAAGGAAAGTGAACACCGTTCACTTTC
>JBKHAZ010000300.1:0-2653 GCA_046542605.1 Oceanicaulis sp. | reverse complement strand
GTCGATTTCGAGGAGATCGACGCGGGCTTCGACATGGAGAAGAAGAAGGAAATGATCGCGCGGGCGAACGGCGCGCGGACCTTTCCGCAGATCTTCATCGGCGACCGGCATATCGGCGGCTGCGACGACATGATGGCGCTGGAACGCTCGGGCAAGCTCGATCCGATGCTCGGCGGCGCGGCCGCGCGATGACCGCGATCAAGCTCGCCCTTTGCCAGATGCGCTCGGGCACGGACCGGGCGCGCAATCTCGACGACGCCGAGGCGATGATCCGCGAGGCCGCCGCGGGCGGCGCGCGCCTGATCGCGACGCCGGAAACCACCCATCTCATGCAGCGCGACGGCGAAAAGCTGTTTGAAACGCTGTGCACGCCCGAAGAAGACCCGGCCCTGGTGCGCTTCTCCGATCTGGCCGAAGCGCTGGGAGTTACGCTGGTGATCGGCTCGCTGGCGCTCAAAGGCCCGGACGGGCGCGCGGTGAACCGCCAGCACGTCTTCGGGCCGGACGGCGCGCTTGTGGCGGCCTATGACAAGATCCACATGTTCGACGTGAAGATCGGCGCCGGCGAGGTTTACCGCGAAAGCGACAATTACGCCCCGGGCGAGCGCGCGGTGGTCGTCGAGGCGGCGGGCGCGAGGCTGGGGCTTTCGATCTGCTACGACGTGCGCTTCGCGTATCTCTACCGCCGGCTCGCCAAGGCCGGGGCGAGCGTGATCACCGTGCCCAGCGCCTTCACCCGGCCCACGGGCCGCGCGCACTGGGAGGTGCTGTTGCGCGCGCGCGCCATCGAGACCGGGAGCTTCATCCTCGCCCCCGCCCAGGGCGGCGCGCATGAGGACGGGCGCAAGACCTGGGGACATTCCATGGTGATCGGTCCGTGGGGCGAGATCCTCGCTGAGAAGGAGGATGACGCGCCGGGCCTTCTCTACGCCGAGATCGACCCCGCCGACGCCGAGGCGGCGCGCGCGCGCGTGCCCGCCCTCGCCGGCGACCGGGAGATCACCGGACCATGATCCGCTACGCCCTGGTGTGCGAGGAGGAGCATGGCTTCGAGGCCTGGTTCTCCTCTTCGGCCGATTATGACCGCCAGGCCGAGGCCGGGCTGGTGGAATGTCCCCATTGCGGCTCGGTGGCGGTGCGAAAGCAGATCATGGCGCCGGCGGTCTCCACCAGCCGCAGAAAAGAAGCGCGCCAGACCACCCTCGCCGGGAGCGAAAACCCCGGCGGGAACACCGGTCCGCCCGACTTTCAGGCCCTCGCGCGCAAGGTCCAGGCCCATATCCGGTCGCACTACGACTATGTGGGCGAGGGCTTCGCCAGGGAGGCGCGCGCCATCCATGAGGGCGACAAGCCCGCCCGCCTGATCTACGGCGAGACCACGCCGGCCGAGCGCGAAAAGCTGGCCGAGGACGGCGTGCCCTGCGCGCCCCTGCCCGACGCCTTCGCGCCCACCCCGCCGAAGAAGGCGAATTGAGCCGGCTCATTTCGATGCGGCGAACATCACGCCTCTGCGGTGGGGGGAGGCCCCTCACCCCACCGGCAATTCAGTGGTGTTCTTGATCGCCTCCATGGCGAAGGCGGCCGAGACGTCGGCGAGCGGGGCGACCTTGATCAGGCGTTTGTAGACGTCGTCATAGGCCGCGATCTCGGGCAGGACGATCTTCAGCAGGTAATCGATCTCCCCGCCCATGCGGTAGAACTCCACCACTTCGGGCATGCGCGAGACGCCGTCTGAAAACTGCTTCAGCCAGGCCTCGTCGTGGCGATTGGTGCGCACGAACACGAACAACGTGGTGCGCAGCCCCAGCTTCTCCGCGTTGAGAAGCGTCACCGTCTTTTCGATCAACCCGCGCTCGGCCAGCAGTTTCAGCCGCCGCGCGGTGGGCGTCGCCGACAGGCCGATGGCGTCGGCGAGCTCCTGCACGGTGCGGTCGGCGTCGCTCTGTATCGCCTTCAGCAAGGCAAGGTCATAGCAATCCATGGCGAACCTCTTCCTATTTGTAGTGAAAATCACCAAGACCGGACCTCAAGTCCACAGAAATTAGCGACACGCGGCGCAGCCGCCATGGCACGGTGGCGCTGTCTTTCGACACAGGAAAAGCGCGCCATGTCCGCCCATGATTTCGCCGACGCCGACCCGCCCGCAACCGCGGTTGAGCGCGTGCGCGCGTCCATTCGCGGCCAGGACGGCGTCCTTGAAACCGGGTTCGGGCGCACCCCTTTGGTCTACGCCGATTACGGCGCCTCCGGGCGGCCGTGCGCGCTGGTGGATGCAAAGCTTGAGACGGCGCTCGCGCTTTACGCCAACCCGCACAATGAAGACAGCGCCACCGGGCTCGCCGCCACGCGCGCGCTGCATGAGGCCTGCGCGCGCATCAAGGCTGCGCTGAACGCAGGACCGGAGCACGCGCTGATTCTCGAAGGCGGCGGGGCCACCGGCGCCGTTAATCGCCTGCAGGCGATTCTCGGCCTCGCCTTGCCGCCGGCGACGCGCGCCTTCCTGGAGGAGACGCTGGATGCGGATCTGCGCGCGCAGGTGCTGGCGCAGGTTCATGCGGCCCGCCCCGTCGTGTTCGTGGGGCCTTACGAGCATCACTCCAACGAGCTGTCCTGGCGCGAGAGCCTGGCGGAAACCGTCTCCATCGGCCTCGAC
>JBKHAZ010000038.1:0-14772 GCA_046542605.1 Oceanicaulis sp. | reverse complement strand
CCCCGGCCGCGTGGCCGGCGTCATGGACGAATTCCAGCTGACTGCCCGGCCAGGCCTTGTGCAACAGCCAGGCGGTCCTGGGCGGAGTGACCATGTCGTAGCGCCCCTGCACGATGGCGCCGGGAATGTCGGCCAGGTGGCCGGTGTCCTCAAGCAGCACCCCGTCGCGCTCCAGGAAGCCGTTATTGACGAAGTAATGGGTCTCCATGCGGGCCAGCGCGTCGGCGCGGCGCGGCTCGGGGTTCACCATGTCGGGATCGGCGTGCAGGCTGATCAGCGCGCTTTCCCAGCGCGCCCACTCCACCACGTCGGCCCGGCGCTCGGCGGTGTCCTCCACCATGACCCGCTTGTGATAGGCGCCGAGCACGTCGTCGCGCTCTTCCGGCGTCAACCGGCCGGCGAAGCGCGCCCAGGCGTCGGGGAACAGCCGGTTCGCCCCGTCCTTGTAGAACCAGTCGATTTCTTCCTGCGTGCAGGCGAAGACTCCGCGCAGAACCAGCGCCAGGCAATGGCCGGGGCAGGCGCGCGCATAGGCCAGCGCCAGCGTCGCGCCCCAGCTGCCGCCGAACACCACCCAACGATCGACTCCGAAGAAGGCGCGCAGCGCTTCGATGTCCTCGATCAGGCGCCAGGTGGTGTTTTCGGTGGTTTCGGCAAACGGGCGCGAGCGCCCGCAGCCGCGCTGATCGAACAGGATGATCCGGTACTTGCGCGGATCGAAGAAGCGCCGCATCGCCGGCGCCGCGCCGCCGCCCGGCCCGCCATGCAGGCCGATCACCGGAACGCCGTCCGGTCTTCCGCATTCTTCGTAATACAGAGAATGACCTTGCCCGACGGGCAGATAACCGCTACGCGCCGGTTCGATCGGCGGGTAAAGTCCCAGGCGGCGGGCGTGTCGATGAGCGTCCATAGGGCGATAAGGCCGCGTCAAACGGCCCCTTCATGAATTTTCGATTTGTTTACCCGAACAGTATGCCGTTTTATGATGCACTTAAAGCGGTCCATCGAGGGGCGGGCCGTGCGCGTTACAGCGCGAGGGATGACGCTTTGAAAGTAATTTCGGTCGCAGGGCTGAGCCCGATCGTCTGCGCCTGCACGCTGGCTGCGTTCAGTGTCGCGGGATGCGCCAGCGGACCCATCGACATGGTCAGCGGGCCGCCCGATGAGGCGCGCGTGCTCGAAGCGCAGGCGTCGTTGCGTGAAACCGCCGCGTTGCTGACCGAGGCGATCGATCAGGCCGGCTGGAGCCTGACGCCGCCGCCCGGCGCGCAGGCGCGGTCTTTCCTCGGCCGCCTGATCGGCGGCGGGGACGCCGAGGCGGACCCCGGCGCCGACCCTGTGTCGGCCTATCTGGCCGAAGCCGCGACGGTGCAGCGGATCGCCGCCGACATAACAAGCCTCACCGAGCGTGCGCGCAGCGTTTCGCAGACCGCCGACGCGGTCGCCGCGGCGCCGGAAGGGCTGAGCCGCACCGCGCTGGAGCGCGACATCGCGGCGGCTGAAGGCGCGCTGGGCGCGCTGCGCCGGGCGAAGGCCTTCTTCGCAGCGGTCGGAGAACGGGTCGATGGCGGGAACGCCGCCGTCACCGACCGGCTCGCCGCGCTGAGACAAGCCGAGGCCGGGCTCGCCGACGCCGCCGACGCGCTGGCCGAGCGGCGCTGGACCGGGCACGGCGTCCCGCTTTCGGGATGAGCCGCACGGTTCCGGGCGACGCCCTCGATCCTCAATCGGTGAAAGGCTTCCTCGCGGCTGACGAGGGCGAGGCGTTGCGCACCTACGCCGTACAGGCCGCCGCCGCCGCGCCGGGGCCTTTTCTTGAAATCGGCAGCTGGTGCGGGCGCTCCACGATCTATCTTGGCCGCGCCGCGCGCGAGTCGGGGCGCATGGTGTTCGCGCTCGACCACCATCGCGGCTCCGAGGAGCATCAGCCTGGCGAAGGCTATCACGATCCGGATCTGTTCGACGCCGAGCTGGGGCGGGTGGACACGCTTCCCGAGTTTCGCCGCACCATCGCGCGCGCCGATCTGGAGCCCCATGTGACCGCGCTGGTCGGGCGGTCCGACGCGATCGGGGCGGCCTGGGGCGGCGCGCTGTCGTTCCTGTTCATCGACGGCGGTCACGCCATGGAGACCGCGCTCGCCGATTACCGCGCCTGGGCGGGGCATGTGGCGCGTGGGGGGCTGATGGCGATCCATGATGTCTTCCCGAACCCGGAAGACGGCGGGCGTCCGCCCTATGAAATCTGGAAGCTCGCGGTCGCTTCGGGCCTGTTCGAGACGGTGGCCCGGATCAATACGCTCGAGATTCTGCGCCGGCTTTGAGCCAGGCGTCGGCGCGCGCGTGGCGCACCAGAAGGTCTGAGCCCGGCGCGATCTGGTAGAGCGCGTCCGCGGCGAGCACCACTGCGGCGGCGGTCCAGCCGGGACGCTCCTTCGGCCAGACCATGCCGAGCTCGTATTGCCAGCCCATCCAGTATCCCTCGCCGCCGCGCGCCAGCGGTGCGAGATCGGCCAGCAGCGTGCGCGCCGCTTCGCGGCGGCCGAGGGTGAGGCAGGCCATGGCGAGTTCGGCGGTTTCCGCTGCGGTGATCCACGGCTCTTCGGCGACGCAGCGGCAGCCGAGATCGTCGACGACGAAGCGCGCCCAGCCCGCGTCCATCCGCTTCACCGCCGCGGCGCCGCAGATCGCGCCGGTGAGCACGGGATAATACCAGTCCATGGCGTAATTGCTGCGGTCCTGGCCCTTGCGGTCGAAGCGTTCGGGCTCATGGATGAAGGCGCGCGCGATCCCGGATCGAGCGCGCGCCCAGCCCGGCTTTCTGCGGCCCAGCGCGTCGGCGATGCGCAAGCCGGCCTCGAAGCTTTTATAGAGCGAGGCGTTGCCGGCGCGCAGCGAATCGACCTCCTCCAGCGTCTGACCGGGGTCGGGGTCGCGCCAGACGATGTCGCCCGCCGGATTCTGGCGTGCGGCGACCCAGTCCAGCGCCCGTGTCACCATCCCCTCATGGCGCGCGATCAAGCGTGGGGCGTCCAGGGCGAGGGCGGCGCGCAGCACCGTCACGGCGGCGTATCCGGTGAAATTGGTGTCGCGCGCGGTGACGGGAATGGCCGGCGGCGCGATGCGTTCGCCGGTCTCGTCCATGGGCACGCCTGCGCCGAGCTCACCGGTCCAGCCGCCGTCCGCCTCCTGCCGTTCGGCGAGCGCGTCGAGCCCGGCCTCCACCGCGGCCTCGCGCCCCGCGACGGCGAGCGCCATGACGCTTTCGCCGTGGTTCCAGGGGTCCCACACGCCCGCTTCGATCCAGGGAATGGAGCCGTCCTGGCGCTGCAGCGCCTCGATCCGGTCGGCGCAGGCCGCGATGTCGACGCCGAGCGCGCGCGGGCTCACTGAGCAGCCTCCGGGCGTCCGGCGGCGTGCTTGTCGAAATACAGCGCCACCGACTTGCCCATGAGCGGGTTGAGCGCCGCTTCGGTCCAGCGGGTCAGGCGCGGCTTTTGCAGAAGATCCCATTCGAGGAGCTTGCGATAGGCGGCCACCGTGCGGCTGTCCTCCTGCCGGTCCCACTTGGCGCAGCGAAGCCACCAGTAGGGGCTGTGCAGGGCGTGGGCCCAGTGGCGCTTGAACCCGGTGAAGCCGAAGCCTTCCACCTGGGCCTTCAGCTCGCAATCCTTGAAAATGCGCACATGGCCGCCGGGCGTGTTCTGGTAGCCTTCAGACAGGCTCCAGCAGATCTTCTCCGGCCAGTAGCGCGGCACCGAGCAGGCGAACTTGCCGCCCGGCTTGATGATGCGGGTGATCTCGGCGAGCGCGCTCTCGACGCTCGGCAGGTGCTCAAGCACCTCGGAACAGATCACCACGTCAAAGCTTTCGTCGGCGAAGGGCAGGCGGTCGGCGTCGCCCACGCACCACACCGCGCTGCGCGGCGGCTCGGCGGGGGGCGGGGGCAGCTCGAAAAAGCCGTCGATCGCGCCTTTCAGATCCTCAAGGCTCAAGTCGAGCATGACGACGTCCAGCGCGCGCTCGTTCCAGTAGAGGGCATGGGAGTGGCGGCCCCGGCCGCAGCCGAGATCGAGGACGCGCTGGCCATCTTTCAGGTCCAGCGCGTCAAGATCGAGCGTGACCATCATCGCGCGGGCGCCCCGGCGCGCGCCCCGAGCGCCTCGCGGTAGAGCGCCATCGAGGCTTCAGCATGCGCGTCCCAGCGAAAAGCCAAGCGCGCGCGCGCAGCGCTTTTTGCGCTCATCTGCGCCTGCAGCGCGCGATCGCCGAGGACCTTTTCGAGCGCGCCGGCGAGCGCGACGGCGTCCTCGACCGGCGTGACGATCCCGGCGTCTCCCGCCACTTCAGGAAGCGCGCCGCCGGACGAGACGATCACGGGCGACCCGCAGGCCATGGCTTCGGCGGCGGGCAGGCCGAAGCCCTCGAACCGGGAGGCCGACACGAACACGGTGGCTGTCCGGTAAAGATCGCGCAGAGCGTCGCCGGAGAGCCCGGAGACGAAGCGCACCTGATCCATCAGGCCCTCGCGTTCCAGCGCGCGCCTTGACGGCCCCTCGCGCAGCTTGCCGACCACCGTGAGGCGCGGCGCGATCGTGCGCCGCTTCAAAAGCGCCAGAGCGTCGATGAGCACGTCGAGCCCCTTCACCGGCACGTCGGCGCTGGCGAGCGTGACGATATGGGCTTCGTCGCGCGAGACGGCGGGATCTGCGGTGAATATGTCGTCGACGCCGTTTAAAGAGACCGTTACGGTTGCCGGATCGACGCCGCAAACCTTCGCATAGCCGTCGCGCGCCGCTTCGCTCACGGCGAGGAAGCGCGGCAATCGGCGGGCGGCCCGGGCTTGCGTCTTCACGAACGAATGCCAGCGCGCCTGCAGCAGCTTGCGCCACCAGGCGCCGGCGTTCGCCACCGCGAAATCACGGTCGATGGCGATGGGGTGGTGCAGCGTGGTGACCACCGGGATCCGCCGGTCGATGCGCGCCATGGCCGGGGCGAGGGTCTGATTGTCATGAATGACGTCGAAGCGGTGACCTTCACGGGCGAGGAAGCGCTCCAGGCGCAGCGCGAAGCTTGTCATCTCCGCAAACGCGCCGGTGTTGTGGGCGAGCCACTCGGTCATGTCGGCCCGCGAGGCGAGCATGGAGGGCCGGAACGCCAGAAAGGCGTTCGTCTCTTCGAACAGGTCGAGCGAGGGAAGCTTTTCCAGCATGATTCCGGCGTCAAGCTCGGGATAGGGCGGGCCGGAAACGACCGTCGCCTCGCAGCCCGCCTCGGCCAGAGCCCGGGTGAGCTGGCGCACATAGATGCCCTGGCCGCCCACATGGGGGGCGGAGCGATAGCTCGACACCAGGACGCGCAAGGGCGCGCCGGACCGGTCGGGGGAGGCGGCGTGGTCTTTCATCGGCGCGGGAAGCTACTGGCAGAGCTTGCCGAAACCAAGAGCAAACACCGTTCACACTGCGCTTGGCGGCGCGGGCCCGCCGGCTTTCTCCACCAGAAGCTTATCGATCCGCCGGCCGTCAAGTTCGACCACCTCCACGCGCCAGTGCTGGATCGTCACCCGCTCGCCCACCTCTGGAAGCCCGTCTGTGTGGGCGAGCACGAGGCCGGCGACGGTTTCGTAATCGCGGTCGCGATCAAGCGCGAGCCCCAGACGCTCGGCGAATTCGTCCACCGGAGTCCATCCGGCGACGAGCAGGCTCCCGTCCTCGCGCTTGACGAACTTGTCCTCGGCCTCCTCGTTCTCGGGAAACGCGCCGGCGATGCCCTGCAGCACGTCCATCGGCGTGATCAGGCCTTCAAAATGGCCGTACTCGTCGTAGACGAAGACCATGTGGCCGGAGGAGGCGCGCAAAGCCTCGAGCACGTCGGTCATCGCCATGGTGTCCGGCACCACCGGCGCGGTCACCACGAGGTCGCGGATCGAAGCCGGGCGCGCGGCGGGCTCCGTCCCCAGAAAGTCGCGTGATCGCAGAAACCCGATGATGGCGTCCGGCGCGCCGTCGCGTACAGGCAGGCGCGAACGGCCGGTGTCGATAAAGCGGCGCACCACCGTCTCCACGCTGTCGGAGGCGTCCACGGTGTCCACCTCGCGGCGCGGGATCATGAGGCCTTTCGCGGTGCGGTCGGCGATCCGCATCACGCCGGTGATCATTTCGGTCTCCGCCTTTTCAAGGACGCCGGCGGTCCGCGCCTCCGACAGCACCATGCGGACCTCCTCGTCCGTCATGCCGCGTTCGGGAGCGTCCGACTGCCCGAGCAGGGCGAGCACGAGGCGCCCGGACCGGTCCAGCAGCCAGACGAACGGCGCCGCGATGATCGACAAGGCGTGCAGCCCCGGCGCCAGTCGGCACGCCCAGGCCTCCGGACTGCGAAGCGCGAGCTGCTTGGGAACCAGCTCGCCGATGATCAGCGAAAGATAGGTGATCGCGATCACCACCGAGCCGACCCCGATGGCGTCGGCGGCCGCGTCGGACAGCCCGGCGCCCTGCAACAGCACGCTGAACCGCGCGCCGAGCGTGGCGCCGGAGAAGGCGCCGGCGAGCACCCCGACGAGCGTGATTCCGATCTGGACGCTTGAAAGGAAGCGGCCGGGTTCGCCGGCGAGCTTCAGAGCGCGCGCCGCGCCGGAGTCCCCGCGTTCGGCGCGCACCTTGAGCCGGGCCGGCCGCGCCGACACCACGGCGAGTTCGGACATGGCGAGCACCCCGTTGACGAGGATGAGGATCACGACGGTGGCGATTTCGATGATCAAAGAGCAGGTCCCAAAACGGCGAGGCGGATCGGCGCGGTGCGTTGCACATAATCGCTCGCGTCAGACTATGCCAGCGGCATCGCGCCCGCTTTATGCCGGACGCGCGCCGCGCTAAACGCCGTCATGATGGTCTCGCGCCCCCACCCCCTGCCGCGCCCGGCGCGCTTTGCTCTGTTCTACGGGGCGTTCTATCTCGGCTTCGGGGCGTTCCTTCCCTACATGCCGGTCTGGTTCGAGGCGCGTGACTTGTCGCCTGAACTGATCGGGCTGGCCGCCGGCGCCGGAATGGCCGGCCGGGTGATCGCCGCGCCGCTGGGCGCCGCGCTCGCCGACCGGGCCGCGAAGCGCCGCCATGCCTTGCTGGCTTTCTCGATCGCGGCCTTTTTGATCTTCGCCGCGCACATTCCGGCGACGCATCCGGGCGTCATCGTGGCGCTCGCCGCGCTCGCCGGGGGCGCCTATACCGGGATCGTGCCGATCATCGACGCCTTCGCCATGGGCGAATCCCGGCGGCGCCGATTCGCGTTCGGCCCGCCGCGGGCGCTGGGCAGCGCGGCCTTCATCGTCGGCAATCTGGGGTGCGGGGCCCTGATCGGCGCGTTCGGCGGCGAAGCGGCGCTGTACTGGACGCTCACCGGCGCCGGCCTTGCGGTTCTCGCCGCCACCCAGCTGCCTGAGGGACGCCGCGCGCCGGCGCACCGCGCCCTCGGGCGGCCGGCCGGCCTGGCCGATCTGGCCACGGCGCTCTCGCGCGCGGGCCTGCCGCTGGCGTTTGCGGCGTCCGCCCTGGTCCAGGGCGCGCACGGCTTCTACTACGCCTTCTCCGCTGTGGCCTGGAAAGCACAAGGCGTGGCCGCCGAAGCGGTCGGCGCGCTTTGGGCGACGGGCGTGGCGGCGGAGATCGTGTTCTTCACCATCGCAGCCAAGGCGGCGGCGCGGATCAACCCCGCCTGGCTCCTGGCGTTGGGCGCGGCGGCCTCGATCGTGCGCTGGGGCGCGCTGTCGCTGGCGCCGCCGCTGGGTGTGCTGTTCGCGCTACAGTCGCTGCATGCGCTCAGTTTCGGCGCGACCTATCTGGGATTTCTGCGTTACGCCGCCGACCATGCGCCCGAGCAGTATGCAGCCACCGCCCAGGCGGTGAACTCCGCGCTGTCCGGCGGTCTGGTGCTGGCGGGGGCCACCTATGCGTCGGGCTTCGCCTACGCCGCGCTGGGCGCGGGCGGCTTCGCGATCATGGCGGTTCCCGCCGGGCTGGGCCTGGCCTGCGCGCTGACGCTCGCAACGGCGGGGCGAAACGCGTCATAATGGCGCCCAATCGAAGCGCGAGCGTGTGAGTCGAGAGATGATCGGAAGAGGGGTGGTTTCAGTTTGACGGCGACCAAGGTCCGGAGCGAAACGGCGCGCGCCGACCTGACCCAGCGTCAGGACGGCGCGAAACTCATCGTGGAGCCGCGCGGCGACTGGGTGGTGGAGACCATCGGCCGATTCGACCGGCCGCTGCGGCGCATCGAAGAGCAGACCGAGCCGGGAAACATCATCGTCGATCTCTCCCATCTGGGCCGCATCGACACGGCCGGCGCCTATCTTCTGGGCCGCACGCTCAGGCGCTGCGAAGACCCGGACGGCGACTGGCACTATGTCGGCGACCACCCCACCGCCCGGCGCCTGATGGCCGAAATGAGAAAGCGCATTGCCGAGTGCCCCAGCACCGAGGAGGAGGACGGCGGCGTGATCGCGGTGTTCGCCCGCATCGGGCGCGCGGTGGAGGAGGCCTGGCTCGAAACGGTGGACAGCTTCGCCTTTTTCGGGCGAACCATGCTGACCGCCGCCTCGGTTTTGGCTGTCCCGACGCGCATGCGCTGGATCTCCACCGTGCACATCATGGAGACGGCGGGGGTGAACGCGCTGCCGATCATCGCGGTCCTGTCCTTCTTCATCGGCGCGGTGGTCGCCTTTATGGGCGCGAACCTGTTGGAGACGTTCGGCGCGGCGGTGTTCACCGTGGAGCTGGTCTCCATCGCGGTGCTGCGCGAGTTCGGCGTGCTGATCACGGCGATTTTGCTGGCGGGACGCTCCGACAGCGCCTTCACCGCGGCCATCGGATCGATGAAGATGCAGCAGGAGATCGACGCCATGAAGGTGATCGGCCTCGATCCCTACGAGGCGCTGGTGCTGCCTCGCGTGATCGCCTGCGTGATCATGGCGCCGCTGCTGACCTTCGGCGCGATGATCGCCGGGCTCGTGGGCGGCGCGCTGGTGAGCTGGATGACGCTGGACATCTCGCCGACCTTCTTCATCGCGCGGATGAACTCCACCATCGACTGGACGCATTTCTTCGTCGGGATGTCCAAGGCGCCGGTGTTCGGCCTGGTCATCGCCATCATCGGCTGCCGCCATGGCCTGCAGGTGGGCGGCGACGTGGAGAGCCTCGGCTCACGCGTGACCACGTCAGTGGTGCAGTCCATCTTCGCGGTGATCGTGATCGACGCCATGTTCGCGATGCTCTATCTGGAGCTGGACATATGAGCGGGCGCGACACGGTCATCGAGGTGCGCGGCCTGCGCTCCCAGTTCGGCGCCCATGTGGTGCACGAGGACCTCGATCTGGAGGTCCGCCGTGGCGAAATCCAGGGCGTCGTCGGCGGCTCGGGCTCTGGCAAGTCGGTGCTGATGAACACCATTCTCGGCCTGAAGCGCCCCGACGCTGGCGAGGTGCTGATTGAGGGCAAGCCCGCTTCAAAGATGAGCCGAGCCGAACGCGACCGGCTCGAGAAGCGCTGGGGCGTCCTGTTCCAGGGCGGGGCGCTGTTCTCCGCGCTCACCGTTCTGGAGAACGTCATGGCGCCGCTGCGCGAGCACGTGAAGATGCCGGTCTCCCTGATGGAGGAGATCGCCGGGCTGAAGATCGGCCTCTCCGGCCTTCCCGAGAACGCCGCCTCTAAATTTCCATCGGAGCTGTCCGGCGGCATGAAGAAGCGCGCGGCGCTGGCGCGCGCGCTGGCGCTCGATCCCGATCTGTTGTTTCTGGACGAACCCACCGCCGGGCTCGATCCCATCGGCGCCTCCCAGTTCGACGCCCTCATCAAGGAGCTCAGCGAGACGCTGGGCCTCACAGTGATGATGATCACCCACGATCTCGACAGCCTGCACGCCATCTGCGACCGCGTTGCGGTGATCGCGGAGAAAACGATCGTCGCCAACGCGCCGCTCGACAGGTTGGCGCAAAACCCCCATCCCTGGATCCAGGAGTATTTCGGCGGCCCGCGCGGGCGCGCCGTGTTAAGGACCACGCCAGAGGAGGCGAGGTGACATGGAGACCAAAGCCCATCACGCCCTGGTCGGCTTCTTCGTCGCGTTTCTCGTGGCCGGCGGCGTGATCTTCGCGCTGTGGCTTTCCTCGGTCACGTTTGATCGGGAGTTTCGTGAATACGACGTGGTGTTCGAAGGCCCGGTGCGCGGCTTGCGCAACGCATCGGAGGTGCGCTTCAACGGCATCCAGGTGGGCGAGGTGACCGATCTGGGGCTCAACCCGGACAATCCCGGCGAGGTGATCGCACGCATCCGCGTGGACGCCGCCACGCCGGTAAAGGTGGACTCCGTGGCCCAGCTGGAGCCGCAGGGCCTCACCGGCCTGTCCTACATCCAGCTTAGCTCCGGCTCCGCGGACGCGGCTCGGCTGGAGAGCCGGCTCGGCGACCGCGCGCCGCGCATCTATGCGCGCGCGGCTCAGATCGAGACCCTGGTGGAGGGCGGCGAAACGCTGCTTGAGAGCGCCCAGCTGATCGCGGTGCGCCTCGGCGCCCTGTTGAGCGATGAGAATCTTGAAAGCGCCACCAACACGCTCAACCATATCGAGACGCTTACCGGGCGGCTCGCCGAGGACGAAGACTTGATCGCCGATTTCCGTACCGCGTTGAACAATTTCAATCAGGCCGCAATCGACGTGTCCGAGGCCGCCGAGGGCATCGAGCAGTTCGGGGCCACCGCCGAAACCTTCCTCGTCGAGGAGGTCGGGACCATGGTGGAGGATGTCTCCTCAGCCTCCATCGAAGTGGACCGGGCCTCGCGGGAAACCTATGACGCGCTGGTGGATTTGCAGCCGGCGTTTGAGGAGTTCGCCGACGACGGTCTGGGACAACTCACCGCGGCGGCGCGCGATCTGCGCACGCTGGTGGCGGCGCTGGAGCGGATCGCTCTGGAGCTGGAGCAGGATCCCGCCGGATTCGTATCCCAGCCGTCCGGTGAAGAAGTGGAGGTGCCCCAATGAGGCGTTCGAGATTGATCGCGGCGGCGTGCGCCGCCCTGGCGGGCGCGGGCTGCGTCTCGCTTCTACCTGAAAGCGAGCCCGATACGCTCTATCGTCTGGCCGGCGTCGATCTCGACGAAACCGTCTCCGCCGCCGCGCCGGTGACGGTGATCATCGACCGCATCGCCGCGCCGCGCGGGCTGGCGGGCGACCGCATCGCGCTTCTGCGCGGCGACGCCATCGCCTACATGGCCGGCGCGGCGTGGATCAGCCCCGCGCCGCAGCTTGTGGAGAGCGCGGTTCTGGACGCCTTCTACGAGACCGCGCCCCTGATCACCCCGGCCCGGGCCGAGGACGGCGTTTCGGCGCGCTATGAGCTTGATGTGGAGCTGCGCCATTTCGAGGCTGAATATGACCGCGGGGAGGGCGCCGCGCCGCTGGTGCGCGCCGCGCTGCGCGCCCGGCTCATCGATCGCGACACGCGCTCGCTTGCGGCCGCGCGCACCGTGGAGCGCACCGCGCGCGCCGCGCAGAACCGTCAGAGCGCCATCGTCGCGGCCTTCTCCAGCGCAGCCGGCGACGCCGCGCGGGAGCTGGCGGGCTGGACCGAGGAGGCCATCTGCCGCGGCGAAGCTCCGCCGGAGGCTTGCGGCGCATGAAAAAATCCGCCGTCCGGACAGGCCGGACGGCGGACCGCGATCGCGCTGTATACAAGGGGGGACGGCTCAGGCGGCGCGAATATGCTCCAGGAATTTCGCCACGTCGCCGCGCAGCTGTTCCGCCTGCTTGCCGAGATCTTCCGCTGCGCCGACCACGGCGCCGGCCGCGGTGCTGGTTTCCTGGGCGCCGGTCAGCACGTCGGTGATGGTCTGTGAGACCGAGCTTGCGCTCCTGGCGGTCTGTTCGGTGTTGCGGCTGATTTCGGCCGTGGCCGCGTTCTGCTCCTCCACCGCCGCCGAAATCGACGCGGACACGCCGCTCACGGTCTCGATCGAGCCGGTGACGGCCTGGATGGCGGAAACCGCCGCCTTCACCACGGTCTGGACGTGGCCGATCTGGGCGCTGATCTCCTCGGTGGCCTTGGCGGTCTGGCTGGCGAGGCTCTTCACCTCGCTGGCCACGACCGCGAACCCCTTGCCGGCCTCTCCAGCGCGCGCAGCCTCAATGGTGGCGTTGAGCGCGAGAAGATTGGTCTGCTCGGCCACGTTTTCGATGAGGGTGACGATTTCTCCGATCTTGTCCGCAGCGGTCTGAAGCTCGGCCATGGTCGCGCCGGTCCGCTCGGCCTCGCCGCGGGCGGTGGAACTGGTGGAGGCGGCGTCGCCGGCGCTCTTGGAGATCTCGGCGATCGCGCTGGTGAGCTGGGAGGCGGCCGAAGCCACCGACTGCGCCGTCACGGTGGCTTCTTCAGCCGCGGCGGCCACGGTCGAGCTCTTCTCCGAGGTGGTGTCGGCGGTGGCCGACATGGTCCGCGCGGTCTGGGCGAGCTGTTCTGAAGCCGCGGCGACCGAGGAGACGATCGCGGCGACGGTCTGCTCGAAATCCGCAGCGAGCTTCCCGCGTTCTTCGGACTTGGCCCGGGCGGCGCGCGCTTCGATGTCGGACATGCACAGATCCATGTCCAGCATCGCCGCCTTGGTCAGCGCCTCGATATCGGCTTCTAGCTCGGCCGGATCAGGCCGCTTGAACAGGCTGGATCCAGAAAGCGCCTGACGGATCACGGCCTTCATCAGCCCGCCCGCGATCTTGGAATAGCCGCCGAAATACCAGTTGGGCTTCAGCCCGAGGCGCGCATGGGCCTTGCCGATGCGCGCGACGCTGTCGAGATAATCCTGGCCGAATTGCGCGTCGCATATCCGAAGCCAGTGCTCCAACTGCTTCTGCCGGGCGTGGGTGCGCATCTCCGCGCTGCGGAACATCTCGTCGATTTCGGGGTGCTTGGCGATGTCGCCGTAGAACTGGTCGAGAATGGCGGGCAGGGCCTGGGCCGCCAGCGGTTTGAGCCGGCGCAGGCGTTCGCGGTCCGCCTCACCAAATTCAAGAAAGTCGAATCGCTCGCTCAGAACCGCTTTGACCATATCGTGTCTCCCAGTCTTGCAATCCGGGTCGGCGCCCGGTGCTGGAAAGCACGTTTGCTGAGTGCAGTTAATAGATTGCTATAGTGAATGCTCGAAGTGTGGGCGCCGCGTCACCTCGACCGCGCGGCGCGCCAGTAGGGCAGGGCGGTGTACACGGTGAGCACCGCCAGGAACCAGACCCCGCCGATCCAGAAGATGACGGCGTTGTCGAAGAACACCTGCGACGCGTCCATGGCGATCAGCACGGGAACGGCGACCAGCGGCAGCGCGGTGATCACCATCTGAACCGCGGTCTTGATCTTGGCGTCATAGCTCACCGCCAGAGTTTGCGGTGCGCCGGAGCGCAGGCGCAGTCCGGTCACCACCAGATCCCTCAGCACGATCACCACCACGGGAAGGGCGAGCCAGAGCTCAAATCCGAAGATCACCACGTAGGCGATGAGGTAAGGGCCCACCAGAAGCTTGTCGGCGATGGGATCAAGCAGCGCGCCCAGCGGGCTGACCACGTTCAGGCGCCGCGCCGCCCAACCGTCGAGCCAGTCGGAGGCGGCGGCCAGGACGAAGATGATCGCCGACGCCACGCCGTAGCCGTTGGCCGCGTCTATGTCTCCCTCACCGGCGCTCATGGCGCTCATGATCAGCAGAAATGCGCCCAGCGGGCCGGCCAGTGCGCGGGCGATGGAGATGGCGTTGGGAAGATGGTGCATGACTCGAACTCTTTATGACGCCGCCCGGAGGGTTTCTCACCCGTACACGGCGGCGGACAGGCTGCGCTAGCCCGGGACCGACGGTTCACTCATGGAAATGGTCGAAAATCTTGCGCGCCAGAGCCTTTGAGACGCCGTCCACGGCTTCCAGATCGGCGAGCGCCGCCCGGCTCACCGCTCTGGCGGAGCCGAAATGCTTCAACAGCGCGCTTTTGCGGTTGGCGCCCACGCCGGGGATGGAGTCCAGCGGGTTTTCCTTGATCTGTTTGGAGCGCTTGGCGCGGTGGCCGGTGATGGCGAAGCGGTGGGCTTCGTCGCGAATGCGCTGCAGGTAATACAGCACCGGGTCGTTCATCGGCAGTTTGATGGGCGGCTTGCCCTCCATGTAGAAGACCTCGCGGCCCGCGTCCCGGTCTGGACCTTTGGCGACGCTCGCCACCGGCACGTCGTCGACGCCGAGCTCCGCCATGACCTCGATGACCGACGAAAGCTGGCCCTTGCCGCCGTCGATGAGCACCAGGTCCGGAACCGGCGCGCCCTGGTCGCGCTCTTTCTGAAGGCGGGTGAAGCGGCGGCGCAGCATCGCCTGCATCATGGCGAAATCGTCGTTCGTCGCCGCGTCGTCGCCCTTCATGTTGAACTTGCGATAGCTGGTCTTCTCAAAGCCCTCCGGCCCCGCGACGATCATCGCGCCGAGCGCGTTGGAGCCCTGGATGTGGGAATTGTCGTAGACCTCGATGCGTTCGGGCCGGGCGTCGAGGCCGAACACTTTCGCCACGCCGTCCAGGAGCTGAGCCTGGCTGCGGCTCTCGGCGAGCTGGCGGCCCAGCGCTTCGCGCGCGTTGCGGGTCGCCGCCTCCACGAGCGCCTTCTTGCTTCCGCGCTGGGGCTGGCGAATCTCGACCGCGTGTCCGGCGCGCAAGGAGAGCGCTTCGGCGAGCAGATCGGCCTGCTCGGGCGCATGGCTGGCCAGGATCAGCGACGGCGC
>JBKHAZ010000299.1:0-2660 GCA_046542605.1 Oceanicaulis sp. | reverse complement strand
CAGTCGCGGGCGAACGCGCCGGACTGGATGTCGGTCAGCACCTCCTTCATCCGCGCACGGGTCTCGGCGTTGATGACGCGCGGGCCGGAGACGAGATCGCCGTACTTGGCGGTTTCGGAGATGAAATCATGCATGCGCGTGATGCCGCCCTCATACATCAGGTCGACGATCAGCTTGAGCTCATGCAGGCACTCGAAATACGCGATCTCGGGCTGGTAGCCGGCCTCCACCAAAGTCTCGTAGCCCGCGGTGACGAGCTCGCTGGCGCCGCCGCACAGAACGGCCTGCTCGCCGAACAGATCGGTCTCGGTCTCCTCGGCGAACGTCGTCTCGATCGCCCCGCCGGCGGTCCCGCCATTGGCTTTGCAGTAGGCGAGCGCGCTCTGTTTCGCCTCGCCGGTGGCGTCCTGGTGGATGGCGAACAGGCTCGGCACGCCGCGCCCGATCTCGAACTCGCGGCGCACCAGATCGCCGGGCCCCTTGGGGGCGACCAGGATGACGTCGATGTCCGCCCTCGGACGGATCTGGCCGTAATGGATGGAGAAGCCGTGGGCCACCATCAGCGTGTCGCCCGCGTCCATGTTCGGCGCAAGATCGGTCTCATAGACCTCCCGGTGACTCATGTCGGGGGTCAGGAGCGCGATGGTGCGCGCCTGCCTGGCCGCCTCGGCCGGGGCGAAGGTGTCAAACCCGTCGGCCTTCGCCCGGCTTTCCGCCTTGCCGTTGGCGCGTGCGCCGACGATCACCGCGTGACCGGAGTCGCGCAGGTTCCGGGCGTGGGCGCGGCCCTGGCTGCCGTAGCCGATGATCGCGACCGGACCCGCCAGGTCTTCGGCGCGGGCGTCGTCGTCAGTGTAGATCGTGGTGGGCATCTTTGCTCTCCGTGGCGTTTTGAAGCCCCCGGCGACGCGCAAACAAAAACCCCCGCTCCGGTCCGGAGCGGGGGTCCTTGGCGTCTTGGAGGATTTTGTTATCCGTCAGACAGGGGCCGCCGCTCCAGCTATGGAGGCGATAAGGACGACGACGGTAAGAAGGACGAGCGAAGACAGCGCCACGATCATGCGATCGCCGCGCTTTGCGGTCTTTG
This sequence comes from Oceanicaulis sp., assembly GCA_046542605.1. Classification (GTDB taxonomy): domain Bacteria; phylum Pseudomonadota; class Alphaproteobacteria; order Caulobacterales; family Maricaulaceae; genus Oceanicaulis. Next base: position 1,573 of record JBKHAZ010000299.1, on the reverse strand, counting down.
CTATGGCCTTCGCGTCGCGCATCGTTGAGCGTCCCTCACGGCGGTCGAACACAAACGCCGCACCGCGGACAGCGCGGCTCGGCGAACTCCTCAAAACGGTAAGGGCGAAACCGGTCCGACGTAAACCCGGAATTTGTCCGGACGTATGAAAAAAAATTTCACCTATATTTTTCAATGATTTGGATATGCTTATTCGCAGGCGCAGCGCAAAAATGATGCATTTGCGCAACAGCGCTGGTGTTGACGCGCGGACCGCGCCGCCCGCACTCTCCCCTCACCGCGCAAGGGTGCGCGTCCCGTTTGTGGAGACCAAGATGGCCGCTGCGGCGAGCTTTTTCGATGCGATGACCGGCGCCGCCTCGGCTGCGCGCGGGCTGATGCGCGTCACCGTCACCACCACCGTCATTACGACCACTCTCCTTACCGGGGAGCGGCGCGGCGCGGGCTGAGGGCGACCCCCTCGAAAACAGACCCCGACCAACCCGCTCCCGGCCCGGAAGCGGGTTTTTTCATGCCTGAAGCCCGCACCTCGACAGACCTCACGGCGAACACAAAGGAAACCGCCATGAATTCCGCCCCGAACGATCCCGCCCTCGCCCGGCGCCTGTGCGTCCTCAAGTTCGGCGGATCGGTGCTGACGACCGAGACCTCCTACGCCGAGGCCGGGGCGGAGATTTATCGCCATGTACGCGCTGGCGAAAAGGCGATCGTCATCGTCTCGGCGCTGCACGGCGAAACCGATCTGCTGCTCGCCCAGGCCGAGCGGCTGGGCGCGGACGCCTCGGCGGAAATGACCGCGCGCCTCGCCCGGCTGGGCGAATACCGGTCCGCGGCGATGGTCGGCCTTGTGCTCGCCCGGATGGGCGTGCGCGCCAAGGTGCTCGATCCGCACGAAATCGGGCTTGAGGCCGAAGGCGATCCCCTGGACGCCGACCTCGCCCGCCTGGATGAGGCCGCGCTCGCCGAAGCGATCGAGCATCACGAGGCGGTCATCGTGCCGGGCTTCACCGCCGGGCACGCCCGCCACGGCGCCGCGACGCTTGGCCGGGGGGGCACCGACCTCACCGCCGTCTTCTTCGCAGCCAAAGCCGGCGCGCGGCGCGCGCGACTGATCAAGGACGTGGACGGGGTCTATACCGACGATCCCGCGAAAGACGCCGCCGCAAAACGCTTCGACCGGCTCGACTACGACACCGCGCTCGCCTGTTCGCGTGGGCTCATCCAGCCCAAGGCCATCGAGGCCGCACGCGCCGCGGGGGTCCGATTGGAAGTCGCTTGCATGGGCGCGGGCGAGGCCAGCTGCGTCGCGCCTGGTCCCGCCGTCATCGGCCGCGCCCGCGCCCGGCGCCCGCTGCGGGTCGCGCTTCTGGGCTGCGGCGCGGTGGGATCGGGCGTGCTCGACCACCTCAAGGCCCGGCCGGACCTGTTCGAGTTGAACCCGGTCCTGGTGCGCCGGCCGGAGCTGCGCGAGGCCGACGCCCGCGCCCTCTTCACCAGCGATCCGGGCCGCGCGCTCGCCGGCGGGCCGGACCTCGTCGTTGAAGCGATGGGCGGCGCCGACGAGCCCGCCGCG
>JBKHAZ010000037.1:0-14822 GCA_046542605.1 Oceanicaulis sp. | reverse complement strand
CCATCACCGTGTCCGCGCCCCAGCGGATGGCCCAGACCATCTTGTCGACCTCTTCTTCGACGGAAGAGGCGACGGCCGAATTGCCGATATTGGCGTTGATCTTCACCAGGAAATTGCGGCCGATGATCATCGGTTCCAGCTCGCCATGGTTGATGTTGGCGGGCAGGACCGCGCGGCCGCGGGCGATCTCGTCGCGCACGAAGTCCGGCGTGACGAATTCGGGCAGCTGCGCGCCGAAGCGTTCGCCGTCTTCGTGGCGCACATGGGCGTCGTGCAGCGCGCGGGCGCGGCCGAGATTTTCGCGCTCGGCGGCGTAGATCATTTCGTCGGTGATGATCCCGGCGCGGGCGAATTCGAGCTGGGTGACGGGGCCGGCGCCGGTCTTGCGCAGCGGCCGGTGGCGCACGGGAAATTCGCGCGCGAGATACTTGCCCGCAGCGTTGCCGTTATCGAGCGGGGTGGGTTCGCGGCCCTCATAGGCCTCGACGCCGCCCCTTTCGAGCACCCAGCCGGTGCGCGGGCGGGGCAGCCCGGCCTCCACGTCGATCTTCGCCTCCGGGTCGGTGTAGGGTCCCGAACAGTCATAGACGCGCACCGCCGGCTCCATGGCGGTGGGGTGCAGCTCCACCTCCCGGTGCGGCACGGCGAGATGGGGCGCGGCCGCCGGGCGGGTGTAGACGCGCTTCGAGCCCTGCAGCGGCCCGGTGGTGACGGTGGGGGTGGGAAATTCGGCCTGGTTGCGGGGCTTGTTCATGGGGGTCTTTCAAGATTGCGGGACGCTAGCCCTGGATCGCCCAGCGGACTGCGGGGCTGATCAGGCTGAAATCGTCATTCCCGTCCTGGCGGACGGAGAGGTGGAAGCGCGCGGTGATCGGGCGGTCGTCCTCGGTCACGGTGAACGCGAGGACGCAGGCGTAGGCGTCCGCCTCGGCCTCGATCGGCGTGCAGGAGGAGGTGCGCTCGGCCTCCACGTCGAGGGCGGGGATCTGCCAGTAGGCGAGCGCGGTCTCCGGCGCCGGTTCGCCGGTGCGCCAGTCCGCAGGGATGATCTCGTCCTCCGACGACACCAGGAGCGCATGCAGCGCGGCTGGATCGAGCGACACCGCGTCCGGGCCGTAATCGGCCGGCGGGGCGGAGCTTTCGGATGCGCCCGCTGCGGCGACGGCCTCGTCTTGCGGCGCCGGTCCGGCGTCGCCGCCCGGCGCCGCGGCGGGGCCGTCGCAGGCGGCCAGACCGACCGCAAGGCATGACAAGACAACAAAAGCCGGACGCATCATTCTTCCCTCCATCGGCCCCGTCGAGGGCGCTCTGCAATCGGTCAGGGCGGCGGAAAGAGACTGGCGGAGGGCGCCTTCGCGCCGCCGCCTGCTCCATCCCGACGCCGGCATGACCCGGATCCGGTCCTGAGGGTGAGTCTCAGCCCTGCGCCTGGCGGGGCACCCCTTGGAACGTTGCGCCGACCATGGCGCGGAGCGCGCGAAGACGCAAGGGGGTGAGAGGGGTTGAGCGGGGCCGGAACATTGTCGCGGCGCCGCCGTTGATCACACAAATCACGGGCGACGCGGCCGCTCGCCGGGCGCGGCCGGCCGCCGGAGTTCCTGCGCCCGGCCGACAGGAGGTTCGCCATGACTCTTCGCACCGCTCTTCTTTCCGCCGGCGCCGCCGTCGCGCTGGCCGCTCCCGCCGCCGCCCAGATCGATCCGATGGACGCGCCGGACGACAGCTGGGTGTCTATTTCCGGGGAAGTTGAAACCGCCGGCCTTAACGAATTCGTGCTGGATTACGGCGAAGGCCTGATCACCGTCGACATGGTGGATTACGATTGGGACGCCGACGCCGCGCCCATGGCCCGCGGCCACGACGTCACCGTCTACGGCGTCATCGACGAAGCGTTCTGGGGCTCGCGCGAGATCGAGGCCTCCAGCGTCTATAACGCCGATTCCGGCGAAATCTATTACACCGCGGTCGGCGAAGATGACGCCTGGGACTGGGGCTGGACCGGCTTCACCTGGGCCAATGACGACGATTGGGACGACAGCGCCGTCACCGTGACCGGCATGGTCAGCTCCATCGAGGCCGAGGGCGAGGAGTTCTTCATCGACCAGGGCTTTCACACGATCGAGGTGGACACCGAAGATATGGACTATGACCCGCTTGACGGCGACGGTTTGCGCGACGTGGAGATCGGCGACCGGGTGATGATCACCGGCGAGATCGACAATGACCTGTTCGACAACGCCGAACTGGAGGCCGACAGCGTGATGGTCCTCAACGACCGCGGCTATTAAATCCCGGCTTTCAGGACTCTAACCCAGCCGCCCGGCGCTTTCCGCCGGGCGGTTCTGTTTTGTCCGCACCGGCTGATCAAGAGCGGGAACCGCGGCGCGCGCGGCGTGTTCTACTCTCGTGAAGAGGGCCGGTCCGGAGCCGATTTTCCCTCCCCCTTCCCGATGACGCATCGGGCCGGCCCTCTTCCGCTTCGCCCATCCCCCCTACATTTGCGCAAGACCAACGAGGTCGGCCCATGTCCAGGCGCGACACCGCCGCCGCCATTCTGATCGCCACCGCCGCCGCCGGCGTGTTCGCCCTGTCCGCGCGCGGGCAGGAGATCGCCGCCGGCCCCGATCCCTATTTTCAAAGCGCGGTGGAGCTCACCGGCGAAATCGTCGCGGTGGAGGACCAGCACTTCACCCTGAAGGACGATCAGGGCCGCGACTTCCAGATCCGCGCCGAGGGCCTGCGCGACATCCCGCGCGCCGACAACGGCGATCTCGATCTCGACACCGGCGAGCGCGTCACGGTCCGCGGCGATTCAGGCTCGCCCATGCTCAACGTGAACATGGTCGCGGCCACCCGCGTGGAGACCAGCTGAGGACAGCCCGCCCGCAGGGCTTCGCCGCCGGCCTGCGCTCGGCTATGAGGGGTGCGGGAGGCCGGCCATGCTGCGCACGCTGAAATATACGCTGATCGCCGACGCGCTGGACATGGCCGTGCGCCACACGCCTCTGTTTCAAGGCGCGGACGGGCCGCCGGATCTGATCAATTTCGCCGGCGGCGGCGATTACCGCAAAGTCGGCGATTTCACCGCCAACATGGTGCGCGACCAGGCCGGACTGGCGCCCGGAGACGCGATTCTCGACATCGGCTGCGCCATCGGGCGCAACGCGCTCGGCCTGCATCGGCTGTATGGCGACAGCCTCGATTACGCCGGCTTCGACATCGTGCGCTATGGAATCAGCTGGTGCCGGCGCTGGGCGCGCGGGCAGGCGCCGGGCTGGCGCTTTGATCACGCCGACATCGCCAACAGCTTTTACAATCCACGCGGAAAGATCGCGGCGGAGGCGTTCCGCTTTCCCTATCCCGACGCGGCGTTCGACGTGACGCTTGCGACCTCGGTCTACACCCATATGCAGCCCGGCGCGGTTTACCATTACCTGCGCGAAAGCGCGCGCGTGACCCGGCCCGGCGGGCGGCTTCTGGCCACGGTGTTCGCCCTGGACGCCGACGCGAGCGCCGCCATCGCGGCGGGCCGGACCGCGTTCACCTTCGCCCACGATTACAAGGGTGCGGCGGTGGAGAGCGCGGCCGAGCCCGACCTCGCCGTAGGGCTCGCCCCCGACCGGCTTGAAGCCGTGCTCACCAAGGCCGGCGCGCGCGAGGTGGCGATCAGGACCGGGCGCTGGCGGGGGCGGCGCGGCGTTGATTTCCAGGATCTTCTGCTGGCGCGTTTCTAGAGCCGTTCCGGCCGGTCCTGATCGACCAAGTCGACTCTAATCTGTTGAAATATAGTTTTTTCAAAACGCGAAACCGGTGTCCACTGTCGCTGGAAAGGCTCCAGGCTCCAGGCTCAATCGGCGCGCGGGGCGCCGCTGTGTTGTGCTGACCGTCCAATTATAGTATCGCTGATTGCGGACCCGATAATTTTCTTTTTTCGCGCGAATGCGCGCCATACGAGACGGCCGGACAGACCCGGGCCCGGGGAGGGATACCGATGACGCGTGTTTTGAAGCTGGCGGCGCTCGGCGCGCTCGCCCTTATGACGACGGCTTGCGTCTCGCAGGTCGAAACGCCGGTGGGGCCGGAGGTGCGCGCCGCCTACATGCTTGTGGAGACCCGGACCGATATGGCCGAAGGCCAGACCATCCCGGACCGGTATGACGTGACGGTGAACAATCTGCGCACCGACCCGGAGGGCCTTTCCGATGATCAGGAAGCGCGCATGGACGCCTATGCCGACGGTGGTCTAAGCGAAGAGAATGCAGGCGAGACGCTGCTGACCTTCCTCATCAATCAGGAGACCGAAGCGCGCCTGGCGCGGCGCTTCACCGGCGACCGCCCGGCGCGATTGAACGTCGAGATCGTCTCGACCATCTTCCCCAACGCGGCCACCATGATGCTGGTCGGCGAGGTGATCGGCCTGACCTACGAGTTCGAGCTTGTGGATCTGCTCACCGGCGAAGTGGTGGTGGAGAGCGTCGAGCCCATCGCGCCGATCGTGGACCGCAGCGCGGGCGCGGCCGGCGGCCTTCTGGGGCTGGCCCTGCGCGGCGGCGGCTACGGACGCCATCTGCTGGACCTTGAAAACATGGCCGACGCCACCGCCCAGGAGCTCGACGCGATCCTCGGCGGCGGGATGATCTACTCCCCCGATGTCAAACGGATCCAGGTCAACGCCCTGCCGCAAGGCGCCGCACCGGATACGGGCGCAGACGCCGCCGACGGGGATGAGGCGGCCGGGACGCCGATGAGCCGCTAGCGCGGATCAATTCCGGCCAGAACGCAAGACGCCGCCCGGGCCCGCCGGGCGGCGTTTTTCCTATTGCGCCGCGGCCGCCTCCACCGCGCGCATGACGCGCAGCAGGTTGCCGCCCCAGATCTTGGCGATGTCCGCTTCGGAGTAGCCGCGCTCGATCAGCTCTGCAGTCACTGCGGGCGTCTCCGCAGCGTCGTCCCAGCCGCCGACCCCGCCGCCGCCGTCGAAATCCGACGCGACGCCCACATGGTCGATCCCGGCGATCTGGACGGCGTGGTCGATATGATCGGCCAGATGCTCGATGGTGACGTCGTCCATGCGCCCGCGCAGCGCCCTCAATTCATCCCGGAAGCGGTCGATATCGGCCTGGCCCGCCGCGGCGCGGCCTTCGCGGGTGTCGAGCCCGTACTCGGCCGCCAGCGCCTGTTCGGCCTGGGCCAGCCCGGGATCCACTTCGGCGATATAGCGGCGGAAGGCGACCATCTGCGCCACGCCGCCATTGTCGCGGATGGCGATGAGCTGCTCGTCGTCGAGATTGCGCGGATGGTCATAGACCGCCCGGGCGCCGGAATGGCTGGCGATCACCGGCGCGCGGCTCAACTCGATCGCCTCCAGCATGGTGGTCTTGCCCACATGGGAGACGTCCACCATCACGCCTTCATCGTTGAGCGCGGCGACCAGCTCGCGCCCCAGATCGGTGAGGCCGGGATCCTCCGCCGGATCGCCCTGGGCGAGGTTCGGGTTGGAGCTGCCGCCGAACTGGTTGTTGCCGAAATGGGTGATGGAGACATAGCGCACGCCCCGGTCGGCCCACATCGCCACGTTGGCGATGTCCTCGCCCAGCGGCCAGGAATTCTCCATGCCGATGAGCGCCACGAGCTTGCCGTCGGCGTGGATTTGCTCGACCTGGTCTGCAGTGACCGCGAGCGCGATCTCGCCTGGGTAGGCGCGGATCATCCGCAGGATCGCCTGGTATTTCTCCTCGGCGATGGCGGCCGCCTCTTCATAGCCCATGGGGCTGATCAGGCCCTGTCCCACATAGACGATGAAGAAGCCCGCATCGAGCCCGCCCGCGCGCATTTTCGGAAGGTCCGCCTGGGCGCGCGTGAAGCCGCCGGGATCCAGCCGGTCGGTCGCATAGCCCGCATCGATGTCGATATGGGTGTCCATGGTGAGCACCCGGTCGTGCAGCGCCGTGGTGTCCACGGGAAGCGCGTCGTCGCCGGACAGCGGCGCTCCGGCGGGCGCGGCGGTCCGTGCGCTCCCGGGAAGGCTTTCGCAGGCTGACAGCAAGACCGCCGCCGAAGCGGCCATGAGGGAAATGCGCATGGAATCTCTCCCGAAAAAATCGGGGCGAGGCTAGGCGCTTGGCGGAGAAAGGGCAAACCGCAGCCCGCCCGGTTTTTCAAAGCCGGCGCGCGGTCAGGATTCGTCAGGGGCGTTCAGCACGCCGTTCAGGCGCGTGGTGCTGGTGTCCCAGACGCTGCCGGTGGCCGAACCGAAGGCGGCGATGCCGGAGATGACGACCACGGACAGAAGCGCGGCGATCAGGGCGTACTCGATGGCGGTCGAGCCGCGGCGGTCTGGGCGCAGGCGCCTCAGACCTTCGCCCCGGCCAGCCGGTCGCGCAGCTCGGCGGCCAGCGGCCGGTCGGCCGGCAGGAGGTCGATCTGCATCAGCGTGTCCGGGCGCACCCATCGAATCTCCTGGCCTTCCTTCGGGTCGACAAAGCCGTCCCAGCGCCGGCAAACGAAAAGCGGCATGAGCATGTGCCTTCCGTCCTCGAAGGCGTGCGAGGCGAACGCGAAGGGCTGCAGGCACTGCTCGCACGGCTCTACTCCCAGCTCCTCGCGCAACTCGCGGATCAGAGCCTGCTCCGGGCTCTCCCCCGGCTCGATCTTGCCGCCGGGAAACTCCCACTGTCCGGCCAGCTCCTTGCCTTCCGGGCGCCGGGCCACCAGCACGCGCCCGTCCGGATCGACGAGCGCGCAGGCCGCAACGAGAAGAAGGCGCCGGGAGGAGAATGCCATCACTTGGTGTCCGGTCGGAAGCGAAGCTCGGGCGCAGGGTGAACAATGGGCTAACGCCGCTCGGGCGCGCCGTCTTCCTCCGCAGCGGTCTCCGCGTCAACCTCGCCGCCCGCAACGCTTCGGTCATCGCCCCCCGCCGCGTCCGCGCCGGCGGCTTCGCCTGCGCCGGCGGTGACGGTCACCGGATAGGTTTCACGAATCTCGGCAAGCAGCGCATCGATCCCCTGCAGGGTGAGAAAGCGCACGATATTGCCGCGCATGGCCTCCAGCTCAGGGCGCGGCTGGCTGCGCCGGTCGGTGACGGTGACCACGTGCCAGCCGTACTCGGTCTGGAACGGAGCGCTGACCGCGCCCACCGGGGTGGAGAAGGCGACGCGCGCAAAAGCCGGCAGAATCCCTTCGCGGGTGAAATAGCCCAGATCGCCGCCTTCAAAGCGCGTGGCGGGGTCCTGGCTCACACGGGCGGCGATCTGGGCGAAATCGGCCCCTTCGGCCAGAAGGCGGGCGACCTCGTCGGCTTCGGCGCGCGTGTCCACCAGGATGTGGCGCGCGCGGATCTCCTCGGCCGGCGGAGCCAGGCGCGCCTGCTCCTCGTAAACGCGCTCGATCGCGTTCTCGGTGACGGCGTCGGAGACGGCCTGCTCCACCAGGACATTGCCCAGAATGCGCTCCTCGGCGGCGGCCAGGCGCCGGCGCGCCTCGGGCGTCTCCTGCAGATTGCGGCGCGCGGCCTCCAGCGCCAGCAGGCGCTGATCGATCAACTCCTCAAGCGCTTCGCGGAACGCCGCGTCGCCGGGGCCCAGACGCGCCGGGTCATCGCTGAGACCGCGCACCTCGGCCTCGCGGCGCACGTCGGCGAAGGTGATCACGGTGCCGCCCACCCGGGCGGCGACGCGTGCTCCGGCGGGCGCCTCCTCTTGCGTGAAACGCAAGCCCTGGGGCGTGGGCGCGGCGCCGCCCGGGGCGGATCGCGGGTCCGGCGCACCCTCCCCGCAGGCGGCGAGAAACATCAAGGATATGAAGGCGAAGGCCCAAGCGCGCGGGCGGGCTTGATTGACAGTCAAACTGGGCCTCCTTAAGTCACCGGCTATCTTTGTCGCGCGAAGAGATTAAAGCCCTCTTCCCGCCTCGCGCCGCCCGACCGGGACGACGGCGGCGCGCCGGTTTCTTCATTGTGCGCCCGCCAAGGCTGATACGTCATGCTGAACATCGCCCGCAAGCTCTTCGGATCCTCCAATGACCGGACGGTCAAGAAGATGCGCCCGACCGTGGAGCGCATCAACGCGCTGGAGCCCGACTTCGAGGCGCTGGACGACGACCAGCTCAAGGCCAAGACCGCGGAGTTCCGCGAGCGCTTCGAGCGCGGCGAGAGCCTGGACCAGCTTTTGCCCGAGGCGTTCGCCGCGGTGCGCGAAGCGGCCAAGCGGGCGCTCGGCCAGCGCCATTACGACGTCCAGCTCATGGGCGGCGTGGTGCTGCACCAGGGCGACATCTCGGAAATGAAGACCGGCGAGGGCAAGACGCTGGTCTCCACGCTTGCGGCCTATCTCAACGCGCTTCCGGGCAAGGGCGTGCACATCGTCACGGTGAACGACTATCTGGCCAAGCGCGACTCAGAATGGATGGGTCAGGTCTTCGCCAAGCTGGGCATGTCCACCGGCGTGATCATGCACGGCATGTTCGACGACCAGCGCCGCGACGCCTACGCCTGCGACATCACCTACGGCACCAATAACGAGCTGGGCTTCGACTATCTGCGCGACAACATGAAGTACTCGCTGCAGGAGATGGTCCAGTTCGGCGGACGGCCGGCGGAAAAAGCCACCCACCACTACGCCATTGTGGACGAGGTGGACTCCATCCTGATCGACGAGGCGCGCACGCCGCTGATCATCTCCGGGCGCACCGACGACCGCACCGATTTCTACAAGACGATCGACGCGATCATCCCGCTTCTCGACGATGAAGACTTCACCATCGACGAGAAAGCCCGCTCGGTCACCTTCACCGAAGACGGCAACGAGCACATCGAAGCGCTTTTGAAAGAGCGCGGCCTCATCGAGAGCGGCGACCTCTATGATGTCGAGAACATCACGGTGGTCCACCACGTCAATCAGGGCCTGAAGGCCCACAAGATCTTCACGCGCGACAAGGATTACATCGTGCGCGAAGACAAGGTCGTGCTGATCGACGAATTCACCGGGCGCATGATGCCGGGCCGCCGCCTGTCGGACGGGCTGCACCAGGCCATCGAAGCCAAGGAGCAGGTGGAGATCCAGCCGGAGAACCAGACGCTCGCCTCGATCACCTTCCAGAATTACTTCCGCCTCTACGACAAGCTCGCCGGCATGACCGGCACGGCGGCCACCGAAGCCGACGAATTCGCGGGCATTTACGGGCTCGGCGTGGTGGAGATTCCCACCAACCGCCCGGTGGCGCGCGTGGACGAGGAAGACGAGCTCTACCGCACGATCGACGAAAAGAACGACGCCATCGTCGCGGCGATCGAGGCGGCGCACGCGAAAAGCCAGCCCATCCTGGTGGGCACGGTCTCCATCGAGCGCTCGGAATCGCTCTCCGACGTGCTGACCAGGAAGAAGATCAAGCACCAGGTGCTCAACGCCCGCTATCACGAGCAGGAGGCCGGCATCATCGCCCAGGCCGGCGTGCCGGGCGCGGTGACCATCGCCACCAACATGGCCGGGCGCGGCACCGACATCCAGCTGGGCGGCAATGTGGACTTCCGCCTCTCCGAATGGCTGGAGCAGCAGAAAGAAGCCGGCGAGGAACCGTCCGAAGCCGAGATCAAGGCCGAGCGCGAAAAGATCGCCGCGGACGTGGCCGACAAGAAACAAAAGGCGCTGGACGCCGGCGGTCTGTTCGTCATCGGCACCGAGCGCCATGAAAGCCGGCGCATCGACAACCAGCTGCGCGGCCGGTCGGGCCGCCAGGGCGACCCGGGCCGCTCGGCCTTCTATCTGTCGGTGGAAGACGATCTGTTGCGCATCTTTGCGCCGGAGCGGCTGGACACCATCATGCGCACCATGGGCATGAAGCCGGGCGAAGCCATCCAGCACCCGTGGATGACCAAGGCGGTGGAGACCAGCCAGAAAAAGGTCGAACAGCGCAATTTCGACATCCGCAAGAACATCCTGAAGTACGACGATGTGATGAACGATCAGCGCAAGGCGATCTTCGAGCAGCGCATCGACTTCATGACGTCTGAAGACGTCTCCGACGTGATCAAGGACATGCGCGCGGACTGCGTGGACAATCTCGTGGAGCGTCACATCCCGCCCAAGGCCTACGCCGACCAGTGGGATGTGGAGGGCCTTGACGAGGCGGTGAAGAAATATTTCTCCCTGGATCTGCCCATCAAGGACTGGGCCGCCGAAGAAGGCATCGCCGACGAGGAGATCAAGGAGCGCCTGCAGAAAGCCGCCGATGAAGCGTATGCGGAGAAGGCCGCCGATATCGGCCCGGAACTGATGCGCCGGATCGAGAAGCAGCTGCTTTTGCAGACCATCGACACCAACTGGCGCGACCACCTGCAGCAGCTGGACGCGCTGCGCAGCGTGGTGGGTCTGCGCGGCTACGCCCAGCGCGACCCGCTCAACGAGTTCAAGACCGAAGCCTTCTCGCTGTTCGAGAATCTGCTGGACGAGCTGCGCCTCGAAACCACGCGCGTCCTGTTCAACATGCGCCTGGCGCCGAGCCGTCAGGCGCCGGCCATGCCCGAACCGCCCAAGGACATGCAGGCCCGCCACACCGATCCGGTCACCGGCCGCAACGAGATGGCCGACAATCCCGACGCCGGCGCCTCGGCGCGCCCCGCCTCGCCGCTGGCGACCCGGCAAGCCACCGCCAACATCAACCCGAACGATCCCGCCACCTGGGGCCGGGTGCAGCGCAACGCGCCCTGCCCTTGCGGCTCGGGCAAGAAATACAAGCACTGCCACGGCGCGGTGAGCGCGGCTTAGGCGCCTTGTCCAGCCGGTCCTTCAAGGCTCGCCTTGCAGGCTCGCACCTCAGGATCAGGGTGAACGGGAGCGCATACCTCCCTCATCCTGAGGAGTTTTCCGCAGGAGCCCCGGACCCGATCCGGGGTTCGAAGGACGCACCGCCCATGACCGACCCCACCCTTTCCCCGGCCCGCCCGGAACACGGCGAGAGGCTCAATGCGCTGATCCTGCGGTCCAAGGCCCGCTGGGGCTATGACGCGGAGATGATGAACATCATGGCGCGGGTGCTGAGCCTCGACCCGGACGCCATGGCGGCCGGGCGCGCCATGGCGGGCTGGCGCGGCGCGGATCCGCTCGGCGTGGCGCAGATTTCAGAGCCGTTCGAGGACGCGCAGGGCCGGGCGATGTCGCTGGACCTTCTGTTCATCGCGCCTGAAGCCATCGGCGCCGGGCTGGGACGCAGGCTCTACGGCTGGGCGCTCGATCAGGCGCGGGCGGCCGACGCCTCGCGCCTCGACATTCTCTCCGATCCCAACGCGGAGCCGTTCTATCGGGCCATGGGCGCAGTGAAGGTGGCGGATCAGCCGAGCAAGCGGATCCTGGGCCGCGTCCTGCCGGTCCTGCAACACCGCCTCTAGAGCCGTTTCGGTCGATCCTGATCGACCAAATCGACTCCAGTCTGTTGAAATATGGTCTTTTCGAAACGCGAAACCGGCGCCCACCTTCGCTGAAAAGACTCTCTAGCGCGGCGCCCGCCGTTCGCGCATCAGGAACAGCACCGCGGCGACGACGCAGAACGCCGACGCCAGCGCGAACGGCGCGCCGGCGAACTGCACGCCGAACCGCCCGCTTTCAAACGCGAAGAAGAGCTGGGTGTAGAGAAGCGGGCTGATGATCAGCACCACGCCGCCCAATGCCGAGAGACCGCCCTGCAGCTCGCCCTGCGCATCTTCGGCCACCCGCTCGGTCATCACCTTCTGAAGCGCGGGCCCCTCCATGCCGGTGATCAGCGCAAAGCTGAGGAAGACATAGACCCACGGCCCCGACGGCGCGAAGGCGACGCCAAGAAGCGCAACCGCTTCGATCACCAGCGCGATCCAGATCGCGCGGCGCTCGCCGATCCGCTTGAGGAGGAACGGCGTCACCACCGCCTGGGAGAGCACGAAGATCCCCCCGAAGGCCGCCAGCGAAATTCCGATCTGGGCTTCGCTCCACCCGAATTTGGCGATCGCCACATAGGACCACACGGCCGGATAGACGAAGCCGGACAGCTGGGCGAAGAAATACACCAGCGCCATCACGCCGACGCCTTCCGCCTTGCGCAGGCGGGCGAGCGTGCCGAACGGGTTCGCCCGCTTCCAGGAAAACGCGCGTCGCTTTTCCCGCTTCAGGCTTTCGGGCACCACGAACCAGCCGTAAAGCGCGTTGGCGCCGGCCAGCGCCGCGGCGGCGAAGAAGGGCGCGCGCGGGGACAGCTCGCCCAGAAGCCCGCCCAGCGCCGGACCGAGCACGAAGCCGGCCCCCATGGCCGCGCCGAGCATGGCGTACTGGTTCGCGCGCGCGGCCGGCGGATGCACGTCGGCGATATAGGCGTTGGCGGTGGAATGGGTCGCCGCGAACACGCCCGACAGGAGCCGCGCGGCGAAGAAGACGAACAGCGCATGGGCGAGGCCCATGAGCAGGAAATCAAGCGCCAGCGCCGTCAACGAGAGCAGAAGCACCGGGCGGCGCCCGAACCGGTCCGACAGCCCTCCGATCACCGGCGAGCAGAAGAATTGCGCCAGGGCGAAGACGAAGGTCGCCATCCCGCCCCAGCGCGCCGCCTCCGCCACGCCCTCGCCGGTCAGCTCCATCAGGAGCGCGGGCAGGACCGGCATGATCAGCGCGAACGCCAGCGCGTCGATCAGTACGGTGCCGGTGACGAAGATCGTCGCGGCGGGCCGTGCGGCTCTGGACGGGGCGGGAACGGCGTCGCTCATCCGCCCAGCCTTACGCCCGCCCCATGACAGCGGCAAGCGCGCTCATGCGGCGGACGCGGTCGAGGCCGCCGCCCGCGTGCGGCGGCCCTACTCGGCCGCCTCCACCGCCGCGCTTTCCTCCACATCCGGCTCGTAGCCGAGGATCGGCCCCAGCTCCTTTTCCGCGCGGCGCAGGGTCCAGCCCTTGCGGGCCGCATAGTCCTCGACCTGGTCCCTGGTGATCCGGCCCACGGCGAAATAGACGCTGTCCGGATGGGCGAAATACATGCCCGACACGCTGGCGGGCGGGTTCATCGCCCAGCTCTCCGTCAGCGTGATGCCGGTGCGCTCGGACGCTTCGAGAAGCTCGAACAACACGCCCTTCTCGGTATGGTCGGGCTGGGCGGGATAGCCCGGCGCCGGGCGGATCCCGGCGTATTCTTCCTTCACCAGCTGCTCCGGCGTCAGGTCCTCGTCGGGCGCATAACCCCAGATCTCCTTGCGCACGCGCTGGTGGAGATATTCGGCGAAGGCTTCGGCGAACCGGTCGGCGAGCGCCTTGAACATGATCTCCGAATAGTCGTCGTTGGCGTCCTTGAACTTCTGGATGAAGGCTTCTTCGGCCGCCCCGGCGGTCACCGCGAAGCCGCCGACATAATCGGGCTGGGTCGCCGAGACGAAGTCGCAGATCGAGTAATGCGGCTTGTCGCCGTCCTTCCTGGTCTGCTGGCGCAGTCCGTGAAAGCGGCCGAGCGCGGTCTTCCGGTCCTCGTCGGCGTAGATCTCGAGATCGTCGCCCTTGCGCTGCGCCGGCCACAGACCGACCACCCCTTTAGGCTGAAGCCAGTTTTCCTCGACCATCTGGCCGAGCATCTTCTGGGCGTCGTCGAACAGGGCTTTCGCCGCCTCGCCGCGATTGGGATCGTCGAAGATCTTCGGATAGGTCCCCTTCATGTCCCAGGCGAAGAAGAAGGGCGTCCAGTCGATATAGTCGACGAGGTCGCGCAGGCAGACATCGTCCACCGTGGTCAGCCCGAGCTTTTTCGGTTTGACCGGCGTGTAGCCGTTCACGTCGGCGTCGAACGCCTTGCTGCGGGCCTCCTCGAGCTTCAGCCGGTCGCGATTGCCTTGCGTGCGCGCGCGAGTCTCACGGATCTTCGCGTACTTCGCCTGCAGCTCCTCCCAATAGGGCTGGCGCTGGTCCTCGGCGAGCAGCTTGGAGACCACGCCGACCGCCCGGCTGGCGTCGTGCACGTGCACCACCGGCGCCTTGGAATAGCTCGGCTCGATCTTCACCGCCGTGTGGGCGGGGCTCGTGGTCGCGCCGCCGATCAGCAGCGGAATGTCGAAGCCCTCGCGCTGCATCTCGAGCGCCACGGTGACCATCTCGTCGAGCGAGGGGGTGATCAGGCCAGACAGGCCGATCACGTCGCACTTCTCGTCCCTTGCGGTCTGCAGGATCTTCTCCGGCGGGACCATCACGCCCAGATCGACCACGTCGTAGCCGTTACACTGCAGCACCACGCCGACGATGTTCTTGCCGATGTCGTGAACATCGCCCTTCACCGTGGCCATGAGGATCCTGCCGTTGGACTGCTTGTCCAGCCCCAGCTCCTCGCGCTCCTTCTCCATGTAGGGGAACAGGTGCGCGACGGCCTTCTTCATGACGCGCGCCGATTTGACGACCTGGGGCAGGAACATCTTGCCCTCGCCGAACAGGTCGCCGACCACGTTCATGCCGTCCATGAGCGGGCCTTCGATCACGTGAAGCGGCCGCTCGGCGGCCTGGCGGGCCTCCTCGGTGTCGTCAACGATATAGTCGTCGATGCCCTTGATGAGCGCGTATTCCAGCCGCTCCTTGACAGGCTTGGAGCGCCATTCGGCGTCGGCCTTTTTCTCGGTCTTGCCGTCGCCCTTGTAGCGCTCGGCGGCCTCCAGCAGCCTTTCAGTCGAATCCGAGCGCCGGTTCAGTATCACGTCCTCGACGAGCTCGCGCAGCTCGGGGTCGATCTGGTCGTAGATGTCCAGCTGGCCGGCGTTCACGATCCCCATGTCCATGCCGGCCTTGATGGCGTGGTAGAGGAAGACCGAGTGCATGGCCCGGCGCACCGGCTCGTTG
>JBKHAZ010000036.1:0-14850 GCA_046542605.1 Oceanicaulis sp. | reverse complement strand
CTCCTGTGCCTTGTCCTGTTCCTGGCGGTGGGCTGGATCATGCGCGTCATCGGCGACACGCTGGCGGCGATGATCACCCGCATCCTCGGCGTGATCCTCGCCGCGCTGGCCGCTCAGTTCATCTTCGACGGGATCGCCGGCGCGCTTCTTTAAGGCGCGTCGGCATCGTCGACGCGCCAGCCTGCAGCCGGCATCAAGTGCGCGCCAAGGACGGACGGCCAGACGACCAGGGCCAGCACGCCGCTCCAGAAGCTGAGGCCGGGATAGCCGACGGTGAACAGCCAGCCGGCGCACCACGCCATTCCGAGACCGCTGTGCTGCTGGATATTGATCGTGCGCTTGTCCGCCATCACGCCCTCCTGAACTCCGGGTCTCGATCCAGCAGCGCGGCCGGACCGACGCGAAACGCGAAATCGGCGGCGGCGCGCCTCGACACGGCGAACCCAGGCCGGCTTCCGGGCGTTATCTCCCTGAAGGCAAGACAGGAGACCCGCCATGCACGCCGACGAACTAAAGGGGAAGTGGAAAGAGCTCACCGGCGAGGCCAAGCGCCAATGGGGCAAGCTGACCGATGACGACCTGAAAATTGCCGAGGGCGACAAGGACAAGCTCTCCGGCCGCATCCAGCAACGCTACGGCAAGTCCAAGGACGAGGCCGACCGCGAAGTGAACGACTGGATCGAGAAGCAGTAAGTCAGTAAGGCGTCATTCCGCCGGCGCGGCGGTGTCCGGAGCGGGGTCGCCGCGCTCGGCCCGGCGTCCGGCCATCCAGCGCTCCTTCAGGATTTTCGAGCTGTCGCGCGAGCCGTCCGGCGACCAGCCCGGCGGGCCGAGCCAGTAGCCGATCACTTCGCCCGGCGATTTGGCCGAGCGCACGTCCTTGATGATCCCCACCCATTCATGCAGGCAGATCTTGATCGGATTATAGGTCGCCAGATTGCGCACGATGCCGTAACGGCAGGGCTCGTCCTCGCGCTCGGGCTCGAACGTGCCGAACAGGCGGTCCCAGATGATGAAGACGCCGGCGTAATTGCGGTCGAGATAGCGCGGATTGGTCGCATGATGGACGCGGTGGTGGCTGGGCGTGTTCATCACCGCTTCGATCGGACCCCACAGCTTCGGCACCGCCTCGGTATGAATCCAGAACTGGTAGATCAGATTGAGCGCGCCGACGAAGGCGATCATCGCCGGCGGAAAGCCCACAAGCACCAGCCAGCTTCCAAAAAAGATGAATTTCAGCGTCAGCGGGGAGAGCCAGGGCTGGCGCAGGGCGGTGGAGAGATTGTAGTGCTGGCTGGAGTGGTGGATCACATGGTCGGCCCACCACCAGCGCACCGTGTGCGCGAAGCGGTGGCTCCAGTAATAGACGAAATCGTCCAGCACGAAGGCCAGCGCGAACGCCCACCAGGCCCAGCCGATATCCAGCAGCGCGAACTGCTCGATATAGGTGAACCAGGCCAGCGCAACGCCGCCGAGTACGATGCCGGAAACCGTATTGCCGAGCCCCATGGCGAGGCTGGCGGCGGTGTCGCGCGGCTCGTACTGGGTTTTGCCGGTCAGGCGCGCATGGATCATCTCCGCGACGATCAGCAGGACGAAGCCGGGAATGGCGAAATAGATCGGATTGGGCAGATCAGGCATGGCTCGGGCTCGCTGCAGGTTCGCTGGCGCGCGCCGGTCGGGTGAAGGCCTCCGCCTTGGCCGCCCAGTCCTGCGCACTCGCCGCGTCGTCCAGGGTCAGCCAGACGCGCGGAAAGGTGTAGTCGTCCAGATCGAGCGTCAGGGTCGCGCCGTCAAGATGCACGGCCCGGATTTCACCCGGTCGCAGAGCGCGGACCGTGGCCCGGTCGCCGGACGTGGCGGCGATCCCCAGACGGCCGCCGCCAACCTCCAGCGCCAGCACCACGCGGCCGCCGCGCCCCATCACCCGATCCTGCGAGGCGGTGAAGCCGAGCACGCCCTCCTCGATCGCCGCCACGCCGGGCTCTGGATGGCTGAAGCGGGCCGGCGTCCATCCGCCGAGGAACACGTTCAGCACGACAATCAATCCGACCGAGATGATCGAGGCGCCGAGCACGAGAACCAGGGTGAGTATGTCGCTCATGGGGGTAATCAACGCCGTTCGCGCCGGCGATGCAAGCCGGCGGCGCCGCGGCGCCGGCGGCGCGAAAGAAAACGGCGCCGGGATCGCTCCCGGCGCCGCTCTCGAATGGTCTGCAAGTCAGCGTTAGAAGCTGGCGCGCAGGGTCAGACCATAGGTCCGCGGCTGATTGGCGTAAGCCGAGAACGAGCCCGGCTGCAGCGTCGTCGGGAAACCGGCGGTGTAGTACTCGTCCTCATTCAGGTTACGGGCCCACAGAAGGGCTTCGATACCGTTGTCGAGGTTGACGCCGACCGATGCGTTGATCGTGCTGACTTCACGGGTGAGCGAGGCCGGCAGGTCGTTACCAAGTTGGGTTTCCGAGGCGTACTGGTAATCGGCCCGTACGAAGGCTTCGCCGAAGTCCAGTTCGCGCGCGTACTGGAAGCCGAACGAGCCCGCGAACTCGGGAATGCCCGCGACTTCAGACCCCGTCAGGTCGCCGCGGCCGTCCGGCACGCCGTCCGTCAGGTCAACCGCGCTGCCGGTGACCACCGGAGCGCCCTGGAAGTCGTCATACTCCGCGCTCATCCACAGACCGGCCAGATTCAGGGTCAGGCCCGGAATGCCCGGCGGGGTGATCGAGGTGTCGAACTCGAGGCCCTGGCTGGACTGCTCGCCGGCGTTGATGACCGCAAAGCCCGCGCCCTGGAAGATCGAGGACTGGAAGTCGGTGATGGTCTGGTCGAAGACCGCCACGTTCAGGAAGCCCCAGTCGAACTGGGTCTTCAGGCCGATCTCGAACGTCTCGGTGATTTCCGGACGGGCGAAACGCTGGTTGCCGTAGACGCCGAGCGCGATCGCGGTGTTCACCGCGAAGGGCGCGCCGGGGATCGCCGTATCGGCGGCCAGCTCGCCGGCGGCGGCGAGCGCGGCCACGTCGGCGGTGTTGGGGCGCGTATCCGGGGTGAGGTTCCAGGACGACGCCTTGAAGCCGCGCGCGAACGAGGCGTAGACGTTCATGCGGTCGGTCACGTCATAGGCCAGCCGCAGCGTGTACGGCCAGTCTGAGTCGCTGGTTTCGCCGGTCTCGACCGAGTTGGGGAACGGTGTGAGCGGGCCGAGCGGCTGCAGGCCCTGCTCGAACAGGGTCAGGAGCGGGTTGGCCAGCGGCGCGCCGCTGCTGGGAAACACCGTCGAGGCGCCCGCCGCGGCGGCCTGGAACGCCGCGAAGGTCGCGGGATCGGCTCCGGCGAACGCAGCGATTTGCGCCGAGCTCGGCGGAGTCGGCAGGCTCAGCGCGTTCTGGACCAGACCCGCAAGGATCAGCGGCTCGCCGATCTCGACCAGGTTGAGATCCGAGAACGGGTTGCTGCGCACCACGTTGGTGAAGTCGACTTCCTTCTCGCTCTGGAAGTAGGCGAGGCCGGCCGTCAGCGTCAGGCGGTCGGTGATGTCGAAATCGACCTGACCGAAAAGCTGCATCTGCTGGTCGGTCTGCTCGGCGGTGAAGCGGGTGCCGCCGCCGGGCTGATAGAACGTATTGAACGCGAACGGCGTGACCGCCTCGATCAAGGTGATGGCGCTGGTCGACGCATCGGGAATGACCACGCCGGGAGCCACCGTGATGGTGCCCGAGGCGGTGAGCAGATCCACATAGGCGCGGGTGTCGGTCCCGTAGATGCGGGTGTCCTCGACGGTCATGTCTTCGTTGGAGAAGAAGGCGCCGAGCAGGTAGAAGGCCCGGTTGTTCCAGTCCCCGGTCAGGCGGAATTCCTGGGTGAAGGTCTCCACGTCCAGGCCGCGGATGTTTTCGCCGAGCAGGGACAGGGTGGTGAAGTCGCCTTCAAAGTCCACGAAGTCATCATAGGTGCGAAGCGACGTGATCGAGCTCAGCGTCATGTTGTCGTTCAGGTTCCAGTCGGCCTGAAGCGAGACGCCGGCGTTCTCGATCTTGTTGTCGTTCGCCAAGTCCGACGCGATCTGGTAGTTGAAGCCCGCGCCCGCCGAGGTCTGACCGCCGAGAACATCGCGGATCAGCGGCGCAGTGACTCCGTCGATCACGCGATCGGCGCCGCAGCACTGCTCGTCGATCTCGTCATAGTCGGCGATCAGGCGAAGCTCGAGATTGTCGGTGGGAAGGAACAGAAGCTGTCCGCGCACGGCCCAGCGGTCGCGATCATTGAAATCGCCGCCCGCGCCGACATTCTCGTAATAGCCGTCGCGCTGGTTGCGGCTGCCCGACAGCGAGAAGGCCAGGCTCTCCGAGAGCGGTCCGGTGACCGAGCCCTTCAGAATGCGCTGATTGTAGTTGCCGATCGTCGCCGACACTTCGCCGCCGAACTCGAAGCTGGGCTCCTCGGTGACGATGCTGACCACGCCGGCGGTGGCGTTCTTGCCGAACAGGGTCGATTGCGGCCCGCGCAGGACTTCGACGCGCTCGATGCCCATGAGGTCGGAGATCACAGAGCCGGCGCGCGGACGGAACACGCCGTCGATATAGACCGCCACCGAGGGTTCGATGCCCGGGTTGTTCGCGCCGTTGCCCTGACCGCGGATGATGAAGGTGGCGTTGGAGCTGCGCTCCAGCTGGCTGACGCGCAGGGCCGGAATCACCGACTGCAGGTCGATCGCATCGACGATCTGGGAGTCCTGCAGGGTTTCGGCGTCGACCACCGTGACCGCGATCGGCACTTCCTGCAGCGTCTGCTCACGCTTTTGCGCGGTGACGGTGATGATGTCGGGCGACTGGGCGTAGGCGCCGGTGGTGACCACCCCGGCGGCGAGCGCAGACGCACCAAGTGCGGCTGCTTTAAACGAGCGATTCATTCGGGCTTCCTCCCCCTGAATATCTGTCATGGCGGCTCAGCTCTGACGGCTGGATTCATCCGCGCTGAAGCGAGCTTATGCCGCATTCGCCCTATTTGTCATGCAGGCTTTGTAAGCACCGGGTTAACCGTGGCGTTTTGAACACAGAGACCGGCGCCGCCGCGCTGCGCTCAGGCCCGCCTCGGCGGCGGTGTGAGCGCGGCGTAGACAAGGCCCGCCGCCGCGCCCGCCGCGGTCTGGAGCAGGAATCCCGTCAGCGTGCGCGCGCCGGCGACCATCTGCACGCCGAAAAAGACCTGCTCCATCAAGACCAGCATCACCGCCATGGCCACGCCCCCGGCCGCGGCGAAAACCAGCGGCCGCAGCGGCTTGAGGAGCCGCGTCACCCCCGCTCCGGCGAGAAAGGCGATCGCCAGCGCCACCGCGATCAGCCCGCCGTAAAGCGGGCCGAAGCCCGCCAGATCCGCAGCCACCAGCCCCGCAACGTCCCCGGCGCCGAGATCGGCGCCGACCTCGATGAGCATCGCCGCCACCATGACGCTGGACAGCGCCGTCGCCGCGAGCCCCAGAAGCACCGTGGCCGCCATCCAGCCGCCGACCGCTCTGACCATGCCCATCTTCGCCTCCCTCGCCGCGCGGCGGCGCGGATCCGTGTCTTGGCCGCGCCGTTTCGTTCGGCCTAGAATGACGCCACGGCGCGCCGGCGCAAGGGCGCGCGGGACAGATCAGGAAAGGATCGCCATGGCGCGCCGCGTTCAGGCCATCGTCACCGCCGCGCTCGCCGCCGGCTGCAGCACCGGGCTCGCCGGCTGCGGGAGCGAAGCCGGGCCCGATCCCGCCCCGGCTGCGTCCGGTGACCTCTTCGCGGTCGAGGAGATCGCCGGCGGGCTGTCCCATCCCTGGGACATCGCCTTTCTGCCCGGCGGCGACATGCTCGTCACCGAGCGCACCGGGGCGCTGCGCCTGATCGAGGACGGCGTACTCGCGGACGAACCGGTGGCGGGGGTTCCCGACGTTTACGCCGAGAGCCAGGCCGGGCTTTTCGACGTGCTCGTATCGCCGGATTTCGCCCAGACCGGCCGCGTCTATCTCAGCTACGCCGTGGGCGAGGCGGACGCCAACTCCACGCAAGTCTGGCGCGCCAGGCTTGAGGACGGCGCGCTCGTGGACGGCGCGCGCATCTTCACCGCCGATCCGCTGCGCGACACGTTCAATCATTTCGGCGGGCGCATGAGCTTTCTGCCCGACGGAACGATCGCGCTGACGCTGGGCGACGCCTTCGCCTACCGCGAACAGGCCCAGATCCGCGAAAACCATCTGGGCGCGGTGGTGCGCTTTAATCCCGACGGGTCGATCCCCGCCGACAATCCGTTCGCCGAGGACGGCGCGCCGGCGGGCTATGTGCTCTCCTATGGTCACCGCAACGTCCAGGGAATCGCCTGGGACCCGCAGCGCGAAGTCCTATGGACGCACGAACACGGGCCTGAGGGGGGCGACGAGCTGAACGTGATCGTCGCCGGCGCCAATTACGGATGGCCGGTGGTCACCGAGGGAATCGATTATAACGGCGCGCGCATCACGCCGCTCACCGATCACGCGGCCAACGGATTCGAGCCGCCGGCATACGGGTGGACTCCCTCCATCGCGCCGGGCGGTCTCGCCTGGTATTCCGGCGCCGGGGTGGAGGACTGGGCCGGCGACCTGTTCGTCGCGGCGCTTTCCGGGCGCGCCCTGCATCATCTCGATCTCGACGCCGAGGGCGCGGTGGTCGGCGAGCAGCGCCTGCTCACCGAGCTGGAGGCGCGCATCCGCCAGGTGGCCGAAGGTCCGGACGGCGCGCTGTACGTGCTCACCGACGGCGCCGGGGACGGCAAGGTGTTGCGCGTCACGCCCACCGGGGCCCGGCTGCGCCGGGAGACCCCGCTTTAGGCGTGGCGGCCGCGCCGGGCGTTGACGCTCGCCGGGCCTCTTGTATGGGACCGGCTGACGCCAGCAGACGAGGAGAGGCCTTCGCCCGCGCCTCCCGCCTTGCGCGTCCAGCTTTCCATCCGCCGTACTCATTGCGGCGACCTTTCTCGCCGCCAGGTTCGCGCTGAACCGGCTCGAATCCGGCGTCGCATCCGCGTTTGGGCGCCGCTTTAGTGAAAATCCCGGCTTGCGGGAATGATCTCCGCGCCCGGCGTGGCGAAGCCCTGACCGCGCTTGGGTTTTTCGGACGGATCGACGCCCGGCCGCTCGATCTCGTCGGCGCGGGCGAAGGCGTTGTCGAGCCCGCCCGCGCTTAACGAGGCGAGTGCGCCGGTCCAGTCCATGAGCTGGTCGGCCACCAGGTGAACCACCTCGCCCTCGCGCTGCAGCTTTCCTGTGACGGCCAGCAGTTTCGCGCCGATCACGGTGCGGCGGAAGCGGACGAACATGGTCGGCCAGATGATGACGTTGGCGATCCCCGTCTCGTCCTCCAGCGTGGCGAAGATCACGCCCTTGGCCGAGCCGGGACGCTGGCGCACCAGCACCAGCCCGGCCACCCCCACGCGCGCGCCGTTACGCGCGCTGAGAAGCGCGGCGCAGGTGCGGTAGCCGGCCTCGGCGATCGACGGCCGCAGGAAGCTCACCGGATGGGCCTTCAACGACAGCGACAGGGTGGAGTAATCGCGCGCCACCTCTTCAGACAGGCTCATGACCGGCAGCCGCGCGCCGGAGAGATCGGGCATGTGGCGCTCGCCCTCGGCCTGGAACAGCGGCAGGTCCGGGCCGGCCTGGGCCAGCGCGCGCCAGCCCGCCCCGCGCCGCGAGGCGAGTGAGCCGAAGGCGTCGCCGGCCGCCAGCCGGTCGGTCTCGGCGCGCTGCAACCGGGCCCGGCGGGCGAGATCCTCCACGCTGTCGAACGCCCCGCCCTCGGCGCGCGCGGCCATGACGCGGGCGGCCGTGATCTCAGACAGTCCCTTGATCTGGCGCAAGCCCAGCCGCACCGCCCGGCGCGCCCCGCCCTCGGGCGTGGCGGGCGGGCCGTCGAAGGGCTCCAGCGTCTCCATCGTGCAGTCCCAGTCGGAATGATTGACATCGGGCGGGCGCACCACGACGCCGTGCTCGCGCGCGTCGCGCACCAGCTGGGCGGGGGCGTAGAAGCCCAGCGGCTGACTGTTCAAAAGCGCGGCGAGGAACACGTCTGGATAATGCCGCTTGATCCAGCACGAGACGTAGACGATGAGCGCGAAACTCGCCGCGTGGCTTTCGGGAAAGCCGTATTCGCCGAAGCCTTCCAGCTGCTTGAAGCAGCGCTCGGCGAAATCGCGCTCATAGCCGTTGGCGATCATGCCCGCGATCAGCTTCTCGCCCATTTCCTGGATCGTGCCCGACCGGCGGAAGGCGGCCATGGAGCGGCGCAGCTTGTCGGCTTCCGAAGGCGTGAAACCGGCCGCAACGATGGCGATCTTCATCGCCTGCTCCTGGAACAACGGCACGCCGAGCGTCTTGCCGAGCACCGCCTCCAGCGCCTTTGAGGGAAACTCGACCGCTTCCTTGCCTTCACGGCGGCGCAGATAGGGATGGACCATGTCGCCCTGGATGGGGCCGGGGCGCACGATCGCCACCTCGATGACCAGGTCGTAGAAGGTGCGCGGTTTGAGCCGCGGCAGCATGGTCATCTGCGCCCGGCTCTCGATCTGGAAGACGCCCAGCGTGTCGGCCTTGCAGATCATGTCATAGACGCGAGGGTCCTCGGCGGGCAGCTCGGCCACGGCGAGATCGCGGCCATAGGCCTCGCGTATGATCTCGAAGCTCTTGCTCACCGCGGTGAGCATCCCCAGGCCCAGCACGTCCACCTTCATCAGGCCGAGCGCGTCGATATCCTCCTTGTCCCACTCGATCGCGGTGCGCTCGGGCATGGCGGCCTTCCGCACCGGCACGATCTCATCAAGCCGCCCCAGCGTGATGACGAAACCGCCGGGATGCTGGGAGAGGTGCCGGGGAAAACCCTGCAGGGCGCGCGCCGCGCCCAGCGCCCGGCGCAAGGCGGGGCTGTCCGGATCAAGGCCCAGCTCGCCGCGGATCACCTCGTCGGTGATCCCTTCGCGCCAGCCCCACACCGCCTTGGACAGCGCCGCGATCACGTCGCCGGACAGCCCGAACGCCTTGCCCGCCTCGCGGATCGCGCCGCGCGGGCGATAGCAATTGACCACCGCCGTCATGCCCGCGCGCCGGCGCCCGTACTTCTCATAAACGTACTGGATCACCTCCTCGCGGCGCTCGTGCTCGAAATCCACGTCGATATCGGGCGGCTCGCCGCGCTCGGCCGAGACGAAGCGTTCGAACAGAAGATCGATCTTGGAGGGGTCCACCTCGGTGACCCCGATGGCGAAGCACACCGCCGAATTCGCCGCCGAGCCCCGGCCCTGGCACAAAATGCCTTGCGAGCGCGCGAACCGGATCAAATCATAGACGGTGAGGAAATAGCTGGCGTAATCGAGCTGCTCGATGAGCCCCAGCTCGTAATCGATGGCCTGGCGGGTCTTCTCCGGAACCCCGTCCGGCCAGCGCCGCGCCGCGCCCTCCCTCGTCAGGCGGCGCAGCGTCTCCATGGGCGTTTCGCCCGCCCCGATCACCTCGTCTGGGTATTCGTAGACCAGCTCGGTGAGCTGGAAATCGATCTCGGAGGCCAGACGCACCGTGCGCTCGACCGCGTCTTCATAGCCGGCGAACAGGCGGGCCATTTCTGCAGGCGGTTTCAGATGCCGCTCCGCGTTCGCCTCCAGCAGGCGGCCGGCCTCCTCGATGCGCACATGTTCGCGAATGCAGGTGACCACGTCCTGCAAAAGCCGGCGTTCGGGGATGTGATAGAGCGCGTCGGTGGTGGCCACCGTCTCCACCCCCAGCCTTTGGGCGAGCCGGGTCTGGCGCAACAGCCGCGCCCCGTCGCGCCCGTCGAACCGGCGGATGAGCGCCAGATGCACCGGACTTTCGCTCGCCTGAACGAAACGTTCGGCGTGCGTCACCCAGCCCGCGTCCTCTTCGGCCGGCGGGATCAGAATGAGCCCCTGATCGGCGCCAAGATGCTCGCCGGCGGCCATGAGGCGCACGTCCGGCTCGCCGGGGTTCCCGGCGAACTGGGCGTCGGTGAGAAAGCGCGACAGCCGGGCGTAGGCGGTGCGGTTTTTCGGCAGGCAGACGACCTCCACGCCCTCCCCCGTCACCAGCCGGCAACCGACGAGGATCTTCACCCCGTGCTCCTTGCCCGCCAGATGCGCGCGCACCACGCCGGCCAGCGTGTTGCGGTCGGCCACCGCCAGCGCCTCGATCCCCAGAGCGGCCGCGGCCTCCACCATCTCATGGGGATGGCTGGCGCCGCGCAGGAAGGAGAAATTGGTGGCGGCGCAAAGTTCGGCGAAGCCGGTCATGGCGCCGCCTGTCCTCCCCCGTTCACGGGGAAGGATATCTTCGTCGCGCCGGCCATCACCCCGCCCCGTGAACGAACCAGGCGGGATGGTCGGTTTCGCGCCCGTACAGACCCTCGCGGTAAAGCCAGAAGCGGCGGCCTTCGCCGGTTTCGACCCGGAAATAATCGCGCACCTTGCCCGCGCCGGACCCCGGCGCGGCCCGCCACCATTCCGGGGCGATGCGTTCCGGCCCTTCGGCCCGCGCCACGGTGTGGCGGACCCGGCGCCAGGTGAAACGGCGCGGCGGCCCGTCGGGAATCTCCGCCACCGCCTCTGCGGGTTCGGGCCGGTCGAAGATCAGCAGGGGCCGGCGCTCGGGCCGCTGCGGCCAGGCGGCCGGCGGCGCGCCGGCGCCGGTCCACGCCGCGGCGCGTTCGGGGATATGGCTGTTTCCAGGCCGGGCGCGGCGCGTGGCCGTCTCGCCCAGGCGCGCATTGATCCGGTCGGCGAGCCGGGCGGCGTCGGGGCGGGTGTCGGCCTCGCCGGTAAGATCGGTCTGGGCGTGGTCGAGCCGGCGCGCCAGCGCGGCGCCGGCTTCGACGAGGTCGATGCCGAACCCGATATCGATCCCCGAACGCTCCAGCCGCTCGGCCATGAGGCGGGAGAGGTGGGCCGCATCCCGGCTGGGCGCCGCGGCGCCGACGAGGAAGTCTTTCGCCGCCCCGTCCACCCGGTAGAGCGTCAGACGCAAACGCGTGGCGCCGAGCCCTTCGGTCTTCAGCGCCGCACACAGCTTCTCGATGGCGCGCGCCGCCGCCTGTTTGATCGCGTCCTGGGTCT
Source organism: Oceanicaulis sp. (assembly GCA_046542605.1). GTDB lineage: Bacteria > Pseudomonadota > Alphaproteobacteria > Caulobacterales > Maricaulaceae > Oceanicaulis. The sequence goes on along the minus strand of JBKHAZ010000036.1, from coordinate 3,729 downwards.
GCAGCGCCTCTGCAAAGCGCACCCGCGCGCGCAGGTCGGCCTGGGGTTTCAGCGGCGTCAGGGTTTCGCGTTCAGACCCCGCGGCCTGATCGAGGCGGCGCACCAGATCCATGCCGAAGCGCTTCGCCAGGGACGCGCGGGGCAGAGCGAGCAAATCGCCCGCGGTGTCGAGCCCGAACCGGCGCAGTTTCGCTGCCGCATCCCCGATGCGCAGCGCCTCCACCGGAACGGTGTCGAGAACCGGGCGCGCCGCGTCGGCGCTCACCCAGCCGCGCGCGGCCTGGGGCGCGGTGGTGCGCGCCAACGCCCAGGCGAGCCCGATCGTCGGCGCGGCGGCGGCGCTCGCCGTCAGCCCCAGGCCGCGCGTCTCGCTCACCAGCTGGTCAAGCAGCCGGTCCTCGCCGCCGAACACCTGCGCGCATCCGGTGATGTCCAGCAGCACGCCGTCGAGCCCCGGCGCACCGGCGTCCGGCGCGGTCCAGGGCGAGAACCGGCCGCACCAGCGCGCCAGACGAATGAGCGCGGTCCGGTCGCCGTCCGGATCGGCGGCCTTCGCGGCCAGTTTCGGCGCCAGGGCGCGCGCGTCGGCGACGCTCATGGCCGGCTTCAGGCCTGCAGCCTCGGCGTTCGCGGTCAGCGCGTAGAGCCGCTCTCCGCCCGCCCCGGCGAGAGTCAGGACGAAGGGCGCGTCCTCACCGTCAGCCGGTTGCGGCTTGAGGCGCTCGGTCGGCCAGCGCGGCAGGCTCAAGGCGGCGTAGCGCATCATCGTCCCATTCCAGTTCGAACCGATCCGGCGCGCCGCCGCGGCGGCGCTCCAGAACGGCGATGAGTTTCCGGCTTCCAAGGCCCCAAAGCCCGCCCGCACCGCGCCAGGGCGCCGGCGCGCCAGGGGCTGCGGCGATCCTCCAGCGGGTGAGCGCGGCGCTGGTCCCGTCCGCATCGTGGGCGCGCGCCACCAGGATCTGGCCGCCGTTCGCCCTGGCCGCCCCATGCAGCCTTCGCGAGGCGGTGAGGTCGTAGCCTTTGGCCGCCCCGGCCTCGCCGAACACCAGCGCGCCGGCCTTGAGCGCCTCCTCCATGGCCCACAGCGCGTCCGCGCCGGGCCTGGCGTCGATGCGCATGAGCCGGGCCGGATCGAGCCCCGCCTGCTTCAGCCCGTCAGGGCAGGGCGCGCCGAAATCGAGCCGGGCCTCTCCGGCCGCGCGCACCCAGACCAGAAGCCGGTCGCCGGGAAGCCCGGCCAGCCAGCGCACTGCGAAGGCGTAGGCGGCCGGCGCGTCGAGATAGGCCTCGGGCCTGAGATCGTGCAGCCCGGCCTGATTTCGAAAGCGGGCGAGCGGATCGGGATCGTTCGCCGCCGCCGCCTCGCCCGGCGCGGCGAGTCTTGGACGGCCGGGCTGGACGAATCCGCACCCCTGCGCCTCCAGCGCGGCGATCTTCGCCTTCAGCGCGCGAAGGCGCGCCGGCCGGCCGCGCTCGGGGCGCACGGCTTCGCTCTCGCGCTTTGATGCAGCGCGGGTCATGGGATGCTCTCCCGTCAACGGCGTGGTCAAATCGCCGCCGGGCCTTCAGAGCCCGACGGTCTTTATCAATCTCTTGTGTTCTATTTTTGTTCCAACGCGGGGCGGAGTCAAGCGCGCGGGCGAGTCCGCGGCGCCGGCCATGAAAAAAGGGCGCGCCCGGCGGACGCGCCCTTTGAGCGTTCGCTCAAGGCGTGAGGCGGATCTAGCCCTCCTGGGGCTCGCCCTCGCCTTCCCCCTGGATGGGGTCGAAGCCGCCATCAGAGCCTTCGCCCTCGCCCGCGCTTTCCTCCGCGGCCTCGTCGGCCTCGTCGGCCTCGGCCGGCGCCGCCTCGCCTTCAGCCGGAGCCGCTTCGGCCGGTTCCGGGATCGCCAGCGGATCGTTGGACAGGGTGCGCATGTAGGCGATCAGGTTGACCCGGTCCTCCTGGTCGCGCAGGCCGGCGAAGCTCATCGCGGTGCCGGGCACGTAGCCGCGCGGATTCTCCAGATAGGCGTTCATGTTCTCAAAGCCCCACTCGGTCCCGCCTTCGGCGTATTCCTGCATGGCCTGGGAATAGTTGAAGCCGGAGACTTCCGCCACGTCGCGGCCCATCACGTCCCACAGGTTCGGGCCGGTGCCGTCCGCGCCGCCTTCCTCGAAGGTGTGGCAGCTGGCGCAGCGGCGCGCCACGCGCTCGCCCGCGCCGACATCGGCCCCGGCCAGCAGCACCCCGAAATCGGGCGGGCCCTGTTCTTCTTCTTCCTCGGCGCCGGCCGCGCTTTCCAGCACGGCGAGATCCACCGGATAGGCCGGACGTTCGGGCGCTTCGGTTTGGAACAGACCGTCCGCCAGGGTCCCCAGACCCAGGATCAGAAGGAAGATCGCCAGAACCGCACCGGCCACTTTATTGAAGAAAAGATCGCCCATCAGCGTCCTCTCGGGTCAAAGGTGTCATGATCGCGCGGGTGTTTGGCACGCCCCGCAATGCGTGGCAACCAATTCACGCGGTTGTCTAGCTAAAGCCCGCGCCCCGCGACGCCACGCGGCATGGGGTCGCGGCTCATGTCTCGCCGGCCAGCCAGCGATCGATCAACAGGCGGGAGATGGAGAAATTCGCCGGCGCGAAGCGTTTGACCCCGGCTTCGGCGTAGAGCGCGCGCACCTCCTCGCGGGTGAACCAGCGCGCATCCTCCAGATCGTCGTCCGGCTGAAGCGCGCCCGGTTCGATCTCGGCCATGAGCCCGATCATCAGCGAGGAGGGAAACGGCCAAGGCTGGCTTGCGACATACTCCGCCTTGATCACCGGGCGGTGGATCTCCTCCATCACCTCGCGCGCGCAGGCTTCCTCTATGGTCTCGCCCGGCTCCATGAAGCCGGCGAGCGTGGCGTAAAGCCCCTGCGGCCAGCGCGCCTGGCGGCCCAGAACGCACCGATCACCGCTATACGGCAGCATGATCACGCTGGGATCGACGCGGGGGAAATGCTCCATGCCGCAGGACGCGCACACCAGTTTCAGCCCGCCGTCGCGCGCCTCGTTCTCACCGGCGCAATTGGAGCAGTAACGCCTGCGCCCATGCCATTGCAGGATCGCGCGCGCGCGCCCGAAAATGCAGGCCAGATCGGGCTCGGCGGCGATGGCGCTCAGCCGGAAATCAGGCCCGCAGGGCGCGACCCCGTCCTGCAGCGCGCCCGCGAACCAGGCCGCCTCGCCGTGATGGCCGAGGTAAACCAGGCCCGGCCGCTTCATCGGCAGCATGGAGGTGCGCCGGGCCGGGACGATCATCGGCTCGCCGCGCTCGTCCAGCGCCAGATCGCCGCCGGAGAACAGCACCGCCTTCGCCTGTTTCGACACGCGCTGATCCGCGATCCAGTCCGGGTCGGAACGCCGGAGATCACCGAAATCGAGCGGAGAGTTGGTGAAGGTCAGGGTCATGGCCGGCAGGCGTAGCGCGCCGCGGCCGCGCTGACCAGCGCCGCCTCACGCGCCCGGCGGGTCCAAGCGGCCTGACCGAATGGAGGAACGGAGCGTTAAAAAATTTAGATTTTGAAAGACTTGCCAGGTTCGCGCCCGGTCTCCGCCGCATTTCCGCCGCTGTGCGGGATTTGTTCGCCACAGGCGTAATTGATGTGCGGCGCGGCGATGAAAGGACCGCTTGTGGAGCCCCTTGTTCAGGCGCATCTCTGCGCTCGATCCGGGCGCAAGACTCGGACCTGAACCCAAAGGAC
>JBKHAZ010000298.1:0-2685 GCA_046542605.1 Oceanicaulis sp. | reverse complement strand
TATCGCGGCTATCCCATCGACCAGCTGGCCGACAACGCCAGCTTCATCGAGGTGGCCTATCTGCTTTTGAAAGGCGAGCTGCCCAACAAGCAGGAGCTGCACGATTTCGACTGGACGATCCGACGGCACACCATGCTGCACGACCAGTTCGACCAGTTCTTCCGCGGCTTCCGCCGCGACGCGCACCCGATGGCGATCATGGTGGGGACGGTCGGCGCGTTGTCGGCGTTTTATCACGACTCCACCGACGTCAACGATCCGCACGCGCGGATCGTCGCAAGCCACCGCATGATTGCCAAAATGCCCACGATCGCGGCGCGCGCGTATAAATACTCCATCGGCCAACCCTTCATCACCCCGCGCAACGATCTCGACTACGCGTCGAACTTCCTGCGCATGTGCTTCGCGGTGCCGGCCGAGGATTATGAGGTTTCCCCGACGCTGGCGCGGGCGATGGACAAGATTTTCACCCTGCACGCCGATCACGAGCAGAACGCCTCGACCTCCACGGTCCGTCTGGCGGGCTCTTCGGGCGCCAACCCATTCGCCTGCATCGCAGCGGGCATCGCCTCGCTCTGGGGCCCGGCGCACGGCGGCGCCAACGAGGCGGCGCTGAACATGCTCCAGGAGATCGGCTCGGTCGACCGGATTCCCGAATACATCAACAAGGCGAAGGACAAGGACGATCCGTTCCGCCTTATGGGCTTCGGTCACCGGGTCTACAAGAACTACGATCCGCGGGCGAAAGTGATGCGCGAAACCTGTCACCAGGTGCTCGACGAGCTCAATGTGAAAGACGAGCCGCTGCTGGCCGTGGCGATGGAGTTGGAGAAGATCGCGCTGGAGGACGAGTACTTCGTGGAGAAGAAGCTCTACCCCAATATCGATTTCTATTCCGGCATCACGCTGCGGGCGATGGGCTTCCCGACCGAAATGTTCACGGTGCTGTTCGCGCTGGCGCGCACGGTGGGCTGGATCGCGCAATGGTCCGAGATGATCGACGATCCCACCCAGAAGATCGGCCGCCCGCGTCAGGCCTTCACCGGCTCGCCGCAACGCGACTTCACCGCGATCGACAAGCGCTAGACGCCTGTCAAAGGGATGAGACGAAGACCGGCGAGGCTCAGGCCTCGCCGGTTTTTTGTTGCGCGATGATGTCGAGTACGGCGCGCGCTGCGTTATCCGAAGGCGCGCAGCCCTTGCCGCTCATCAAATGCGTAACGGCTTTCAGGCGACCGGACAGCGCTTCACGGTGCGCCGGATCATCCAGCATGGCCGAGGCCGCACCGGCGAGCTTCTCACCGGTGCAGGCGGTCTGGACGTACTCCGGGATCAGCATGTCGTCGGCGGCGAGATTGGTCAGCGAGATGTATTTCGCCTTCATCAGCCAGAGCCGGGCCACGGCCCAGGCGAGCCATCCAAGCCGGTAGGCGGCGATGGTGGGGACCCCGATGCGCGACAGCTCCAGCGTCACCGTGCCCGAACACGCGAGCGCCAGATCCGCGGCATGGTAGGCGTCGTGGCGCTCGCCCGGACCGGCCACGATCAGTTCGGCCATGGCCGGCTCCCGGGCGATCAGCGCGCGGGCCTCATCGGCGATCGACGGAGCGAGCACCGTGGCGAAGCGCAGGCCTGGCCGTTCTGCATGCAGGCGGCGCACCGCATCGGCGAAGCGCGGGAACAGCCGCGTGAGCTCGCTTTTCCGGCTGCCGAACAGGATCAGCATCAATTCGGAATCCGCCTTGATGGCGTGACGGGCGCGGAACTCCGGCCCGTTTCCCGATAGATCACGCTCGAGCGCCGGATTGCCCACGAACCGGGTCTCGAGCCCGTGCGGCTCGAAATATTCGGCGTCGAACGGATGGATCGCGAGCAGATGGCTGAAATGCGCCGCGGCGACCTTCGCGCGGCCGCGGCGCGAGGCGAAGACCTGGGGCGCGACGTATTTAACGCGGGGCGTATCGGGGAGGCGCGCCTCCAGCTTCCAGGCCGCCCGCAGCATAAAGCCCCAACTGTCGATCAGCACCACCGCGTCAGCCCCGAATCGCGCTGCGGCCTCGGCGGTCTCCTCGGCGCGTTCGTGAACGAGCTTGATGATCTTCAGCCCGTCAAACAGGCCGAAAACGGATAACTCGGAGACATCGAAGAGGGAGGCGACGCCGCGTGCCGCCATCTCCGCGCCGCCTACGCCGGCAATTTCAACATCGGGGCGGACCCGGCGCAGCGCGTCGATCAGATCGCCGGCCACCGCGTCGCCGGAAGGCTCGGCCGCCACAAGGAAGACGCGGGGGGCGGACATGGCGTGCTCCTAAGCGTGCGACGGCTCGTCGACGATCCACACGAAAAGACCCGCGGCATCGGCGGCGCGCGCAACGCTGTCGCGGCCGAGGATCAACGCCCCCCCCGCCGGCGCCGCGATGCCGGCCAGACCGGCGCGCGCCGCGCCTTGCACCGTTGAGACGCCGATCACCGGCAGGTCGATTCGGCGCTCCTGAACCGGCTTGGGCCGCTTGGCGAGCACACCGGCGCGCGCATCCGCGGTGCCGCGCACTGCTTCAGGCAGGCTCGCCACACGCGCCAGCATCTGGTCGGTGCCCTCCTGGGCTTCGACCGCGAGCACGAGCCCGCCGGCCACCACCGCACCCTGCCCGATATCCTCCGCGCCGATCACGCCGGCCACGTGGA
>JBKHAZ010000035.1:0-14934 GCA_046542605.1 Oceanicaulis sp. | reverse complement strand
TTGATGGTACCGCCTCCCCGGATCGAACGGGGGACCTCTAGATCCACAATCTAGCGCTCTAACCAACTGAGCTAAGGCGGCGCGCCATCGGCGTCCTGGCGAGCGGCTTGGCCGCTCGGCAGGGCGCGGAAACTAGCTTCGCGCCGACGCGCTTGCAAGAGGCGCGATGCGCCTTGCGCACATCGTATGCGCAGACCGCCGGGCGGTCCTGATGGGCGCTCTAGCCGACCTGATACCCCTTCTCGCGCAGGATCCCCACAAGCTGCTGGATGCGGGTGTCGTCGGAGGGGTGAGTGGAGGCGAATTCCGGCGGCGCGCCGCGACCCGCCGCCGCGGCGGCCTCGGCCTTGTTCACCCAGAAGCGCAGCGCTTCGAGTGAATTGTAGCCGGCGCGCTCCATGTAATCGATGCCCAGCCGGTCGGCCTCCAGTTCGTGCTCGCGCGAATAGGGCAGGATCACGCCGTACACGACGCCCGTGCCCAGAATGCGCGACCAGGCTTCGGCGTTCTGCACGCCCGCCCCGCCCAGTGCGATATTGGCGATGCCCAGACCGATGCCGGCCGTGGCCTCACGGCGCGCCCGCTCGGCGGCGTGGTCGCGGGCCATGTGGCCGACCTCGTGACCCATCACGGTGGCCAACTGGTCGTCGTTCTCCATGGTCTCAAGGATGCCGCGATAGAAGGCGACCTTGCCGCCGGGCAGAACCCAGGCGTTCTGGGTGTCGTCGTCGAAGACCACGAACTCCCACTCATACTGTGTGAGCCCGGAAGCCGGCACGATGCGCTGTCCCACGCGCTCGACGCGGCGGCGCAGCGCGGGATCGCGGCTGACCGGCTGCTCGGACAGAGCCTCCTGCCAGGCCATGGCGGAGGCTTGCAGGATCTGCTCGTCGGACACCAGCGATTCCGCGAAGCCGCCGCTCGCGCATCCGGCCGCAGTCATGGGAATGACCGTCCCCGCCGCCAGTCCCCGCAATATCTCGCGCCGGCCCATGGTCACGCGCGGAAGCGTCTCGATGTCGATTTTCGCCATAGCTGATACCCTTGCGTCTCGCCCGGTCGTTCGGCGAGGCCGCGCCCCGCCCCACGGGTAAGCGCGTCGCAGCCGGCGCCGGTTCCAAAACCACGCGGTTGGAGGCGATCAACGCCGCGCGCCGCCGCAGTGCATGACGCATCAGAGCCGGGCGGGGCTGCGGTCAGGCATAGCCGCTCAGCGCGATATGGCGGCGCAGGGCCGCCATACGCTGGGTGTCGCTGGGGTGGGTGGACAGGAAGGCCGGCGGTCCGGACCGGGCGCCGCCGCGCGCCATCATGGCTTCCCAGAACGCCACCGACTGGGTCGGGCGGTATCCGGAACGGGCCATGTAATCGACCCCGAGCCGGTCGGCCTCGTATTCGTGCTGGCGCGAATAGGGCATCAAAACACCGAAGGTGACCCCGGCGCCGAGCACGCCGGCCCATGCGCCGGCGTTCTCCACGTCGGCCTGGTCAAGCGCCACGCTGGCGAGCCCGACGCCTAGCCCGGCCGCCATCTGCTGGCTCGCCCGCTCCGAGGCGTGTCGCCCCGCCACGTGCCCGGCTTCGTGCCCCATGACCGTGGCGATCTGATCGTCGTTCCGCGTCACGTCGAGCAGGCCGCGATAGAAGCCGACCTTGCCGTTGGGCAGCACCCAGGCGTTGACTTCGTCGGAATCGAACACCACGAACTCCCAGTCGTACTGGGTGAGGCCCGAAGCCGGTACGATGCGCTGGCCGACACGTTCGACGCGCCGGCGCAGCGCCCTGTCGCTTGTGACGCGCTCTTGCTGGAGCGCGGTCCGCCAGGTTTGCGCGGAGAGCTGGGCGATCTGCTGGGGCGAGACGAGCATGAGCTGGCTGCGCCCCAGCGCGGCGTTCTCCGCGCAGCCGGAGACGAACGGGAACACCGTTCCCGCCGCAAGGCCCAGCAGCAATTCGCGCCGGCCCATCGTTACTTGCGGCAGCGCCTCGGCGTCGATCTCGATACCGGTCTCTTTCATGTCCAGTCTCCCCTGTCCCGCGCAGAGGCGAAGCGCTCGCGCAAACGGCCGTTCTAGGTTTTTCGGCCCGCCGGGCCGGACGGCCATGGAAACGCCATGGCGATTGAGTGAATATACTGGCATAGCCGGAGCGCTCCGTCACCGCTGCGCTTGGCTTGATTAGGTTTCAGATTCGCGGAGGCCGCGATGCGCCGGCTCTTGATCATCGTCCTCGTGCTCGCCTTCGCCGTGATCGGCGCGGCGTTCGTGATCCCGGCCCTGATCCCCAGCGATGTGCTGCGCGAGCGGGTTCAACGCGCCGCCAGCGACTCGCTGGGCCGGGAGGTGACGCTTTCCGGCGATATCGGCCTTCGGCTCCTGCCGAGCGTGCAGGTGCGCGCGGGCGAGGCGCGCATCGCCAACGCCGGCGGGTTCTCTGATGAGCCCTTTGCGCAAATGCGCGAGATGCGGTTTTCGCTGGCGCTCGCGCCGCTGATTTCGCGCCGCGTCGAAGTGGAGGAGTTCATCCTCTTGGAGCCCACAATCCGGCTTGAGTCGCGCGGTGGCGAAAACAACTGGACCCTGGGCCCGGCCTCACCCGAAGCCGGCGCGGCGCCGGCGGGCGGGGACGGCTTCGTGCGCGCCCCGGGCGCCCTGCCCTTCGAGGCGAGCTTCGGCGATGTGCGCGTGGTCGAGGGGCTGGTGATCTATTCCGAGGGCGCGCGCACGCACCGCATCGAGAATTTCGATCTCGACGTCAGCCTGCCGGGCGTCGACCAGCCCATGCGCCTCTCCGGCGGATTCAGCGCCGACGGACGCCCGATGAGTTTCCGCGCCGAACTCGGCTCTCTGCGCGCCCTGTTCGAAGGCGGGGAGACCCCCGCGGGTCTGGAACTGACCGGCGCGCTCGCCGATATCGCCTTTGACGGGCGGATCCTTGAAAGCGACGTGCTCGCCTTCGAGGGCGACGCCGACATATCGCTGCCGCTGCGCGCGCTGGCGCGGTATCTGGGGACCAATCTGCCCGAGGGTGAGAGTTTCCAGTCCTTCACTGCGAACACCGCGATTTCCGGCGTCCCGGGCCGGGTCACACTGACCGACGCGCAGATCGGCTTCGACGACATCGCGGCGCGCGGCGATCTTCAGCTCGCCTATGATCGTACGCGGCCGCGGGTGACCGGCGCCTTGACGAGCCCGCGCCTGGACATCACGCCCTATATTCCGGCCGAAAGCCCGGCGGGCGCCGGAGCCGCCGGGGGCGGCGGCGTCGGTCCGTGGAGCACCGAAACGATCGATCTTGCGCCGCTCACCGCCATCGACGCCGACCTGACCATACGCGCCGATGTCTTCAAGGCGCGCGACATCACGGCCGAAGACGTCACCGTGCGCACGGTGCTCGACAACAGGCTGCTGACCGCGCGCCTGACCGATTTCACGCTCTATGGCGGAACCGGCGAGGTGGTGGCCACCGTCAATACGCGCACGAGCCTCCCGCAATACCGCCTGCAAGCCGACATCACCTCGCTGGAGGCGCTGCCCTTCCTGCGGGCCGCGGCCGACTTCGAACGCCTCGCGGGGCTCGGCGCGCTCGATCTCGACCTCGCGGCCAGCGGAAACAGCCCGGCTGCGATCATGGACTCTCTGTCCGGTCAGGGCCGGTTCGATTTCGTTGACGGAGCCCTCGTCGGGGTGAATCTCGCCCAGGTGATCCGGACCGTGCAGCAGGCGGTGCGGACCGGCTCGCTGCCCTCGGGGTTCGCCGAGAGCCAGCAGACCGACTTCACCGCCCTCACCGGAACGCTGAACATCGAAAACGGAGTGGCGCGCAATCTCGACCTCTCCATGCTGAGCCCGCTGCTTCGCGCCACGGGCCAGGGGCGGATCGATTTCGGCGCGCAGCAGATCGAATACCGCCTCACCCCGCGTGCGGTGCAGGCGCTCACCGGCCAGGGCGGCGATCTCGACCTCCAAGGTCTCGCCGTGCCGATCCTGATCCGCGGCGGGTTCAACGATGTCTCTGTGGGGATCGATTTCGAAGCCGTCGCCCGCGATCTGGTCCGCGCGCGCGCCGGCACGTTGATCGGCGGCGATGCGGGACGAACCCTCGGCGAGGGCCGCTCGGTCGAAGACGTCGCCCGGCGTGCGGCCGGCGACGCGCTGCGCCGTGCGCTTGGCGGAAGCGAACCCGAGGACGGCGAGGGCGGCGAGGACAGCGCGGCCGACCCCGCCGGTCTTCTGAGGGGCTTGCTCAATCGCGGCCGGGAAGAGCCTGAGCCGGGCGGCGAGGACGGCGAGCCTCAGAACTGAGGCTCGCCGCGCGCGTGTCTAGCGCCGCCAGGTCAGGCCGAGCCCGAACAGGTCGGCGGTGTTGTCGAACTCGCCGACAAGCCGGTCTCCGCCCGATCCCACCGAGTCGATCGGAGCGTCGTCGAAGAACAGGTGCTGATAGCCGAGATCGAGGCTGAAGCCCGGGTTCGGGGCCCAGCTGGCGCCCAGCGCGGCGACCACGCGGTCGGTGTCCGGCACGCGCGCGGTGCGCTCGTCTTCCGGCGCCGGGCTCTCGTCGTAGGCCAGGCCCGCACGCAACACCCAGTCGGGACGCGGCGCGTACTCGAAACCGACCGACGCCTTGATCGCGGTCTGGTACCCGAGCGTTTCGCGGCTCGAAGGCTGGGCGGGGTTTTCGAAATTCACAACCAGCGCGTCGAGATCCCAGAAGCTGGCGCGCACGGTGGCGTTCCAGGCGAATGCGCCGTTAACTTCGTGGCGCAGGCTCACCGCCGCTTCCGAAGGCAGGTCTAGCGGCGCCGAACCGCCGGTCTCGGTGAACAGCGGCGCGAAGATGGCCGCGCCCGGCGGCGTTCCGAATTCCGCCTCGCCTTCCAGTTCATGGCTCACTTCGGACCGGTAGGAGAAACCGACGCGCGTGCCGTCTTCGGGCTCGAACAGAACCCCGGCGTTCCAGCCGTAAGACCAGTCGTCGCCGCTGACGCGCACGAACCCTTCGCTGGGCGGGGTCAGACCGGCGCCCGCGCAAGTCGCGGCGGGCAGTTGAGACAGGCACGCTGCTGCGAAACTGACGTTGTTGGCGAGCGTCGCATCGGCGTACTGCGCCGACAGCCCGAAGCCGAAGCTGACCTGGTCGTTGAGCGCGACGCCGATCGAGGGGTTGATGTCGACCACGCGAAGCGAGGATTTCACCGCTTGAAAGCGGGTCAGCGAGTCCGGCGCATACTGGGTGGACAGACCAAAGGGCGCGTTGACGCCGAGCCCCAGCGTGACCGCTTCGCTCACCGGCGCCGACAAATACAGATTGGGGATGACCTCGTCTTTGAACAGGTCGTCTTCCTCGGTTCCGCGCATCGGAGCGCCGAAGGCGTTGGTCGAGCCCTCATCCTCGAACTCGCCGCGCCCGTAGATGTAATAGGCGCCCAGATTGACCTGCCAGTCCTTCAGCCGTGCGAGACCGGCGGGGTTCGACCAGATGGTCGACGGGTCCGCGGCGAGCGCGGCGTAGCCGGCGTTCGCCATGCCGAAATCGCGCGAAGAATATTCGGAAAGCTTGAAGCCGTCGGCGAGTGCGGGAGCGGCGGCGGACAGGCTTAGAACCGCGGCGAAACCGGCGCGCGCGGCGATGCGGGGGAGAAAAAGGCGCATAGGGGAAACCTTGCGGGTTGCTGCAAAACGGCGCGAAGCCGGGTCCGATCGCCCGTGCGCTTCGCAACCGCGCGCCTAACACGCCGGTTCCTCTGAATAAGAACAGTCTTCACATGCGATTGCAGCTGCGGATGGAGGAACCTTTTCGTGAAGGTCCGCGCGCGGCGCTGCAGCGGCTAGTCTCGCCGGCCCCAGAGCTCGCGGATACGTCCGTCCGCTTCGCGGCCCAGATTGAACCACGCCGAGCGATCACGCGAGGCGTCGACCACCAGAAGCTTGTCGTCCCGGCCCAGAAGATGGCTCAGCTCGTTGCGCAGGTGGGCCGAACTCGACGCGCCGCGCATCAGCCAGACGCCGGCGGTGATCGCCTCCACATCGCCGAAGTCGGACAGCGCCGCTTCGAACGCCCCGCGGCTGTCGGCCTGCAGATCGGCGACGATGACGAAATTGGCCGTGCGCGCATCGGCGGGGGCCGGACGCTTTTCGCCCGGCGCCCGGCGAACCTCGTCGAGCCAGGTTTTCAGCGCGGGCACGTCGGAGGCCGCGCGAAAACCCTGGTCGCGCTGTTCGGAGACGCTGGAGTGCGGGGCGATCCGGCCCTCGCCAACAAAGGCGCGCATCTGGGCGCCTGTGTAAGGCCCGTACACACGGCCTTCTACTTTTACAAACCAGGACATGGTGATTCCGTCATCGCGCGGCATGTAGCTCTCCCAGCCTCGGCCTGCTCCAACCCGAAACTTCCACACCGGTAAGGCAAGAATCGGGCCGCACAGTACATATGGGAAGCGCGCGCTGCGAAAACAGCCATGCGATGCATCGGCTCCGCCGCTCCGCTTCGATGAGGAAACGCGCAAGAGGGGCCCAGGTTCAGGCCGGCGGGTCGAAAGCCACGGCGAATCCGTTATCGAGCCAGCGCGCCACGCGGCCCTTCATGTCGCCCACCTGCACCGGTTCGCCCACCCGGGGCCGTTCCAGGCAGGCGAACGCGGCGCCGGAGATGGACACGTCCACCACGTCGGCCTGGATCACGACGCCGTCGCGAAGCCGGATTGTCGCCCGGCCGCGCCCCGGCTTGCGCGGTGCGGCGCGATCCTCGTCCAGACCGAGCCGTTCCATGTTGAAACGCCAGGTGATGGCGTCGGCGAGCCGATCGCGCTTGCGCTGGGAACTGGTCAGGCGCAGGGCGAAGCCCGACTGACCGGCGCGCACCACCTCGCCTTCCATCCGGCCGAGCCCGTCGAACAGGAGAACGACGCGCTCCCCGCGCGCCGGCGGCGTTTTCGAGGCGATCTTCGCGCCGCCTGGAGACACGTCGATCAGCTTGCAGGAAAATTCCCCGACGCTGGCCGCAAGGCCGCGGCCCGGCAAAGACAGGTGCACGCGGCGATGCCGGCGGCGCTCCTGGGCGCCGCGCGCTGCGATCTTGATCTTGCGCCGATCGAGCCGGCTGCGGAAATCGACAGTGTTGCTCATCGCGCCTTCGCGGGGGATTTCCAGGAACCTCCAGCTTAGGCGGGCGAGGCTTAAGAAATCGCTGCGGCGCGGTCAGTCGTCGTTGGCGGCCATGGCCCGCGCCCGCGGCTCGGCGTCTGTGAAAAAGGACAGGGAGGGTTCCGGCGCGCCGGCCGGAAACAGCTGGGTCAGCCGGTGGCGCAGTACGGGACGCCCGCCCAGGCGCTCGGGCTGCAGCGGCTGATAAAGGCCGAGCATTCGGTCCAGCCAGCCTTCAGGGCCGCGCAGCGGCAGCAAGGTCAGCTCCACCGCGCAGGAGCGACCGTCCAGCGTCACCGCATCGCACAGCGCACGCGCCGGCGCCGGGGCGCCCAGCGCGCCTTCGAGCAGCGCGATCATGTGCGCCCGGTCGTGATCGCTCCACAAGGACAGGAAATTCTGATCGCGGAATTCGCGCTTGTGCAGACCGCACAATCCGGTTCCGGCCAGCCGGAAGACATGGTGCTCGCGATCCATGCGGCGCAGAAGAAAGATGTGCGAGAGAAGCCCGCCGAGATCCTGGGGCGCGATGTCGGCGCGCGCCGGCGCCGGCTCGCCGCGACGGCGCGCCTCCCAGTAGGCGAGCAGTGTCTTGGTGTTGGCGTGCAGCACAGCCGGCGTCCTTCCGTCTTGTCCGGCGTGTCGCTCGCCGGCCCCTTTCGCCCGGCCTGAAGCAAGCGCCTTGCCAAACCGGCGCGGATCGCTGCGTCCGGCGCTCGGCCGGAACCGGCGCGGTGCTTGCAACGGAACTCCCGAATAGCCGTGGAGACCGCCATGCGCGTTTCATCGCGATACGCCGCCCTCGTCACCGCCGTCGCCGGCGCGATGGTCACCGCCGCCTCGTCGGCGGCCGGACAACATGCGCCGACGCCGCCCTCCCCGCCGCCGCCGTCGCACAATCCGTGCTGCGGCCATCCCGGCGGGCCGACGATCCATCCGCCGACCGTCCATATCGGCGGGCCGAGCGTGCACGTGGGCGGGCCGAACATTCATGTGGGCGGCATCAATCTGCACTCCAGCGTCAATGTGAACGTCTCCGCCAGCGCCTCGGCGAACGCCATCGCAACCGCCACCGGCGGGGCGAGCGCGAGCGGCGACACCTTCGTCTACGCCGGCGGGGGATATGTGGGTGGAAGCTATCCCGGCGCGGCGACGGCGTTGGCCGGGCTGCGCCTGGCCGGCGCCTCTTACGAACTCGTGGAGGAGGAGCGCACCCGCCTCATCGAGGAATGGCGCGTGGTGCGGGCCGTGTGCGTCGACGACACCGGAACCCCGCACCCGGCCTCGCGCCCCGACCCTGAAGAGCGCGTGCATCCCGATTTCGACGGCGAACTTTTCCGCTGCGTCGCCGGGACCGCGCTGCAGGCGACGCTTGGATGGCGCGAAGACGGCCATGACCGCTTCGACGGCGGCGAGACGATCCAGTGCGAAAAGGGCGAAGCGCTGCGCCACGGCGCGGGCGGACGGCTCTACTGCGCCACCGAGCAGGCGCGGCGCAACTGCAATGAACGCTCGCTCCTGCGCCTGCACGGGCCGGGCGTAAAGCTGATCTATCTGCGGCGTGAAGAGATCTATGGGGAGACCTATGAGCGGCGCGACGAGCGCAGCGAGGTCTCCTCCATGACCCTCATGCTCGACGGCGGGGTCGGCGGATATCGCTGATTTCCACAGACGCCTTTTCAAACCGCAGAACCGCTTGCCGCATCTGCTGAACAGGCGTTCCCGCCCCCCTCACCCACCACCCGACTCTCAACGCCCCGGCGCCCCATGGCCGGGGCGTCTTTTTTATCGGTCGAGGCGTTCGGCGATGATCTGCGCGGCCTCGCGGACGCTGCTGCGGTCCACCTCCACCGCGGCGTTGGCTTCGCGCATGAGATCGACGTCGACGGCGCCGATCAACGGGGCGAGCGCGCGCGCGATCGCCGGACGCCGCGCGGCCTGTGGCGAAAGAAGCAGGATCGCGTCATAGGGCGGCAAGGCGCCGGCGGGGTCGTCGAGTACCGCGAGATCGTAGGCGAGAATGCGCCCGTCGGTGGTGTAGGCGGTCACCGCATCCACCTGTCCGTCGCGGGCTGCCGCGTACATGAAGGTGGAGTCCATCGATCGCTGCTCGACGCCGGAAAGACTGTAGAGCGCGCGGACCCGCCGCCATTCGGGCCGGGAGAAGAACTCCGGATCGGCGCCGACGCTGAGCCCGTCCACCCGCGACAGATCGGCGATGGTCTCAAGCCGGTGCGTCTCGGCGAGGTCGCGCGACACCGCGAACCCGTAGGCGTTTTCAAAGCCGAGCCGGCCGAGGCTGACCACGCCGTGGGTCTCGAACAGCCAGCTTGAGACCGCCGCGTTCATGAGGTGCCGGCCCACCGGGGCGTCCTCATTCATCGCATTGGCCCACAGCGTGCCGGTATAATCCACGTAGACGTCGATCTCGCCGGACACGAGCGCGTCGAAAACCACCGTCGAGCCCAGATTATCGCTCCGGCGCACCTCGGCCCCGGCGGCCTCCAGCCGGGTCTCGACGAGCTCGGCGAGGATGTATTGTTCGGTGAAGCTTTTCGCCCCGACGACCACCGGATCCTCGCCGAATCCCGTCGCCAGGTCCGCGCCGGACGCGGCCTCGCGCGGTCCGGCGGCGGTCATCTGGGCGCCCAGGATCGCCGCGGCGGGCGTTACGAGCATGGCCAGGCCCGCGAGCGCGGCGCGCGCCGGCTTGCCCGAGGCCGCAGAGAGCTGCAGGGCCCGGATAAGCTGATCGAGCAGGATGGCGAGCCCGGCCGAGCAAACGCAGCCGAACACCACCGCCGCCCAGTTGCGCGTCTGAAGGCCTGAGAAGATGTAGTTGCCAAGGCTGGTGGCGCCCACGGGCGTCGCCAGCACCGCGGCGCCGATCACCCAGACGCTGGCGGTGCGCACACCCGCCACGATCGCCGGCGCCGCCAGCGGCAGCTCGACCCGCATGAGACTTTGAACCGGGCTCATACCCACCCCCCGCGCCGCCTCGCGCACGCCGGGATCGACGCCCTGCAGCCCCACGATCGTGTTGCGCAGCACCGGGAGGACTCCGTAGAGGGTCAAGGCCACGAAGGCGGGAAGAAACCCGATCGTCCCGCTCAGAAGCGGCACCATCAAAGCCAGAAGCGCCAGGCCGGGAATGGTCTGCAATACGCTCGCCGCGGTCACCGCCGGGCCGGCGATCGCCGGACTGCGCGCCGCGAACACGCCGAGCGGCAGGGAGATCGCGAGCGCGGTGAGGATCGCGGCGAGCGACAATCGAATATGGCCGCCGAGATAGGCCGGCAGCTGCTCGATCAGCGAGGTCAGCGTCTCAGTCATCGGCGCCACCGCCGAGCGCGCCGATCCGCCGGGCTTCGCGGAGCGGGCTCTCCAGCATGCGCGAGACGCGCTCATCGGCCGGCGCCGCCAAAAGCCGGTCGGGCGTATCGTATTGAATCACCTCGCCCTGGTGCATGACCGCGATTCGCGTCGCCAGAAGCAGCGCTTCGGCCATGTCATGGGTGACCATGACCGCAGCGAAATTCAGCTCGGCCTGCAGGGCGGCGACGTCTTCGCGCAGACCGTCGCGGGTGATGGGATCGAGCGCCCCGAACGGCTCGTCCATGAGCATCAGGCCGGGACCGGCCGCGAGCGCGCGCGCGACGCCGACGCGCTGGCGCTGCCCGCCTGACAGCGCGCGCGGCTTGCGGCGGCTGAACTCGTCGGGCTCGAGGCGCACCAGCTGCAGGAGTTCGCGCACCCGCGCTTCGATGCGCTCGGCCTCCCAGCCCAGAAGCCGCGGGACGACGGCGATGTTCTCGAAAACGGTGTAGTGAGGAAACAGCCCGTCGCCCTGCATCACCCAGCCGATGCGCCGGCGCAGCGCCACGGGATCAAGCCCGGCGATATCCTCGCCGCCGATTTCGATCCGGCCATTGCCGGGCTCGAGCAGGCGATTGACGCATTTGAGCGTCGTGGTCTTGCCGCAGCCGGACTCGCCCACCAGCGCGACCAGCTCGCCGGGGCCGGCGGCGAAGCTGACATCCTTCACCGCCTGCACCCCGCCGGGAAACGTCTTGGCGAGCGAGGAGACGCTCAGGGACGCCCGGCCTCCGTCCATGCCTATTCCAGATCAATGTCCAGAATGGTGATCTCGAAGGAGTAGGAGGTCTCGCCCTCCTCGACATTCTTCGACACCACGCCCAGGCATTCCTGGCCGATATAGATCTCCGCGCATTCGTCGGCGCGCTGGCGCAGCTGCACGCGCAGCTCCGGATTCAGTTTCTGATGCAGGAAGGCTTCGACCTTCGAGGCTTCGTCACGGGTGAAGACGGGTGCGGCCACTCGCGAGCCCTTTCTTTCTGGATATGGAAGAATCGCGCGAAGCCTAGCGACAACGCGCCAAAGGGCAAGCGGGGGCGGTGCGGGCGAACGCGCCAAGGTGCGGCCTTTGCGTCGCGCATCGCGCCCGGCGAGCGCAGGCGCCGCCTCGCGCTCTGGACCGGACCGGCCATGGCATGCATATACGAGGTCAAACACGGCTCATTCATGCGAAGGACGGCCATGCTCGGTCTGCTCTCGAAAATCTTCACCTGGTGGAACGGCGCCAGCGCCGGCGCCAGCTTCACGATCTGGAAAAGCGGCGTGAAGGTCGGCGAAGACGAATTCGGCAACCAGTATTTCCGCGAGAAAAAAGGCGGCAGCGGCGCCGACGGCAAGCAACGCCGCTGGGTGGTCTATAACGGCTACGCCGACGCCAGCCGGATTCCGTCTGACTGGCACGGCTGGCTGCACCACACCTGGGACGAACCGCCCACCGAGGCGCCGCTCCCGCGCCGCGCCTGGGAGCTCGAACACCAGCCGAACCTGACCGGCACCATCAACGCCTACCGCCCGAAGGGCTCCCTGTTCGCCGGCGGCGAGCGGGAACGCCAGCGCACGGTCGGCGATTACGAGGCGTGGACGCCTGGGGAGTAAGCCATGCGCGGCGGCGCGGTTCTGGAAACGGTTCTCGGGTTCGTGGTGCTTGTCGCCGCGGGCGCCTTCCTGTTCTACGCCCAGGGTCAGATGACCGACGGGCCCGGCCGCGACGGCTACGAGATCACGGCGCGCTTCAACACGGTCGGCGATCTGGCTCGCGGCGCGGAAGTGCGCGTGGCCGGCGTGCCGGTAGGGGCGGTGCGCGCGGTCGAGCTTGACGCCGAGACCTATTTCGCCCGCGCCGACCTGGTGATCCGCGCCGATGTGGAGATCCCCGAGGACTCCACCGCCAAGATCGCCATGGCTGGCCTTCTGGGCGGGTCCTATATCGAGATCGAACCCGGCGGCGCCACGGAGATGGTCGGGCCGGACGGTGAAATCATCTACACTCAGGGCGCCGTCGACATGTTCGACCTGATTGGCGAAGCGGTGATGAATCGCGGCGGCGGCGGCTCGGACTGAACCGCCAGCCTCGCTTTGGCCCCAAATCTGCGTTCAGGATCGCGCCATGCTCAGATTGACCGCCCTTCTCGCCGCCTTCACCCTGACCGCGCCAGCCCTGTCCCAGGATGCGGACACCCCGCAGCCGGACGAGCGGGCCGGGTCGCTTGACGAGGTGCTCGGCGCGCGCGACCGCGAACGGCGCGAGACGCGACGCGACGGCGGCGCTTCGCGCTCACAGCCCGGCTCCGTGGCGATCCTGCGCGGCCTGGACAAGGTTACGGCGCGCACCCGCGATTTCGAGGCGCCGGTGGGCGAGACCGTGGCCTTCGGCGCGCTCGACGTGACCGTGCGCTACTGCCGCAAGCGGCCGCCGGAGGAGCCGCCGGAAGTCTTCACCTTCATCCAGGTGGACGACCGGCGCACCGACGGCTTCGGCGTGGAGACCGAAGGCGAGCGCATCTTTTCAGGCTGGATGTTCGCCTCGAACCCGGCGCTCAACCCGCTTGAGCATCCGGTCTACGATGTCTGGGTGATCGACTGCAGGGCGTAGGCTCCGGACGCGCTTTCGGGAAACGCGTTGAAATCGGCGTCCGCCGCGGCGGCTTCGGCGAGCATGCGCTTATAGGCCCGGCGCGGCACCCCGCACGCGCCGAAACGCTCCAGATGCGCGGTGGTGAACTGAGCGTCCAGAAGCCGGAACCCGCCGATCTTCAAGCGCGCCACCAGGTGAACCAGCGCCGTCTTCGAGGCGTCGGTGGCGCGCGAAAACATGCTTTCTCCGAAAAACGCCGCGC
Organism: Oceanicaulis sp.; assembly: GCA_046542605.1. Classification (GTDB taxonomy): domain Bacteria; phylum Pseudomonadota; class Alphaproteobacteria; order Caulobacterales; family Maricaulaceae; genus Oceanicaulis. Next base: position 1,577 of record JBKHAZ010000035.1, on the reverse strand, counting down.
CCACGCGCACACCGTAAAGTCCGCCGGCCAGCACGCCGTCCTTCCAGCATTCCAGCGAGTGCGCGTGGCCGGCTGCGTGCATGTCGAGATAGAGCGACTCGATGGCCTGATTGATCCAGGTCTCCTCGCGCCCCGGCGCCGGTTCGGCGCAGGCGCGCACCACCCGCTCAAAACAGCGATCGACCGTCACGGTGAAGACGTCCCGCTTCACGGTTTTCTTCAGGCTTCTGGGAATGTGGAAGCCGTCAAGCGGGATCACGCCGCGCACGTCCGGCTCAAGGAGGAAGATGCGCGGATCGTCACGCGATTCCGCCATGGGAAAGACGCCGCGTGTGTAACAGCTCAACAATTCCTCGACGCCGAACCCGCGCACGAAACCCTCCTGCGGGGCGCCGGCCGCCCCCCTTCTCACTCAGGACTATCACCTGTAACGCCGCATGCCGACAACCGGTCCCGCGCGCATGCAGGCTGTGGACGGGTCAGCCGCGCGCCCTAGTCTCGCGCGCCGATGCAAGACAGGAGATGGCCATGATCAAGGCTTGGCAGGCGAGTGCGCCCGCGCGAAGTTCGAGCTCACCGAATACGATCCCGGCGCGCTGGCGGCCGATGATGTGGAGATCGCGGTGAAAAGCTGCGGGCTTTGCCACTCCGACATGTCGCTGCACGATGATGAATGGGGCATCTCGCAATTTCCGCTCACGCCCCGCCATCTCGCCGAAAGTGGAGCGGCTGCCCATGAGCCGGATCGACGAGGCGTTCGCAAAGCTGAAAAACGGCTCGCCGCGCTATCGCATCGTCCTCGACAATGATTTTTGAACCGCCTCCCCCGCTCAGGGCCGGCCGACGATCCCGTCCCGGCGGGGGTCGGCCGCGCCGTCCAGCGTCCCGTCCTCGGCGACGCGAATGACGTGAAGGCCGGAATTCTCACCGCGCCCGCCTTCGATCGTGAAGCCCCGCGCACGCAATTCAGCCAGAATCTCCGCGTCGAACCCCGCCTCGATATGCACCACGTCGCCGCGCGCCACCACGTTGGGAAGCGCGACCGCGGCCTGGGGATCGAGCCCCCAGTCCAGCATCGCCACCAGGCTCTTGGCGGTGTAGGCGATGATCGAATTGCCGCCTGGGCTTCCGGTGGCCAGGTGAAACGCCCCGTCCGGGTCCAGCACGATGGTCGGGCTCATGGATGAGCGCGGCCGTTTTCCCGGCTGGACGGCGTTGGGCAGAAGCGCACCGTCCGGTCCGCGCGCGGTGAAGCTGAAATCGGTCAGCTGGTTATTGAGAAAGAAGCCGCCGGCCATGCGACCGGACCCGAACGGGCTCTCCACGCTGGAGGTCATGGAGACCACGTCGCCGTCGGCGTCGATCACGACGAAATGGGTGGTGCCCGGCGCGTCGTTGGTGGCGTCCTCCGGTTGCGGCGCGGCGCCCGGCGGGGTTCCCGCCTCGACGGTCTCGATGGCGTCGCTCATCTCGATCCGCCCGGCGCGCTCGGAAAGATAGACCGGGTCGATGAGGCCCTCGACCGGCACGTCGGCGAAGTCGGGATCGCCCACATAACGGTCGCGGTCGGCGTAGGC
>JBKHAZ010000297.1:0-2712 GCA_046542605.1 Oceanicaulis sp. | reverse complement strand
AGTCCGGAGCTGAGTCCGGGGATCGAACCGGGGATCGAACCGGGACCCGGGACGGAAATTCCGACGGGCGGCGCAAGGCGGCGAACGGGCGGGCGGACCTGCATGCGAAACCACGTCACAAAAAACCCGCCCGGATCGCTCCGGGCGGGTTTCTTCAAACGCCGGTCGAGGCCTTACGCGCCGCCGGGCTTCGGGCTGAGGCCGCCGGGGGCGTCCTCCTCCTCATCGTCGATCACCGGCACCGCGCCCGACGGCGGGCGCTTGTCGTCGGATTTGGGCGGCACCGTGGTGTCGCGCACCGGCGGCTGGCCCTTGAGCAGGTTGGTGATCTCGTCACCGGTCAGGGTTTCGTATTCCAGAAGGCCCTGCGCCAGCGTCTCCCAGTCGTCCTTGCGCTCGGTGAGGATCTGCTTGGCTTTCGCGTAGGCGTCCTCGATCAGGCGGCGGACCTCCTGCTCGATCAGCTCCTTGGTGCTGGCCGAAACGGAGAAGCCGGGCGTCTGGCCGGAATAGCCTTCATGGGCTTCGGCGTAGTCGATATTGCCGACCTTTTCCGACATGCCCCAGCGCAGAACCATGGCGCGGGCGAGCTGGCTGGCCTGCTGGATGTCGCCGGCCGGGCCGTTGGAGACGTGATCCTCGCCGTATTTCAGGATTTCGGCGGCCTTGCCGGCCATGGTCATGGCCAGCTTCTGTTCGCATTCGTCCTTGTGCCAGTTCAACCGGTCCATCTCAGGCAGCGAGACCACCATGCCCAGCGCGCCGCCGCGCGGGATGATCGTCGCCTTGTAGACCGGGTCGCATTGCGGCAGCGACAAGCCGACGATGGCGTGGCCGGCCTCGTGATAGGCGGTCTTCTCCTTCTGGTCCTCGGTGAGCACCATGGAGCGGCGCTCGGGGCCCATCATCACCTTGTCCTTGGCGTCCTCGAACTCGGCCATGCCCACGATGCGCTTGTTGCGCCGGGCGGCCATAAGGGCGGCCTCGTTGACAAGATTGGCGAGATCGGCGCCGGAGAAGCCCGGCGTGCCGCGCGCGATCACGTGCGGGTTCACATCATCGCCCAGAGGCACGTCGCGCATGTGCACTTTCAGGATCTTCTCCCGGCCGGTGATGTCGGGATTGGGCACGTTCACCTGGCGGTCAAAACGGCCGGGGCGCAGCAGCGCCTTGTCCAGCACGTCGGCGCGGTTGGTCGCGGCGATGACGATGATGCCCTCATTGGCTTCGAACCCGTCCATCTCCACCAGCAGCTGGTTGAGGGTCTGCTCGCGCTCGTCGTTGCCCCCGCCGAGCCCGGCGCCGCGCTGGCGGCCGACCGCGTCGATCTCGTCGATGAAGATGATGCACGGCGCGTTCTTCTTGGCCTGCTCGAACATGTCGCGCACGCGGCTGGCGCCGACGCCCACGAACATCTCCACGAAATCCGAACCGGAGATGGTGAAGAACGGAACGCCCGCCTCGCCCGCCACGGCGCGCGCGATGAGCGTCTTGCCGGTGCCCGGAGGCCCCACCAGCAGCGCGCCCTTGGGGATCTTGCCGCCGAGGCGCTGGAATTTGGAGGGGTCCTTGAGGAACTCCACGACTTCCTGCAGCTCCTCCTTGGCTTCGTCCACGCCGGCCACGTCGTCGAACGTGACCTTGCCGGTCTTCTCGGTCAGCAGCTTGGCCTTGGACTTTCCGAAGCCCATGGCGCCGCGGCCGCCGCCCTGCATCTGGCGCATGAAGAAAATCCACACCGCGATCAGAAGCAGCATGGGGAACCAGCCGATCAGGATCGACAGAAGGCTCATTCCGCCGCCTTCGTCGGGGCGGGCGGTGATCTCCACCTGGTTCCGGCGCAGCGCTTCGGTGACGTTGGCGTCGGCGGGCACGGTGGTGCGGAAATTGTTTCCCGATGCGGTCGTGCCGGTGATCGTGTCGCCCTGAATGGTGACTTCGCTGACCTCGCCTTGCTCCACCTGATCCATGAAGCGCGAATAATTGATCTCGTCGCTGGTTGGCGGCTGGGAGGGGCCCTGGAGCATGTTGAAGAGCGCCAGAAGCAGCACCAGCAATATCGCCCAGACCAGGATGTTGCGCATGTTCATAAGGGTCGCATCCTTGCTTGCCGCCGGATAACGCGCCGGCTGCGCGCAGCCCCTGCGGGCCGTCCCGAACTTGATCTCACGACCCCATATTGGATCGCGGCTGCGGTTTCGCCAGTGCGGCGCAGGCGCGCGCCTCAGCACACGCCTCATCAAACCACGCCGGAGTGCTTCGCGCCATAAGCCGCGAGGCGATTCGTTCAGCCCCGATCCAGCGAGCCCTAACAGGACCTTGCGCGTTCGGGCCTGCAAGCGCGGCGCCGGTGCGCGCCTCCACGGGCAGGGTTTCGCGAAACGGGGCGGGAATCTGTGCGTACGCGCCGCCCTCCCGGTCGCGCCGGGCGCGCATGGCCGCGCGGACCGGTCCGGTGAGCGTGAAGCGCCCGTCGAACACGGCGCTTCGGCCCGGCCCAAGCTGGAGCTCCGGCGCATCCGGGCCCGCGCCGCCACCGCTGCGGCCTGCGGCGCCGGGATCGCGGCCGAGCACGCCGGCCGGCGTCAGCAGGGCCCCGGCGCCGGTCCAGGCCCGCCGGGACGCCAGGGCCTCCAGTCCGGCCGCGACGAGGCCCGGCGCAGGCGGGGTTTCCCGGCCGGAGACGGCGAGCACGCGGGTTTCGAACGCGCG
>JBKHAZ010000034.1:0-15298 GCA_046542605.1 Oceanicaulis sp. | reverse complement strand
GCACGGTGACGGGCATGGTTGCGGTGTTCGACGTGATGGCGATTTCGGGGTCCTCCGACGCGCGGGCGATGAGCTCGGGCGTGGCGCGGGCCACGATCCCCACCATGGCGGGCATGGTCGCGGCCCTGTCGGGTCTTCTGTTCTCCAATCAGATCGAGCGCATGGCGAAACGCCGCGTGCACGAGCTGAGCGACGAGCTCGAGGTGGAGTAAGTCATGCGCAGAAAACCCAGACGCGGGAACGACAACGCCGACGTCAACATGACGCCGATGTTGGACATCGTGTTCATCCTGCTCATCTTCTTCATCGTGACGGCGACGTTCCTTCAGGAGGAAGGCATCGACCTGACGCCTCCGCCTGACAGTGACGCCGAAACACCGCCCGACGCGCCCACGCCGATCCTGGTGCAGCTGACCGGCGAAAACCGCGTTTTCGTCAATCAGGACCCCACCAGCGCGGCTCGCGTCATGGCTGCGGTCTCCCGCATTCGGGCGGAATCGCCGAACTCGCCGGTCGTGATCGAGGTCTATGACGACGCCGAACACGGCACGCTCGTGGCCTTGGTCGACGAGCTTCGCGCCAACTCCATTCCGGTGTCGTTCACGCGCCCGGAAACGGAAGAATAGACGGCAGGGGAGAACCAAGCATGGCTCGCCGACAAAGCCGCGTGATGAATGACGAGGAAGATGTCGAACTGGACATGACGCCGATGCTCGACGTCGTGTTCATCCTTCTGATCTTCTTCATCGTGACCGCCGTGTTCGTGAAGGAGCCCGGCGCGGAGATCGTCCGTCCGGAAACCGTGACGCAGGAGCGGGAACGCCCGACCATCCTGGTGGCGGTCACCTCGGAGGGAGAGATTTTCGTGGACGGCAGCGTTTACGAACAGAACCAGCTGCGGAGCGTGCTCGAACAGCTGCGCGAGGCCAACCCTCGCGCCGAAGCGATGATCCAGGGCGACAACGAAGCGCCGGCCGGCACCGTGCTGGACGTGCAGGAGCTGCTGCTCGACATGGAGGTCCCGGTGCGGATCTCGACCGAGGAAAGCTAGGAAGGAGACTTTAGATGGCCAGCATCATCCGTCTCTTGATCGGGGTTCCGATCGCAGGCGTGATCACCTTCCTGCTCTTCATGCTGATGCAGGTGCTGATCTTCACCGATGAAGTCGGCTTCGACGAAGAAGCTGACGACATCCGCATCGTCATCAACGAAGAAGTTGAAGAGATCGACATCCGTCAGCGCGACGTGACGCTCGACGACGTGGACGCGGTGGAACCGCCGCCCCCGCCGCCGCAGATCGAGCGTGAAGTGGCCGATCAGCCAAGCGAGGATCTGTCCACCCAGATGGGAGATCTGCCCGAGTTCGACACGCCGGAGCTGAACAGCGGAAACGTCAGCTTCGACGTCTCCGACCGCGACGCTCAGCCGATGGTCCGCATTCCGCCGCAATACCCGCCGCGGGCGGCTGAGCGCGGGATCCAGGGCAGCTGCCAGGTGACCTTCGACGTCACCCCCGACGGCACGCCGACGAACATCTCGATTCTGGACTGCGACAGCTCGCTGTTCGAACGCTCGACGATCCGCGCCGTGGAGCGCTGGCGTTACGAACCGAAGGTGCAGGACGGCACGGCCGTCTGGCGCCGCGGCGTGGTCACGCGCCTCGACTATCAACTGGAAGAATGAGCCGCGGCAGGCGGGGCGCGCGCCGGAGCGATCCGGTCCGCGCGCCCCGCTCGCGCAGGAGAGAGACGATGACCCGATCTCAGATTTTTGATCCGACCGCGCTGCTGCGCTCCGCCGCGGCTGCGGTTGTCGCCGCGGCGCTCGGCCTGACGCTCATTCCCTCAGCCGAGGCGCAGCGCAACGGCGGCGATAATGAGGAAGAAGAGGAGCAGGAGAACCGCCAGCTCTCGTCGCGAGTGGGCGAGGCGGTTCTGGCCGCTCAGGAACTGATGGAAGCTGATCAGAACCAGCAGGCCATCGATGCGCTGACTCCGGTCTTGAGCACCGAAATCACCGCGTATGAGCGCTCGATCATTTTGCGGCTGCGCGGCAACGCGCACTTCTCGCTCGACAACGTCGAAGCCGCGATCCGCGACTTCAGCGCCGCGGTGGACACCGGCGCCCTGGTGCGCGACGAGATCATCGCGCTGCGCACCAACCTGGCCCAGCTCTACATGATCTCCGAGCAATACGAGCGCGGGATCGAGCAGTTCCAGCTGGCGATCCAGGCCGGTGCGGAGCTGACGCCGCGCCTGTCCAAGCTTCTCGCTCAGGCCTACATCCAGGCCTCCGACGGCGCCGGCGAGGCGCAGCAGCGCCAGTATCTGCAGGACGGCCTTCAGTATGCGGAACGGTTCTACGAAGGCGAGCCGGACAAGTCCGAGGGCGATTACAACCTTCTGCAGTTTTACTACATAAACCTGGACCGCCCTCAGGACGAGCTGCGCGTGGTGCGCGACGCCCTGCAGGCCTTCCCCGGGTCGCGCCGCTCCTGGTCCAACCTGGTCTCGCTGTATGCGCGTCTGGACCGTGAAGAAGATGCGTTCGAGGCCAACAAGCTGATGTACCTCAACGGCTTGTTCGAGGAGGAAGACGAGCTGTTCCGGCTGGTGCAGTATTACTCCTTCTACAATAATCCGTATCGCGGCGCGACGATCCTCGAGCGCGAGATGAACGCCGGTCGGATCCCGAGCAATGAGCGTTATCTGGAATCGCTGGCGAACATGTGGCGTCAGGCCGCCGAGTTCGATCGAGCGATCCCGGTGCTGGAGCGTCTCTCCGACCTTCTGGGCGACGGCGAGACCGCGCTCAAGCTGGCCGAAGCGCATTATCAGCTCAACAACCTGCCGGAGGCCGAAAACGCACTTGAGCTGGCTCTCGACCGCGGCGGTCTCGACAATACCGGTCAGGCCTGGGAGCTGCTGGGCAATGTCCGCTTCGACCAGGACAAGCGTCAGGAAGCGCTCGAAGCGTTCAGCGAGGCCGCCCGGTTCTCGGGCAGCCGCGCTACGGCGAACCGCTGGATCGGCTTTGTGAATTCCCAGATCGAGGGCGAGGAGCGCCGGCGCATCCAGCGAATCCAGGTCCAGATCGAGGAATGTGCGCTCAATATCGACTCCGAGCGCCGCTCGCTGGTTCTGATCGGCGAAGTGAACGAGGACGGCTCGGTGACCTTCCCCGAAGGCACCATCCCGGATCGCTGCGAGCCCTGGTTCGACATGCGCACCGGCGAGCAGATCCGTGAAGCCGACATGACGGATGAGGAGTTCGCGCAGGCGCAGGAGGATCGCGCCCGCCAGCTTGAACAACAGGGCGAAGGCTAAGCGCCTGCTCTCGGTTCGACCCTCAGGAAAAGCCCCGCCGCGAGATGATCGCGGCGGGGTTTTTTGATTTCGGGGCGCCGGTAAACATCGCGCAGTGCGAGCTTGTCAGGGATGTCGAGGGCGGTTCACGCTGCGCTACGACACCTTTGCAAACGGCGCCGCAGCGAAGATCGCGGTGCTCGAGTGCGAACGCGGCGGCGTCGCGCGCGCCAGCGTGATGGGGGTCGAAGGCTGGCGCCGCGCCGTGCGCCGTGCCGCGGCGCCAGGCGAGGCGATGATGGTGCGCGGCGACATCACGGCGCCGACCGTATTCCTGAAGCGCCAATGACAAACGGCGCGGGGACCGCTCCCCGCGCCGTCTTCACTGCTCAACGATTGTAGCGCGGCTACTCGGCCGCGTCTTCGCCCGCGGCCGCGGCGGCGGCGGCGGCGCTCGCCTCGGCGGCTTCCCCGTCGGCGAGACCCACTGTCATCAGTGCGAACGCGTACTCTTCGGCGCGCTCCTTGAGGGCGTCGAAGCGACCGGATGCGCCACCATGGCCGGCGCCCATATTGGTGCGCATCAGCGTCAGGCCGTCGTCGGTGCGCCGGGTGCGCAGGCGCGCCGCCCATTTGGCGGGCTCCCAGTAGGTGACGCGCGGGTCGGTGAGCCCGGCCGTGGCGAGCACGTGGGGATAGTCCTGCGCGCTGACCTGATCATAAGGCGAGTAGCTCACGATATAGTCGTAGGCGGCTTCATCTTCGATCGGGTTGCCCCATTCGGGCCATTCCGGCGGGGTGAGCGGCAGGCTCGGATCGCTCATTGTGGTCAGCACGTCCACAAAAGGAACCGCTGCGATCGCGCCGGCGAACAGGGCCGGGTCCTGATTGATCGCCGCGCCGACGAGCAGACCGCCGGCTGAGCCGCCATGGGCCACAAGCCGGCCTTCGCGGGTGTAGCCCTCGTCGACGAGGAAACGGCCGGCGTCGACGAAGTCGTTGAAGGTATTCTGCTTTTTATCGAGCTTGCCGTCGAGATACCATTGATAGCCCTTCGACATGCCGCCGCGGATATGGGCGATGGCGTAGACCATGCCTCGATCCACCAGGCTCAGCCGCGACGTGGAGAAGCTCGCAGGGATGGTGATGCCGTAGGAGCCGTATCCGTACAGAAGCACCGGCGCCGAGCCGTCCAACGGCGTGCCTTCGCGGTAGAGCAGGGTGACCGGAACGCTTTCCCCGTCGCGGGCGGGCGCCTGCAGGCGGCGCACCACATAATCGCTCGCGTCATGGCCGGAGGGGATTTCCTGGCGCTTGATCAGGTCACGCTCGCGCGAAGCCATGTCGTAATCATAGGTCTCGGCCGGGGTGGACGGGCTTTCATAGGTGAAGCGCATGCGGTCCACGGCGTACTCGTAGCCCCCGTCCATGCCCAGCGCATAGGCTTCTTCGTCGAAGCCGATCTCGTGTTCGGCGCCATCGGCGAGATTGCGGACAACGATGCGCGGCAGCGCTTCGGAACGCTCCATGCGCACCAGCCAGTTTTCAAAGCCCATCAGCCCGTTCACCAGTACGCCGGGCCTGTGGTCGATCAGTTCGCTCCAGTTTTCCCGGCGCGGATCGTCGAGCGGGGCTTCCATGATCTTGAAATCGACCGCGCCGCCTGCGTTGGTGAGGACATAGATCTTGCCGCCCGCCTCGGTCAGCGAATACTCCACACCGCTTTCGCGTTCGGAGACCAGGAGCGGGTCCGCGCCGGCCTCGTTCGCGTCGAACAGGCGCACCTCACTGGTGGTGTGGTCGCCCGTGGACAAGACGATCCAGCGGTCGCCGTCGGTTTTGCCGACATTGAGGAAATAGCCGCTGTCCGGCTCCTCGTAGATCAGCTCGGGTTCCGCAGCTCCGATATCCTGGCGGTAGACCCGGCGGGGCCGGTTGTTCTCGTCGCGCCAGACCCAGTAGACCGTGCGCGAATCGTTGGCCCACACCATGGAGCCGTAGCCCTCGTCGGTGAGCGTGGTGACGTCTTCGCCGGTTTCAAGGTCGCGGATCTTGATCTCGTAGAATTCGCTACCCTTGGTGTCGACCGCATAGGCGAGATAGCGATGGTCGGGGCTGTGCTCGACTTCGCCGATATCGAAATACGCAAGCTCGCCGCCTTCGGCGTCACCGTCGAAGATGATCTGTTCCTCGCCGGCGATCTGGCCGTCGCCGCCGGCGGGACGGCGGGCGAAAACCGGGTACTGCCCGCCTTGACGATAGCGCGTGTAATAGAACCAGGGGCCGTCCTTTTCCGGCGGGCTGGCGTCGTCTTCCTTGATGCGCCCGCGCATCTCCGAATAAAGCCGGTCCTCAAGCCCGCTCAGCGGCTCCATCACCGCGTTGTAATAGGCGTTCTCGGCTTCAAGGTGATCGCGAATATCCTGACGCAGCACGGAAGGATCGCGCATCACCTCCTGCCAGTTGTCGTCGCGCAGCCAGGCGAATTCGTCGGTGCGGGTGCGCCCGAGTTGTTCGATCGTCTGCGGCCGGGCCTCGGGCGTGGGCGCCTCCAGGCCCTGGGCGCGGGCGACGAGGTCGGTTTGCGGGGTGGTCGCGTCCATGGCGGTCTCCGGGATCTGATCGTCGGCGGGCGCGTCGGCCTGCTGGCAAGCGGTCAAGGCAAGTGCGGCCGCTCCGGCGAGCAGGACCGCGCGCCGGGCGCGGGTGAAGGGCATATGGGTCATCTCCGTCAAGCCGGTCCGGAGTGCGTCCGGCCGGTCCCCTGTCTTTAGTGCCGCGTCAGTCTTCGCCGTCGGAGGGCTCGAAGTCCAGCACCATCCCGTTGACGCAATAGCGCAATCCGGTCGGCTCGGGACCGTCATTGAACACATGGCCGAGATGGGCGCCGCAATTGGCGCAGTGGAATTCGGTGCGCGGAAGCAGAAGCTTGAAGTCGCGCTTCGTACCCAGGGCCTCGTCATTCGCCGGCGCCCAGAAGCTGGGCCAGCCCGAGCCGCTTTCGTATTTCTCCGCGCTGGTGAACTTCACCTCGCCGCAGACCGCACACTTGTAAGCACCCGCGCGCTTTTCGGCGTTCAGCGGACTGCATCCGGGCGGCTCGGTGCCTTCGTGGAAGGCGATCCGGTCGACCTCCTCGGGCAGGTCTTTTCGAAGCTCGGCGATTTCGTGCTGGGAAAGGCGGGGCATGAGGGTCTCCTGACGGCGTTTCCCCTCGCATATAGGCGCCCGGTCAGCCCGGATCGACCCGGCGCACCTTCAGAATCGGCGTCGCGAGCGCGATCGCGGCGAGCACGCACAACAGCCCGCCCATGGGGATGAGCGAGGCGGCGCGCGGTCCGACCGCATCAATCACATAGCCCATCGCGAAAGCGCCCGCCGGCATGCCGCCGAACAGGCCGAGCTGGTAGACGCTCATCACGCGCGCCAACTGGCTCGCGGGCGCGTTCTCCTGAACCACCGCGCGCGAGAGCGAAATCGCCACCCCGCCGCCGAGCCCCCACACGAACACCAGCACCGCCAGCATCGGAAGGGTGATCGGAAGAGCGAGCGCGGCGAAGGAGACCACGGTGACCATTTGCGCGGCCATGAGCGCCTGGCCTGGCTTGTCCACCGCGCCGAGGCGGGCCAGCATCAGGTTGGCCACGAAGGCGCCGACCCAGAAGCAGATCATCAGCCCGGCCAGCAGGCCGTATCCGCCATCGTACACGTCGCGGACCAGAATCGGCACGATCACGAAGAAGCCGCCGCCGACCACGAAAAAGCCCACCGCCAGCATGATCAGCGTCATCGGCAGGAGGATGCGCGAGGCGGCCACGGTCGCGACACCTTCGCGCAAACTCGTCCAGATCGGCGCCGCCGTGCGCCGTCGGCCGTGCAGGCGCGGCATCAACAAAGCCGCCCCGGCGCCGATCAGAAGTCCCGCTGCCTGCACCGTGAACAGAGGGCCGGGACCGAAGAAGCCCGCCAGAAAGCCTGCCCCCATGCCCGCGATCTGGGCGGCGAACTGAACCATGGAGGCGAGCACGACGGCTTTTTGCAGGCTCAGTCCGCCGCGGCCCATGCGCAGGGTCACCCGGGTGACCGGGTTCACTGCGCTGTCGCGCGCGGGCATCACGAAAGCGCCCGCCGCGCCCACAAGAAGCGCGTAGGCGATCAGGATCCCGTAGCCGAGCCGGTCGGAGAACAGCAGCACGGCGAGGCCGCCGGCCGCGATGGCGGCCAGCAGGTGGAAGCCGGCCATCACCGCGCGACGGTCGAAGCGCTCTGCGAGGACGCCGGCCACCGGCAGGATGAGCAGCATCGGGGCGGTCAGGGCGGCTTGCGCCATTCCAAGCCGGTCTGGCGATTCGTTCAGCGTATAATTGATGACACCGGGAAACAGTGTAGTTTGCAGCCCGAACGAGAAAAACCAGCCGCTGACGGCCAGCATGTAGGCCGAGAACGGTGAAATGCGCCAAGCGCGCCGCATTCGGATCAGCATCCGATCGGCCAAGCGTCGCCTCCCCAAGGCCGGCGCTTGTGAATCCGCGCCATTTTTCAAGTGATACGCGCTGCGCAATGCACGCGCCAGACTTTAGTAACGCGCGTTCAAATTTTAACGCAGCGTCTTTAGACCAATCCTTAACGCTGGCCGCCCTAGCGTGTTTTCATCGAGCCCCACGCGTTTACGGATGCGCCCGCCATGGCAGAAGATTTTCGTCCAGACGCCGCGCCGCCGCCGTCGCCCTCGGCCGGCCGCGCCCGCGCCCGCCTGACCCGGCGGCTGGCCGACATCGTGTGTCTGCCCGCCAGCCGGGTCTCGCCGCAGGAGCGCTGGATGACGGCCGACGTGCTGGACGAGCTCTTGCGCGAGGCGGACCCCTCGCTGCGCGCCAAGGTCGCCGCGCGCCTGGCCGACCAGGCCGAAGCGCCCGCCGGCCTGTTGCGCAAGCTCGCGCTGGATGCCTTCGAGATCGCCGAACCGATCCTCAACGCCAGCGATGCGCTCAGCGATTTCGACATGATGGAGATCGCCGCCAAGGGCGAGCGCCGCCACCGCCTGGCGCTGGCGCGGCGTGAGGCGGTTTCCGAGACCGTGGCCGCGGCGCTGTGCCAGAGCGCCGATCCGGAGACCATTCTGGCCGTGCTGCGCAATCCCGGCGCCCGCCTGGCGGTGCAAACGGCGGATTTTCTGGTGCGCGAGGCCTCGGAGAATGAACAGATCGCAAAGCTGCTGATCAAGCGGCCCGAACTGCGCCCGATCCAGGCGTTCGTCCTGTTCTGGGCGGCGCCGCACGGCTTGCGCCGGATGATCCTGAATCGCTTCGCGGCCAGCCGGGCGATTCTGCAGGAGGCGGCGTCGGACGTGTTCCCGCTCGCCGCGCGCGAAGCCGATCCGGACCCGGCGGTGGCCGAAGCGCTCGCCTATATCGACCGGCGCCAGCGCGACCGGACCGCGGCGGAGGTCTCTCCTTACGGCTCGCTGGAGGCCGTGGTGGAGCGCGCCGGCAAGATCGGCTTCACCGAGACCTTGCGCGCGGAGGCCTGCGTTCTCGCCAACATCCAGCGCGATCTCTTTGACCGGATCGTCGATGATTTCGGCGGCGAGCCATGCGCGGTGCTGGCCAAGGCGACGGGATTGTCGCGCTATCATCTGGAGGACCTGATCGCCTCGGCCCAAAGCGCCCATGGAGCGGTGCGCCTGGAACAGGCGGCGGCGGTGTTCGGAACGCTCTCCACCGACAAGGCGCAGACCGTGCTGCGCTACTGGAACTGGGTGATCGCGCGCGGGCGCGATTAGCGCGCCCACGCCATGCGCACGTCGGGCGCCTGCTCCTCATTGCCGGAGCCGTCGGTCGTTTCCACCTCGATGAAGCCGTTGCGGGCATAGAAGGCGCGTGCGGCGGCGTTTTCCTGAAACGTTCAGAGTTCGAGGCGGTCGCGGTCCTGACGGATATGCTCAAGCAGCTGTGATCCGATCGCGCGGCGTTGCATCGCCGGACGAAGATAGAATTGTTCGATCACGTCGCCGTTCATCGCCGCAAATCCGGCCATTTCGCCTCCGGCCTCGGCGCAGGTGAGCCCGCAGGTCTTGAACAAGACGTCGCGAACGAACGCCAGGTCCTCTTCAGGCCTGTGAAGTCCGGCGAGCCGGGGCAGGGCGTCATCGACGCTCTCCCGCAGGATCGCCGCGATCTCGGCCGCCTCTTCGCGCCGCGCGCTGCGTATGTGAACGGCGTCTCGCGTCATTTACCGCTTCCGCGTGCGGGCGGCGTTGGATTCATCGCCCGTCATCCCTTACATGTAGGGCAGGGTACGACGCCGCGCGCCGCGCGGCTATACGGGAGACGGGACATGGGTCCGCATTGGACAGGCATTCTCATCGTGGCGATCCTGCTGCTCGTCCTGTTCGGCGGGCGGGGCAAGATCTCCGCGCTCATGGGCGACATGGCCAAGGGCGTCACCGCCTTTCGCAAGGGCTTGAAGGACGACGACTCGTCTGAAGAGGCGAAAGAGGGCGAAACCCGCCGCGAGGCTCTCAAAAGCGACGCCTCCAGCGAGGCGACGCCGCGCCGCGAGGACGAGCGCGCCGGGAGCTAGGCGATGAACCCGGGCATCGGCGCTCCGGAACTTCTGGTCATTGCGATCATCGCGCTTGTCGTGGTGGGGCCCAAGGACCTGCCGCTCATGGTGCGCCGGTTCGGCCGCTTCGTGGGCAAGATGCGGGGCCTGGCGCGCGAATTTCAGCGCAGCTTCGACGAGCTTGGCCGCGAGGCCGAGCTTGAGGAGCTGAAAAAGGAAGTCGAGCAGCTGAAAAAGGCCAATCCGGTCTCCGAAATCCAGAAGGAGTTCACGCAGGCCGAAGCCGACATGATTCGCGCCGGCGTCGAGGATCGGCCCCATCCCCGTTCGAAGAACAAGGCGCTGAAAGGCGAGCCGCTGAAATTCGGGCCCGCTGAAAGGGACGGCGAAGCGACCGAGGAAAGCTCACAGGGCGTCGAGATGACCGGCCCTCGCGCCGAACCGGACGCTGGCCCGGACGACGCCGAACCTTCAGAACCCAAAAAGAAGACCGGCTGATCATGGCGGCGGGAACAGAGGACGAAGACGAGGTGGAAGCCTCGCGCGCGCCCTTGATGGCGCATCTCGAAGAGCTGCGCGATCGGCTGATCTGGATGCTGGGCGCGATCGCGGTCGGGTTCGCGGTCTGCTTCGTCTACGCCGAATGGATCTACAACGTGCTCCTTGTCCCGTTCGAGGACGCGGCACGCCAGGTGAGGGGGGACGAGCTGGAGCTGCAGCTCATCTTCACCGCGCCGCTGGAGTTCTTTTTCGTCAAGCTGAAGCTCGCCTTGTTCGGTGCGATCGCCCTGGCGTTTCCAATGATCGCCTATCAGGTCTGGGCGTTCGTCCGGCCGGGGCTCTACAAGAACGAGCGCCTGGCCTTCGCCCCGTTTCTGGTGGCGAGCCCGGCCCTGTTCGCCGCGGGCATGGCGTTCGTCTATTATCTGATCCTGCCCTTCGTCATGAGCTTTGCGCTGGGCCAGGAGCAGCTGGGCGCGGACGGGCGCGCGCAGATCCAGCTGCTGACCCGGGTGAGCGAATATCTGAACTTGGTCACCACGCTGGCGCTCGCCTTCGGCGTCAGCTTTCAGCTGCCCGTGCTCCTCTCGCTCCTGGGCAAGGCCGGGCTTTTGACCAGCGGCGATCTGGTGAAGTTCTGGAAATTCGCGCTGGTGGGCATCGCCGCCTTCGCCGCCTTCGTCACCCCGCCCGATCCGATCAGCCAGATCTTCCTGGCTGCAGCCATGTTTGGCCTTTACGCCCTGTCCATCCTCGCAGTGAAGCTGGTCGAACCCAGGGACGCGGACGGCGACGGGACCGCCTAGCGCCGGATGAGAACGCCGGCGAGTTCGGGTTTTCCGTTCAAGCCGGGGTGAGGAAAGGGCGTGAAGTCGCGCTCGCTCGGCCAGTCCCAGACCTCGGTCGGGAAAACCGGGCGCATCGCCTCGATGGAGCAGCCATAGGGCGGCCCGCCGCGCTCGTCCTTCTGCATGAACAGTGCGATGAGGCGGCCGCCGGGTTTGAGCACC
Source organism: Oceanicaulis sp. (assembly GCA_046542605.1). Classification (GTDB taxonomy): domain Bacteria; phylum Pseudomonadota; class Alphaproteobacteria; order Caulobacterales; family Maricaulaceae; genus Oceanicaulis. Next base: position 3,918 of record JBKHAZ010000034.1, on the reverse strand, counting down.
TCACGGGCCATCTGAGCGTAGCGCGGCCGATCATGCGGATGAATCGCGCACAGAAACGTCTGCTCCCAGAGAAGATCGAAAGCGGCGGGCGGGCGCCAGTCCAGCCCGTCCGCCTCGAACACCGCGCCTTCAAGGCCGGCGGCGGTGAACTGGTCCTTCTGGCGCCGCACCGCGCTCGGCGCCACATCGCTGGCCGTCACCCGCAAGCCCAGCCGCGCGAACGCCACGGGTTCGGGACTGCGCCCGCAGCCGGGCACGTAGATGGACTGGCCCGCAATGAGCACGCCGGCCTTGCGGAAATGGTCCACCGCCGGATGCAGGCCCTTGCGCTCCCAGGGGGCGTCATTGTCCTTGAACCGGGTCTCCCAGTCGAAGGGGGTGCGCTCTTCGCTGACCGTCATGGCCGCCTCCTTGAAATATCAAGCCGGTCCGTTTCAGACGGGTATAACGCAAAGCGTCGGTTTGCGGGCGGACTCTGGCGGGAGACAATGAGGAGCGTGGTTTCACGAGAAGCAATGGACCCTACAAGCTGAGCGACGGGTTGCTCACCATTCCCGCCAAAGCCACCGGGCTGGTGGCCGTGTCCTATATAGGCGGCGAGCGCGAGCCGTTCAGCGGACGCGAATACGCCGGCCGAACCCGCGCGCCGGCCGATATTCTTGCGGGCGGGGCCGGCGGGCCTCCGCGTCCGCCGCTCCCTGAACCCGATCCCGAACCCGAGCCCGGCCCCTCGCCGCCGGGCGGGCGTGACACGGTGAGCTTCGTCGCCATGATCCGGATCGCGCTGGGTCAGTTCGCCGCTCTTGACGGACCCAGGCCTTCTTCGGTGAGGGGGGCCGACCTCGCCATGGCCGATGCGCGAGAAGGTGCGACCTTCTTCACGGTCGGCGAAACACGGCTCGGCGATCCGTTCGGGTTTTCTTCGATGTCGCTCGAGCGGCGCTGCCGGAATGCGCGCGATCGCGGCCGCCTGGAAAGCGGCGGCGTTGCGGAACTGGCTCTGCGCCGTGACGCGGAGCTTTGCTTCGAGACTGTCGAAGGAACGTTCGGGCCGTTCAGCTGAACGCCATGCGGGCGATCAGCGCCGCGATGATCACCACCAGCACGCCGCCGAAGACGATGAACTGGAACCGGCCCGACGTATCGACGCGCGGGGCGGGGTCGTGCTGCGGGTCGGCGCGCGGCGCGCTCTGCAGCGGTTCGAAGGGTTTGCGGTCTTCGTCCGGCGTCGCGGTGCGGGACATCTCCACGCGTTCGCGCTCGTGTTCGGCGGGAAAGCCCGCCGCCTCGTCGTCGGTGCCCAGCGGCGAGGCGCCGGGATCGGGATAGGCGATCTTGTCGCGATAGGCGCCGCTTTCGTAATCGCGTTTGAGCTGGGCGACATTGGGCTTGTCTCCCGCCTTATGTTTCCGCACGTCCGGCTTGGGATCGGCGCCGGGGCCGGGCCGCGGGGTCGTGTCGGGGCCGGGGTCCTTCGACGGATCGGCGCCGGGTTCGCCCGGCGTGTCAGGCGCGGGATCGTCGCCCGGACCGCCGGGCTGGGGCGCGCCGGGATTTGATTTCGGCCCGGTGTTCGCGGCCGTATCAGTAGTTTCGGGCGCGTCCGGATCGGCGGTGTGTGCATCCGGCGCTTGGCCGCGCTTTTGCGGATCGGCCATGGGTCGCCCCCTTTCGCTTCGGCTTTGACAAGGGCAACGGGCGGACGGCCCGCCCGTTCCGCTTCAGGTAGATGCACGCGCGATCTCGTCAAATCCGCGGCGCTGTCCTAAAACCGGCTGCGCCGCGGCTGTGGCGGAACTGGCAGACGCGCTTGGTTTAGGTCCAAGTGTCTTACGACGTGGGGGTTCGAGTCCCTCCAGCCGCACCAGTCTAACCTGGTCTCCTTCGCGTCCGCTCAGTCGATCCTCGCTTGCCGGCTCGCATGGTCGTTTCACGCTGCGGGCGGGCGATCGCCCTTGCGAACCCTGCGGGTTCGAAGCGGGTCCGCTACGGCGCGCCATCTCGGCGAAGGTCTCATTTTTCCCTCGCCCCCCGCCTTGTTGGGGCAAGCTGGGTTTGGACGCGTGATGTTCGCTGCGGGCCTTTGCACGGCCTTGCCGCGGCGAAGGCGTCCAAGCGTGTCGAGTTCCCCGCGCCGGGCGGCGCCTGACGCGTCCCGCCGCCCGTCATCCCCCTTTCACATCAACCGCCGCCGGGCCGTTGCATAGGTGAAAGGCGCGTGACATAACGCGCGCTCACTCCCGGCCGCCGCCGGTGCGTGCGCTTGTCTTATTGTCCAGCGCACCCCGAAAGGCGGCGCCGTATCCATGACAAGGCCTCGCCACGATGAACGTTGTTGAAAAATCTTCCGAAGGGCTCTCGCGCACGTTTGAGGTTGTCGTGCCCGCGTCGGAGCTCGACGAGAAACTCACCGCCAAGATCGAAGAGATCCGCCCCGAAGTGCGCCTGAAAGGGTTCCGCCCGGGCAAGGTGCCGGCGAGCCACATCAAGAAGATGTTCGGCGCCTCCATCATGGGCGACATCCTTCAGGAGATCGTGCCGAAGGCCACCCAGGAGACGCTGGACGAGCGCAAGCTGCGCCCGGCCTCTCAGCCGGCGGTGGACGTGAAGTCCGACGCCGAGGACGTCATCAAGAAGGGCGCCGATTTCTCTTTCGAGATCAATGTCGAGATCATGCCGGACTTTGAACCGGCCGATCCGAAGGGCTTCAAGGTCGAAAAGCCGGTGGCGAAGGTCGCCGACGAACAGATCGACGAGGCTCTGGGCGAGCTCGCAAAGCAGGCCCAGGCCTACGAGCCAAAGGGCGACAAGGCCAAGGCCGACGAGGGCGACAAGGTCGTCATCGACTTTGTCGGCTCGATCGACGGCGAGGAGTTTGACGGCGGCAAGGCCGAAGGCGCCGAACTGGTGATCGGATCGGGCCAGTTCATTCCGGGCTTCGAGGACCAGCTCGTCGGTGCGAAAGCCGGCGACACGCTTGAGGTGAAGGTCACCTTCCCCGAACAGTACCAGGCCGCCCATCTGGCCGGTAAGGATGCGGTGTTCGCCACCGAGGTGAAGGAAGTGCAGGCGCCGGCCGAAAGCGAGATCGACGATTCGCTCGCCGAGCGCCTCGGCCTGCCGAGCCTTGAGGCCCTGAAAGACGCGCTCAAGGGGCGCTTCGAGCAGGAGCATGCCCAGGCCTCGCGCATGAAGGTCAAGCGCGCGCTTCTCGACCAGATCGACGAAGCCCATAAGGAGATCGACCTGCCGCCGAAAATGGTGGAGCAGGAGTTCGAGGCGATCTGGCGTGAAGTCAAGAACGCCATGGAGAACGACCAGCTCGACGACGAGGACAAGGAAAAGTCCGAGGACGAGCTGCGCGCCGATTATATGGCGATCGCCGAGCGCCGCGTGCGCCTGGGCCTGGTGCTCGCCGAGATGGGCCGCAAGGCGAAGATCGACGTCACCCAGGAAGAGATCGCGCGCGCGGTGAACCAGGAAGCCGCGCGCTTCCCGGGCCGCGAACGCGAGGTGGTCGAGTACTTCCAGAAGAACCCCGGCGCCGTGCAGGGCCTGCGCGCGCCGATCTATGAAGAGAAGGTCGTCGACTACATCCTCGAACTGGCCGAGGTGACCGAAACCGAAGTCTCGCGCGAATCGCTCTTCGAGGAAGACGGCGCGGTCCCGGCCGGGGCGGAGGAGAAGCCCGCCAAGAAAGCGCCCGCCAAGAAGAAGGCTCCGGCCAAGAAGGCGGCGGCGAAAAAGGACGAGGCGGAAGCCGACGCCGGGGACAAGCCGAAAAAGGCCCCCGCCAAAAAGAAGGCGCCGGCCAAGAAGACCGCCGCGAAAAAGGCCGCCGGCGAGGACTAAGCTGACTGCAGCGTTTGCGCCGCGCCGCGCGCCTTGCCAGAGTGCGCGCGGAGGGCCATTTCGCCG
>JBKHAZ010000296.1:0-2806 GCA_046542605.1 Oceanicaulis sp. | reverse complement strand
GAGGCCAAGGCCCAGAAACGGCGTTTCGCCCAGCCGCTCCAGCGAATAGGCCCAGATCTCAAGGCGCTGGTGCCAGGAAAACGGCAGCCCGGCCGCCACGTCCTCGCTCACCAGCGCCACGATCGCGCTCAGGATCAACGGCGTGAGAAGGACCCCCGCTCCCGCCGCGTAGAGCATGACCGGCAGGGCGCGCCGCGGATTGAGCCAGGCTGCGATCCCGGCCGCCGCACCGGCGGCGAGCGCGGCGATGTTGGCGTCCACGTTGAAGCCCGCGGCGGCGAGCGCAGCCGTCACGAGCAGCGCGCCCGCCGCCAGGCGTCTGCGATGAAGCCAGAGGAACAGCGCCGCGGGACCGGCGGCCAGGACGAAGGCGCTCGCCCCGCGCGAAATGGTGCGCATGGCCAGGATCCGCGCCTCGGGCGGAGGCGCCCCCTCGGCGATCTTCACCGCCGTGGCGAGGGGCGCGCCGAGCAGCGCCTCGATCGCGAAATAGACGCCCGTCAATGAAAGCACGATGATGGCGAACGCGGCGAAGCGCTCGCGCCGGCGCGCGTCGAGCCGGCTCACGCCGTAAGGAAAGAGCACGAAGAGCGGGGTCAGGAGCAGCAGTTTCAGCGCCTGGTCCGGCCGGTCATAGGGCGACCAGGACAGGCTGATTGCCGCCCAGACGACGAACAGGGCGAACAGAACCAGCGCCGGAGGCGGGCGGCGCAGCGCTTCAAGCGCCGGCCAGGCGAGCATCGGCGACCAGAGAAGGCCGATCATGCCCGCCGACGCGGCCAAGCCCAGCCCGCCGGCAGCCATGAACAGGCCGCTGATCGCGACGAAGAGAAAGAACACTGCGCCGGTGTAGATGCGAACCGCGCGCGCCCCGCTCACGGACGCCCCGCCGACAGCAACGCCGACGCGCCGTCCGGGGGCTCGTTCCAGCAGATCAGATCCGCGCCGGAGCCTTGCACCCGCGCCGCGCCCATGTGGCCGGTCTTCACCTTGGCGTTTTCAAGCGGAGCGTCCGGGCCCGCCAGCAGCGCGTGAAAATATCGCAGGATTCCGTTGGACGTGAGCAGAAGCACGACATGGCCGGCGGCGCGCTCGCGCGTCACGGCGTCGTAGACCGCGCGCGCGTTGGCGGCGATCGTGGACGGGGCGGGCGACCAGCCGGCGCCGGCGGGCGGGATCGAGCGCTCGCGCCAGGCTTCGATGGCGGAGGTGCCCCAGCGGTCTGCGATTTCGGCGTCGGACCGGCCGCCCCACACCCCGTAATCGATCTCCTTGAGCCGGTCGTCGATCTCGATATCGCCGGAAAATCCGCATTGCTCGGCGGCGAGCGAAGCGCCGATGCGCGTGCGCTTCAGCGGGCCGGCGAGTACGCGGTCCGGCACGATCCCGGCGCGGTTCAGCGCTTCACCGATGGCGCGCGATTGATCCAGGCCTTTTTCGACAAGTTCGAGATCCTCATTGGCGCCCACCCAGACCGGGGTGTCCCCGGGGCCGAACGTGTTGCCGTGGCGCGCCAGAATCAGCAGCATGGCTAAACGATCTCCCCTTCGCGCGCGACGATCTCGGCGGCGATCTCGGCGTCGCGCGGAGAGTCCACGCTCCAGGGCGTGCGGCCGCGATACTCGGTCAGGACGATGCGGATCGGGATCCCGTTCTCCAGCGCGCGCAGCTGCTCCAGGCTTTCGGTGCGCTCCAGCGGGGAGGGCTCCAGCGCGACAAGGCGTTTCAGCGCGCTGAAACGATAGGCGTAGAGCCCGATATGCTTGTAGACGGGCACGCCCGCATCCTCGCGGCGGAACGGAATGATCGCCTTGGAGAAGTAGAGCGCGTTCATGAACCGGTCGAACACCACCGTCGTGCCGCCCACCTCGCCGGCCGCCTTGGCGCTGGCGAGCTTGGCGTAGGCGTCCTCGGCGAGCGCGGTGGCCGGGGTGGCGAGCGCGAGTGCAGGATCGTCGGCCATGGCCTTCGCCGCCGCGTCGATCACCCAGGGCGGCGTCAGCGGGGCGTCGCCCTGCAAATTGACGATCACGTCGCCGTCATGGGCGAAGGTCTTGACCGCCTCATAGGCGCGTTCGGTCCCGTTGCGGCAGGTGTCCGGCGTCATCACCGCCTCGCCGCCGAACCCTTCCACCGCGGACCGGATCCGGTCGTCGTCGGTGGCGACCAGCACCCGGTCGATCGACGGCGCAGCGACGGCGAGCCGGCGAACACGTTCGACCATCGGCACGCCAGCGATCTCGTGCAGCGGCTTGCCGGGAAAGCGGGTGGAGCCGTAGCGGGCGGGGATCACGGCGATGACGGTCATGGTCGGGTCCGGAGCGGTGCGGCGGGGCTCGTCTGATTGCCACGCTTTCAAGCCGGACGCAAAGCCGCGCGAGGGCTTTGCCCGCGGCTCCATACTGGGTTAGAACGCCCGCCTTCGCGCGCGCGGCCCGGCCGCAACGCGCTCCGCGCCGTCGCTTAGGAGGTCTTCGAACATGGCCGGCCACTCGAAATGGGCGAACATCCAGCATCGCAAGGGCCGTCAGGACAAGGCCCGGGCCAAGCTGTTCTCGCGGCTCTCGAAAGAGATCATGGTCGCGGTCAAGATGGGCGGCCCGGACCCGGACATGAATCCGCGTCTGCGCCTGGCGGTGCAGAACGCCAAGGGCCAGTCCATGCCCAAGGACAATATCGAGCGCGCGATCTCCAAGGCGTCCGGCGGCGATGTCGAGGAATATTTCGACATCCGATACGAGGGGTTCGGCCCGGCCGGCGTCGGGATCATCGTTGAGGCCTCCACCGACAACAAGAACCGCGCCGC
>JBKHAZ010000033.1:0-15525 GCA_046542605.1 Oceanicaulis sp. | reverse complement strand
GGCGTAGGTGGACGGCCTGCCGATGCCCAGCTCTTCCAGCTTCTTCACCAGCGTGGCTTCGGTGAAGCGCGGCGGCGGGCTGGTGAAGTGCTGCTCGGCCATGACCTTGTCGGCCTTGGCGGACGCGCCCTTGTTGACGTGGGGCAGGCGGCTTTCGCCTTCGGCCTCCTCGTCGTCGCGGCCTTCCTGATAAAGCGCCAGGAAGCCGGCGAAGGTCTGCACCTGGCCGGTGGCGCGAAGGCCCAGCGTCCTGTCGGCGCTTTCCAGATCGATGATGGTGCGATCAAAGCGTGCGCTTTCCATCTGGCTCGCCACGGCGCGCTTCCAGATCAGCTCGTAGAGCCGGGCCTGGTCGCCGTCGAGCCGCATGGAGCCGGGCATGCGCGAAAAGCTCGTGGGGCGGATCGCCTCGTGGGCCTCCTGGGCGTTCTTGGCCTTCGAGGAGTATTTGCGCGGGACCTCCGGCACATAGTCGGCGCCGTAGTCATTCTTCACCACGCCGCGCGCTTCGGCGATGGCGCCGCCGTCCATGGAGACGCCGTCGGTCCGCATATAGGTGATGAGGCCTACCGTCTCGCCGCCGATCTCCACGCCTTCATAAAGGCGCTGCGCGGTGCGCATGGTGCGCGCGGCGTCGAAGCCCAGCTTGCGCGCGGCCTCCTGCTGCAGCGTCGAGGTGGTGAAGGGCGGAGAGGGGTGGCGCTTGGCGGGCTTGGCCTCGACGCTCGCCACGGTGAAGTCGGCGGCTTTCACGGCGGCTTCGGCGGCGCGTGCGGTCGCCTCGTCGCCGATGGTCATCTTGGTGACTTTCTTGTCTTCATAGCGCGACAGGCGCGCCTTGAAGAGATCACTCGCGCCCTCGGCCTTCACCATGGCGTCCAGCGACCAGTATTCCTCGGAGACGAAGCGCTCGATCTCGCCTTCGCGCTCGGTGATCAGGCGCAGGGCGACCGACTGCACCCGGCCCGCCGAGCGCGCGCCCGGCAGCTTGCGCCACAGCACCGGGGACAGGGTGAAGCCCACCAGATAATCAAGCGCGCGGCGCGCCAGATACGCCTCCACCAGCTCCATATCCAGCTCGCGCGGCTGGTTCATGGCTTCGCTCACCGAGCGCTTGGTGATGGAGTTGAACGCCACGCGCTGTATGCGCTTGTCCTTCAGGACGCGGCGCTTCTGCAGCGCCTCCAGCAAGTGCCAGCTAATGGCCTCGCCTTCGCGATCGGGGTCGGTGGCGAGGATGAGCGTGTCGGCGTCTTTCAGCGCATCCGCGATCGCCTTGATGCGCGGCTGCGATTTCGAATCGATCGTCCATTCCATGGCGAAGTCGTCATCGGGGCGCACCGATCCGTCCTTGGCCGGCAGGTCGCGCACATGGCCGAAGCTCGCCAGCACGGTGTAGTCCGAGCCGAGATACTTGTTGATGGTCTTGGCCTTGGCGGGCGATTCGACGACGACGACGTTCATGGAGGGGTGACCTGACCAATGGGGCGCACCCGGCGGCGGCGCTGCGGGTGCGAAGAGGGCGGAAGGTGGCTACGGCCCGCAACCCTGTCAACATGGCGCGCCGAACTTGCATCTATGCGTGCATCTTGATACACCACCCTTAATGGTTGTCTTCAATCGGCAAGAACGCATGTCCAGAGACCCGCTAGATCGCATGACCGAGCCGGCCGAGCCGAGGGAAGCAGCCGGCTACCTCATAGAGATGCTGGCGTCGATGGCGCACTTCGCCCATGTATCCGACCTGCACAATTCAAGCATCATGTTGGCGGCGGCTTCACGCTTGGTCGAGCAGGAATGCAGGCTGGTCGCCGACGGCGCGCCGAGATTTTACGGTGAACCGCCGGTGATCCCGTTTCCCTTCGGCGACCCCTAGTCTTCGGGATAAGCCGCGTAGACCATGCCGTTCGGCGCCAGGGCGCACCGCCCCGCGAGCTCCAGCTCGATGAGCGCTGCAAGAACCGAGCGCGCCGGCGCGCCGGTGATCCGGGCGAGCTCGTCGCGGCTCACCGGGGCGGTGGTGAGCAGGCCGGCGATCTGTTCGCGGATGCGGTCGGCTTCCTCTTCCAGCATGGCGGGATCGGGCGCTTCGTCCTGATAATCGGACCCGCCGGGCTCCTCGAACGCGGGCCGACGCGCATTCTCCAGCACGGCGATCACGTCATCGGCGTTTTCGACCAGCGCCGCACCGTCGCGCAGAAGCCTGTTTGCGCCGCGCGCGCGAGGATCAAGCGGCGAGCCGGGCACCGCCATGACTTCGCGCCCCTGCTCGCCGGCGAGCCGGGCGGTGATGAGCGAACCGGAGCGCTCGGCCGCCTCAACGACGACGACGCCGTGCGACAGCCCGGCGATCAGGCGATTGCGTTTCGGAAAATCACGCGCCTGGGCCACATGGTCGGGGGTGGTCTCGCTGACAACCAGGCCTTGCCGGGCGATCGCGCGCTGCAGCTCGGCGTGTTCAGGCGGGTAGATGCGGCCGAGCCCGCCGGCGATCACGGCGATCGTGCCGGTCTCCAGTGAGGCGGCGTGGGCCGCGCCGTCGATCCCTCTGGCGAGGCCGGACACCACAGTGACGCCGCGCGCGCCAAGTTCGCGCGCCAGATCGCCCGCGAAGCGCACGCCGATGGCCGACGCGTTGCGCGCGCCGACGATGGCGCAGGCCGGGCTTGCGTCGGGATCCAGCGGCCCCAGGACCGAGATCACCGGCGGCGGCGGATCGAGGACCGCCAAACCCGCGGGGAAGCCGGACTCACACGCGCAAACGAGGCGTCCGCCAAGCTCGGCCAGCCGCTTAAGCTCGCGCTCGGCGTCCGCGCGCGATACCGGGCGCAACGGCTTGGCGCGACCGCCCCGCGCGGCAAGGCGCGGCAGCGCCTCGATCGCGGCGGCGGGGGTTTCATAGCGCTCGATCAGTTTCGCGAAGGTGACGGGGCCCACGCCGTGGGTGCGCGCCAGCCTGAGCCAGTCCAGCCTTCCGGTTTCGCTCAGGCTTATGCGCTTCACGTCTTCTTCGCCCCGATCATGGGTTCCTCGCCCTTCATCAGCCGGTCGATATTGCTGCGGTGGCGCCAGTAGATCAGAGCGGCCAGGAAGATCGCCAAGAGCGCCGCCTCTTGGCGGGCGAAGGCCAGGCACACGAGCGGCGCGGCCAGCGCCGAGACGAGGGCGGCGAGGCTGGAGATGCGAAACAGGAGCGCGGTCCCCAGCCAGGTGGCGCAGGTCAGCAGCCCCACCGGCCAGGCCGCAGCCAGCAAAACGCCGAGAAACGTGGCCACGCCCTTGCCGCCCTTGAACTTCAGCCACACCGGATAGCAATGACCCAGAAACGCCGCGCCGCCTGCAACGAGGCCGGCCTCATAGGACGCCAGCCCCCAGAACAGGAGGCACGCCAGACCCGCCTTGCCGCTGTCCAGCACAAGGGTGAGCGCGGCCAGATCCTTGCGGCCGGTGCGCAGCACGTTGGTGACGCCGATATTGCCGGAGCCGATCTTTCGGATATCCCCCAGCCCGGCCATGCGCGTAAGCACCAGGCCGAAGGGGACCGAGCCGAACAGATAGCCGCCCGCGAGCGCGAGCCCGAATATCAGTGCGTCCACGACGCGCCCCCTAGCGTTCAGGTTGATGGATGATCGCGCCTTCGATGATCGTGATCAAGGTCCGGCCGAACAGGCGCCGGTTTTCAAAGGCGCTGGACGCAGTACAGGCGAGCCCGCCACGGCCGTAAACGACCGGCGCTTCAGGATCGAACGCCACCAGGTCGGCCGGGGCGCCGGGCTCCAGCCGGCCTTGATCGAGGCCCAGCAGATCGGCCGGGCCGCTGGTGACCGGGCGCAAGGCGTCGATCAGGCTGACCCGCCCGTCTGCAGCCAGCGTGCACAGAGCCGGCAGCAAGGCTTCGAGATTGGCCGAGCCGGCTTCGGTCTCCGGGAAGGGATGGGCCTTGGCTTCGCCGGTGCTGGCGTGGTGATCGGATACGACCGCGTCGATATCGCCGTCCGCCAGGGCCTTGATGAGCGCAAGTCGGTCGGTTTCCGAGCGCAAAGGCGGCTCCAGCCGGAACCGTGCGTCGAAGCCGCCGGCGTCGACCTCGTTGAAAATGAAATGCGTCACCGGGGCCGTGACCGCAAGCTCAAGTCCGCGCGCCCGGGCCGCGGCGAGGGCGGCCAGAGCTTCAGCCGTGGTGATCCGGTCGAACATCAACCGCGAGCCGGTCAGCTCGCACAGCGCCGCGCCGCGCTCCACCGCCATGCGTTCGCCGGAGCCGGGACGGGCGGGCAGGCCGAGGCGCATGGCGAGGTCGCTTTCATGGGCGCAGGTTCCGCGCGCCAGATGCGGATCTTCGGCGCGCAACGACACCCAGGCGTCGAAAGTCGAGGCGTAGGCGAGGATCCGGCGGGCCAGACGCGTGTCGGCGATCGCCGCGCCGCCGTCGCCGATGAGGCCGGCGCCGGCGCGCAGCATCAGCCCGATCTCGCCCATTTCTCCTGCTGAGTCGACCGCAAGCCCGGACGGAAGGAGCCTCACGGGGCTTGTGAGCGCGGCGGTTTCGATGGAGGCGAAATCTTCCGGGTGCGACAGCCCCGGCCCGCTGTCCGGGGCGAGGACCACAGTTCCGACCCCGCCGGCGGCCGCGGCGCGCGCGGTGGCGTCGAGCCCGGCCGCGCCCCCGGCGCCAGGTTTCGCACGGCAGCGCAAATCGATCAGCGCCGGCGCCAGGGCCGCGCCTTGAAGATCATGCACCGTCTCGCCGTCGCGCGGCTGCAGTTCCTCGGCGATTTCGATGATCAGGCCGTCGCGGACGCGCATGGCGCCGGGCCCGTCATGACCGGAGGCGGGATCGATCAGGCGGGCGTTGGTGAGCAGCCTCATGCCCCATCCTCCAACCCGTCCTGCGCGTCTTCATAGCGTCGGTTCGGAGACCGTCCGGTGATCAGCTCGAGCACCGCCATGCGCACCGCCACACCCGCCTCGACCTGCTCCAGGACCACCGCCCGGTCAACGTCGTCAGCGAGTGCGCCGTCGATCTCGACGCCGCGATTCATTGGACCGGGGTGCATAACCAGGCAGTCCGGCGCGGCGCGCTCCAGCCGGTGGTGGTTGAGGCCGTACAGGGCGGCGTACTCTCGGTCGGTGGGGATCAGGCCGCCGCTCATGCGCTCCTTCTGGATGCGCAGCGCCATGACCGCGTCGCAGCCCTCGACCGCCTCGTCGAGATCGTGGAAGACCTGAACGCCCCATCGATCGGCGTCGGCGGGCAAGAGCGTCGCCGGGCCGCACAGGCGCACCTCGGCGTTGAGAAGATTGAGCAGCGACACGTTCGAGCGCGCCACCCGGCTGTGCAGGATGTCGCCGACGATGGCGATGCGCTTGCCGCCCACCTCGCCCCAGCGCCGGGTGAGGGTGAAGGCGTCCAGAAGCGCCTGGGTGGGATGCTCGTGCGCCCCGTCCCCGCCATTGATGACGCTGGCTCCGGTGACTCTTGCAAAATAATCGGCTGCGCCGGCGGCCTTGTGGCGCACCACGAGCACGTCCGGGTTCATGGCGTTCAAGGTGAGCGCGGTGTCTGCGAGCGACTCGCCCTTGGCGATGCTGGCCGCGCCGGCGGCGAAATTGATCACCTCGGCGCCCAGGCGCTTGGCGGCGATCTCGAAGCTCGCCAGAGTCCGGGTGGAGTTCTCGAAGAACAGGTTGACCATGGCCAGCCCGTCCAGCGTGCGCCCATGGCCGGCCTTGTCGCGCGCGGCGTCGAAATGCGCGCCCGCCCGCTCGAAGATCATCGCCACGTCCAGCGGATTGAGCGCCCCGACGCCCAAGAGGCTGGTATGGGGAAAGTCGTAGGCGAACCCGGCGCGGCTCATCTCACCTCGCAAGTCTCCGGTGCGGGGCGCGGTATAGGCGCGTGCGCGCCCTGCGGCAAGCGGCGGACGGAAGCGGAACTACAGAGACAGCGCGATGGCGGCGGCGAGCGGCGAGATCGCGGCGCTCAAAAGCACGGTGAGGGTGATCAGGCCGGCGGTCAGGCCGGTCTCCACATCGAAATCGGCGGCCACGGCGTAAACGAAGGCGGCCGAGGGCGCCGCACCGGCGATTGCAAGGATAAGCGCGCCGTCTCCGCCAAGGCCGAAGGCCGCCGCGGCGCCAAGACTTACGGCGGGTCCGGCCAGGCACCGAAGGATCGCGCCGCCGGCCAGCGGCGCGGACCGGCCCTTCAGCGCGGGGAAGTCCAGCCCTGCGCCCATGGCCAGAAGGATCACCGGCAGGGCGCCCGCGCCGATCATCTCAAGCGGCGTGAAGATCGCCGGCGCTGCGCCCAGCCCCGCCATGTTCGCCGTCAGCCCGGCGAGGCCCGCGAGCACCAGCGGGTCGCGCGCCATGCGCTTGAGCGCGCCTGTCAGCGCCGTCCCGTCGGCCCGTGCGAAGGCGGTGACCGTGATCGCCGCGCCGATCAGCACGCCCGGCGCGACGGCGGCTGCGGCGAGCCCCAGGGCGTCCGGCCCGGCCAGACGCTGAACGAGGGCGAGTGTGAGCACGAAATTCCATTGCACGGCGACGGCCGTGACCGCGGCTCCGGCGCCGCGCCGCAGCCGGGAGGCGGTCAGAAGGCCGAGCGCGAGCAGGACGAGCGACGCGGCGGCGGAGGCGAGCGCGATGCGCGCCGCGCCGGGATGGGACAGGTCCGCCCCGGCCAGAAGCGCGAACAGAAAGGCGGGCAGGAGCAGGCGGTGGTTCACCGCATTGACGCCGCGCCAGAACGCTCGCGGCAGATAGCCGGAGGCGCGCACGGCATAACCGGCCGCGATCACTGCGAAGACCGGCCAGAAGGCGGAAAGGATCTGACCCGTCATCCCCCGGCGACCCAGATCCAGAACGGCATGGCGATGAAGGCGAGCAGCGTCGTCGCAGTGACATGGCCCGCCATGAGCCGGGCGTCGCCGCCCATCTCGCTGGCCAGCACGTAGGACGCCGCCGCGCCCGGCGTCGCGCCGATGGCGGTGAGGATGACCAGGGCGAGCCCCTCCACGCCGAGGGCGAGACCGAGCCCGTAAAACACCAGCGGCGCTGCGACGAGTTTAAGGCTCACCGACAGGCTGAGCAGGGCGGGGCGAGCCTTCAGCGCCGAGAAATCAAGGCCGGCCCCGATCGCCAGCAGGATCAGCGGCAGAGCCGCGCGTCCCGCGAGCGCCGCGGTGTCGGCGACCGGGCCGGTCTGGAAGAGGTTCAGCGCGTTCGCCGCCGCGCCGAGGAGACAGCCGATGATGAGCGGGTTGGTGACGATGCGCCCGGCGACGCGGCCGAAATTCGGCGTCTTGCCGCTCACGCCCCAGATCGTGAGCACCGCCACGCACATCACGTTGATGATCGGCACGGTGGGCGCGAACACCAGCGCGGTGAGCGCCGCGCCGTCCGGGCCGTAGGCTGCGGCGGTCAGGGCCAGCAGCACGAAGCCGTTCCAGCGCACGCCGCCCTGAAACAGGCTGGTGAAGGCCGGCCCGTCGACGGGCAAGGCTATGAACGCCAGAGAGACCGCGCCCATGGCGATGAAGCCGAGCGTGGCGGCCAGAAGAAACGCGGTCGTATCCGCGCCTTCGATCCGGGCGGTGGAGATCGTGGAGAACAATAACGCCGGCAGGAGCGCCTGATAGCTCAGCCGGTTGATGCCCGGCCAGAGATCGGCGCGCACCAGATTCGATCGGCGCAGGGCCCACCCCAGCGCGATCACGCCGAAGATCGGGATGAGGGCGGAGGCGACCGCGTTCAAAGCGGGGCGTTCCCGTCACCGCCGAAGCGCGGCGCGCCGTCCTTGATGCGCAGAAGCGCGGCCTCAAGGATCACCGCGGCGGCCTGGGCGTCCACGTAATCCTTGCGCGCGCCCGGCTTCACGCCCGCCTCGATCAGCGCCTCGGTGGCCGCAAAGGTGGACAGGCGCTCATCCTGATAAGCGACCGGCAGATCGCGCAGGCGCAAAAGGTTCGTCACGAAACTGCGCGCGCTCTGCGCCCGCTTGCCGTCCCCGCCGTCCATGTGCAGGGGCAGGCCGACGACGAGCCCGGCGCACTTGCGCGCGTCGTAGAGCTTCAGCAGCGCCTCTGCGTCGGGCGTGAATTTCACCCGCTGGATCGTGGTGACGGGCGTGACCGTGGTGCGCTTTGCGTCGCACACGGCGATCCCCAGCGTCTTGTCGCCGGGATCGACCGCCATGAGCGGGCCTTCGGGCAGATGGGCGGGGTGGAGCATCAGCATGGGGCGCGGTGTACGCCTGTGCGGGCGCTATGAAAAGGCTCGCCGCCCACCCCGCCGCTTGCGCGCCTCTCCGCCCGTTGGTAAGCCGCGCGCTGACGATTTCTCTCTCCTTTGGAGCTCCGCCCCATGTCCGTCACCAAAGACGACGTGCGCCGCATCGCCAAGCTGGCGCGCATCGCCGAGCCCGCCGACCGGCTCGACGCGCTGACCAATGAACTCAACGGCATTCTCGACTGGGTCGAGCAGCTGAACGAGGTGGACGTGGACGGCGTGGAGCCGATGACCACGGCGGCCCCCACCAAGCTGCCCCTGCGCGAGGACGCCGTGACCGACGGCGGCAAGCGCGACGCGATCCTGAAGAACGCCCCGAAGGCCGAGGAAGGCTTCTTCGTGGTCCCCAAGAGCGTGGAATAGACAATGACCGAGTTTTCTTCGCTCTCCCTCACCGAAGCGCTGTCCGGGCTGAAGGCGAAAGACTTCACCGCGGTGGAGCTCGCCGAAGCCACGGTGTCGGCCGCCGAGGCCGCGCAAGGGGCGCTCAACGCCTTCACCGTAATCGACGGCGCGCGCGCCGTGGACATGGCGAAAGCCTCCGATGCGAAGATCGCGAAAGGCGAGGGCGGCCTTCTGGAAGGCGCGCCGATCGCCATGAAGGATCTGTTCGCGGTCAAGGGCGTCACCACGACGGCGAGTTCCAACATCCTCGCCGGCTTCAAACCCGAATACGAGTCCACCGTGTCGCAGAATCTTTGGGACGCGGGCGCGGTGTTTTTCGCCAAGACCAGCATGGACGAATTCGCGATGGGCTCGTCGAACGAGACCGCGAACACCGGCCCCGTGGTCAATCCGTGGCGGGCCAGGGGTTCGGATGACAGGCTGGTGCCCGGCGGCTCGTCCGGCGGCTCGGCGGCCGCGCTTGCGGCGGGAATCTCCTACGGCGCCACGGGCACCGACACCGGCGGCTCGATCCGCCAGCCGGCCGCGTTCACCGGGCTTGTGGGCGTGAAGCCCACCTATGGCCGCTGCTCGCGCTGGGGCGTGGTGGCGTTCGCGAGCTCGCTGGACCATCCCGGCCCCTTCGGCAAGACGGTGAAGGATTCCGCCCTGCTGACCCAGGTGATGAGCGGCCACGACCCCAAGGACTCCACCTCCTATCCCGGCGAGGTTCCAAACTGGGTCGAGGCGTGCGGCCAGTCTGTGAAGGGGTTGCGCATCGGCGTGCCCAAGGAATACCGCATGGACGGCATGCCGGGCGAGATCGAGACGCTCTGGAGCCAGGGCGTGGAATGGCTCAAGGCCGCCGGCTGCGAGATCGTCGACATCTCGCTGCCCATGACCAAATACGCGCTTCCGGCCTATTACATCATCGCGCCCGCCGAAGCCTCCTCGAACCTGGCGCGCTATGACGGCATGCGTTACGGCGCGCGGGTGGAGGGCGAGGACCTCATCGACACCTATGAGAAGACGCGTGCGGCGGGTTTCGGAAACGAAGTCCAGCGCCGGATTCTCATCGGCACTTATGTGCTGAGCGCCGGGTATTACGACGCGTATTATCTCAAGGCCCTGAAAGTGCGCCGGAAGATCCTCGAAGACTTCAACCGGGCCTTCGAAAAGGTCGATGCGATCCTCACGCCCACCACGCCCAGCGCGGCGTTCGCCATCGGGTCCAAAGCCAAGGCCGATCCGATTGAGATGTATCTCAACGACATCTTCACCGTCACCGCCAACATCGCTGGCGTGCCGGCCCTCTCGGTGCCCGCCGGGCTCGACGCGCAAGGTCTGCCGCTGGGCCTGCAGGTGATCACCAAGGCGCTCGACGAAGAAACGATGTTCAAGGTGGGCGCGGCCGTCGAGGACGCGGCGAGCTTCAAGGCGAAGCCGGAGACGTGGTGGTAAGCGATTTTCGCAGCCCGGGCGCTCCGCCCGGCTCATGAGGGCTGGTGGAGCCCCATGCTTTGTCGGCAAGCCCGCGCATCGCCGGGGTCCTGCTCAGGGCGGGTTTGGCCGGGCTGAGCCTTTGGGATCGGCTGGTTGACGCTTCAGCTGGAAAGCCGGGCGGTGATCAGGAGGCGGCGCCCCTGTCCCCTTCTCCCCCTTGACCAAGGCGGAGAAGGTAAGGATGAGGAGGTGCGTTGCAGCCCGCACGAGCGGCTGCGCCAGCCTGGCGCCGCAGCCCTCACCCTTACCCTCTCCCCTCGGGGAGGGGCGAGGGGAATGGCGTCGCCGCGGAAATTCGGCCCCCTGATCGTTTGATTTCGTCCCATGAAACTCCCCCGTCTTCTCATCCCCGCCTTCGGCCTGCTGGCCATTCTCGGCGCGCTACTGGCGTCGGGGCGTCTTGGCGAGGGCGGATTGCAGCTGGCGTTCGGAATCACCCTGCTGGTCACCGGGGCGCTGGGGGTGGTGAACACGATTTTCTTCACCCGGCTCAAGGTCTCGATCGACAAGATGGTCGAGGAGCGCAAGGACCGGTCCTGAATTCCCGGCCAAGCCGCGAAGCGGCGCAGAGCCGGGATTTTTTTGAAGGATGGGCGTTTCTTCTATGAGAGGTCCCGGATCATCGCCCTTCGGGCTCGTCCGGGAATTCAGCCCCTCTCGACAATCGCGCCACGCCGCGCAACCCTCGCCGCAAACAAGGGAGGGCTGCATGCGCGCGATCTGGTATGAGGACCAAGGCCCGGCCGAGGACGTGCTCACCCTGGGCGAAATCGCCGAACCGGCGCCGGGACCCGGCGAGGTTGCGGTCTATGTGAAGGTGTCCGGCGTCAATCCCAGCGACGTGAAGCAGCGCTCCGGCGCGCGCGGCGCGATGAGCGTGGCGCGCCAGATCCCCCATTCCGATGGGGCCGGCGTGATCAAGGCGGTGGGCGCGGGCGTCGATCCGAGCCGCATCGGCGAGCGCGTCTGGCTTTACAATGCGGCTTATCTGCGCGCTGGCGGGACGTGCGCGGAGGTTTGCGTTCTTCCCGCCGAATACGCAGCCCCGCTTCCCGACCCGGTGAGCTTCGAGGCCGGCGCCTGTCTCGGCGTTCCGGCCCTCACGGCCCATCGCGCCCTGTTCTGCGGCCTTGCGGTGAAGGGCAAGCGGATCCTCGTCACCGGCGGGGCGGGCATGGTGGGCCATACCGCCATCCAGCTGGCGAAGTGGGCGGGCGCCGGGCAGGTTCTGGCCACGGTTTCAAGTCCTGAAAAGGCCGAGGCCGCGCTCACCGCCGGAGCGGACGAAGCGATCGACTACACCCATCAGGATGTGGCCGAAGCGGTGCGCGCCGCGACGTCCGGGGCCGGGGTGGACCATATTGTCGAGGTGGAGTTCGGCGCCAATCTGCCGGTCAGCGCCGAGATCATCGCCGAACACGGGATCATCGCCAGCTACGGCTCGGAGGCGGAGAAGACGCCGGAGCTGAAGTTTTACGATCTGATGTTCAAGAACGCGCGCATTCAGCCGGTTTTCGTATATCGCCTCACCGCGGCCCAACGCGCCCAGGCGGTCTGGGACGTCACGCGCGCGCTGGTGGACGGCGCGCTGAACCCGCTGATCGACCGGGTCTATGAGCTGGAGGAGGCCGCCGAGGCGCACCGCCATGTGGAGCGCGGCAAGGTCGGCGGGGTGTTGGTGGGGATTTAGGGCAAGCGGGCCGTCCGGGCGGTCTTCGAGGCTTTTTCTTCCAAAACGACTCCTCAGCACGAGGGGTGTTCCCAGGTCTCTATCATCCTCATCCCGAGGTGCGGGCTGGCCGACAAAGTCCGCCGGCCAGCCTTGAAGGCCCCCCCAGAATAAAGCGCGTCCCGCATTTGCCCCGAGCGTCCGCCTCGGCTATCTCGCGCCCGGACACGAGCAAACCGGAGCGCCCCCATGTCGCAGACCTTTTACGACCGTCTCGACGAGACCCTGAAGGAGATCGAGGCCGACGGGCTCTACAAGCGCGAGCGCACCATCACCTCGCAGCAATTCTCGGAAATCGACGTGCGTGGGACCGACGGGGGCGAGCGCCATGTGCTGAATTTCTGCGCCAATAATTATCTGGGACTCGCCAACCGGCCCGAGCTGATCGAAGCGGCGAAGACCGCGCTCGACCGTTACGGCTACGGCGTGGCGTCCGTGCGCTTCATCTGCGGCGCTCAGGAGGTGCACAAGGCGCTGGAGAGTCGCATCGCGGCGTTCTGCGGGACCGAAGACGCGATCCTGTATGCGGCCGCGTTCGACGCCAATGGCGGCGTGTTCGAACCGCTGCTGGGTCCGGAGGACGCCATCGTGTCCGACGCGCTCAATCACGCTTCGATCATCGACGGAGTGCGCCTGTGCAAGGCGAAGCGCTACCGCTACGCCAATTCCGACATGGACGATCTGGAGGCGCAGCTGAAACAGGCGCGCGAAGACGGCGCGCGCACGATTCTGATCGTCACCGACGGCGTGTTCTCCATGGACGGCTATATCGCCAATTTGCCGACAATTTGCGACCTCGCCGACAGGTACGACGCGCTGACCATGGTCGACGATTGCCACGCCCACGGCTTCATGGGCGCGACGGGGCGCGGCACGCCGGAGCATTGCGGCGTCATGGGCCGGATCGACATCATCACCGGCACGCTGGGCAAGGCGCTGGGCGGGGCCATGGGCGGGTTCACTGCGGCGAAGAGATCGGTCGTCGACATGCTGCGCCAGCGCTCGCGGCCGTATCTATTCTCCAACTCGCTGGCGCCTGCGATCGCAGGCGCAAGCCTGAAGGCGCTGGACATGGTCGAAGCCGGCGACGATCTGCGCGCACGGCTGTTCGACAACGCCAGGCGCTTCCGCACGGGCATGAGCGAGGCCGGGTTCGAGCTTCTGCCTGGCGAGCACCCGATCATCCCGGTCATGCTGGGCGACGCCGCGCTAAGCCAGAAAATGGCTGACGCGCTCATGGAGGAGGGGGTCTATGTGATCGGCTTCTTCTATCCGGTCGTGCCCAAAGGCAAGGCGCGCATCCGCACCCAGATGAGCGCGGCCCATACCCCTGAACAGATCGACCAGGCGGTGGACGCGTTCACCAAGGTCGGCAAGCGGTTGGGGGTGGTCTGACCGTTCAGGCTTGCTGCGGCGCGGTACAGCGCAGCGGAACCTGCGAACCCTCTCAGGCGTAACGCAGCGGAACGCTTTGTTCTGAGGGAGCCCTGTATGACCCGCACGATTGCTTTATTGCTTTCCACCAGCGCGCTTGCGCTCGCCGCCTGCGCCGAGGAAGGCGCTGAAACCGAAGAGGCCTCCGAGGACGCCGCGGACGAAACCGGCGAGGCGATGAACGCCACCGGCGAAGAGATTGAAGAGACCGCCGACGAGGCTGGTGAAGAGACCGAAGAGGCGTGGAATGACGCCGACGGCGCCATGGACGGCGATGATGCCGAGGGCATGCGCTACACCGAAGGCGACGAAAACCCCGACAATGACGATCTGGGCCAAAACCCGGTCGTGAACGCGGTGCAGGACGCGGCCTCCGTGGTGGTGGGGACTGTCTCCGGCGGGGTCGCCGGTCTGACGGGCGACCCGGAAACCTATGTTCGCAACGCGTATCTGGCCAACATGTACCAGATCGAGGCCGGGCGCATGGCCGCCGAGCGCGGCAATTCGCCGGAGATTCAAGAGCTGGGCGAAATGATCGCGTCCGAGCATGAGGCGCAGCAGGACGCACTGGAAACAGCCGTTACCGAGGCTGATCTCGATTACGACATGCCTGCTGAGCTCGAAGGGCGCCGTCAGGGGCTCCTGGACAATCTGGGCGCGGCCGGCGAAACGACGTTCGACTCCGCCTTCCTGCAGCAGCAGACCCAGATTCATACCGAACTGGCTGCGCTTCACAACGCGTTCGAAACCACGGGCGAGGCCGAGGCCCTGACGCGTTTCGCCAGCGAAGCCAGCGACGCCGCCGGTGAAGCGCTGGAGCGCATCAGCGCCAATTACGGCGCCGCCGTCGACGGCGAATAGGGAAAGGCCCGCGCTGGCGGCGGGCGCCGGCGTGGAACCTCTCCGGGGCCCAAGCGTAACGAAGCGAACCACCCGTCGAAAGGAGAGCGCCCATGTTTCGAACAATCACGCTCGCAGCCTCCGTGAGCGCGTTGGCGCTGGCCGCCTGCGCCGAAGAGCCCGGTGACGACGCCGAGTTCGAGGAGGACCGCACCGAGAACTCCGGCATGGCGACCGCCAACGGGCGCATGGCCGATGATCAGTCCGACCTGGGCGTCGATGAGCGTCGCGCCGACGCTGATGCGCGCATGGAAGGCGGCATGGAAGACGGCATGGACCGCGGTATGGGCGCGGAAACGGACGAGCCCCAGAGCGAGGAGGAGGAGGACGACGACTTCACCTACGGTTCGGAGTACTCCGAGGCCGGGATGGGGACCGCGCCGCCCACGGACGCGATCCAGGACGTATCCGAGCGTGTCCTGGGCATGACCGACGGCGAGATCGAGGAGTTCGACGGCGAGGCCGAGCCCTATGTGCGCGCGATAACGAACGCCAATCGCTTTCTTGTGGAAGCCGGGCGCATCGCCGCAGAGCGCGGCGGTGAGTCGGAAATCCGTGAGTTGGGCGAGGACATCGCCGAGACTCATGGAAACCAGCTGGAGTCGCTGCGCGAAGCGATCGACACCGCGGGGCTCGGCATGGAGCCGCCGCAGGAGGTCGACGACGCAGGCCAGGATGTGCTGACCGCGCTGAGCGAGGTGGAGGACGTCAATTTCGATCCGGTCTTCGTGCGGCAGCAGACTGAGCTGCACGAGGCTCTCAACGCTCTGCACGAAGCCTACGCCGAGAGCGGATCGGTGGAGATTCTGGTCACCCTCGCCGAGGCGTCCTCAGAGCGCACCGCCGAGGCCGTTGAGCGTATCCGCAACGACCATGAAGCCGCCCTCGACCCGAACTGATCGCCGGGGGTGCGGCGACATTGACGAGCCCCGCCGCATCGGCGGGGCTTTTTTTCTGTGTCTTCGCACCGCCACGGCGCCGGAGCCGATCCTCACCGGCTCCAGGAGAGCGGCCGGGGTCAGCTCGCGGGGCGCGCGCCGGGATGGTGGATCCCCGGCTTCGGCGATGCGGTGAGCCATCCGGTCCTCGCCGCCCTGGTTTGAGGTCATGCCCGCTTTCGCGTGCGCTCCGCCGCGCTTCATGGCAAGCTGCGCGGGCTTGCACGGAGACGAGACATGGCTGCGATCGACACCCCGCCCGCCGACCAGGCCCGGCCGAGCGACGAACTCCTGCCGTTCCTGAATAATTTCCACGACATCTTCACCACGATCGGCGTGGTGATC
>JBKHAZ010000032.1:0-15532 GCA_046542605.1 Oceanicaulis sp. | reverse complement strand
CGGTGTCTTCCTGGTCGTAGTAGAACGCGCCGAGCATCCAGCGGAACCGCCGGTCGGTGGGCGATTCCAGCTTGAATTCCAGTGAATAGTCCTCGACCTCGCTGCGCCCGGTGTTCGCGAAGAAGGGTTCGTCGCCGAAGAAGGGGTGAAAGACGTTGACCGCGGAATGGTCGGAGTCGAAGCCCTGGGATTCGTCTTCCGACCGGTAGCCGGCGAGGAAGCTGGCGACGTAACCCGAGCCGCCGATATCCCAGCTGGAATTCATGCTGAACAGGGTCTGCTCGCGCTCGATCCCGTCAAAGGCCGTGCCGTCGCGCGTGTCGTAGGGACCGCTGAACGGGCCGCCGGCAAAGACGCCGAAGGGCGGGAAGGGCAGTGTGGCGACCCGGAAGCCGGGGAAGAACATGCCGGGATTGTCCGGCACGCCGGCCACCCGCTGCGGGTTCACCGTCGCGGCGGTGTTCAGCGCCACGGCCCCGGGCTGGATGACGCCGCAATAATACTGGTTGTCGTTCGTCGATCCCGACGGCCAGTAGGCGTTCGAGCGGTAGCCCGGGACGCAGTTATTGTCCTCGGCCGCCTGCAGGAAGATCGGCAGCGGACCGTCATCATCCTCGCTGTAGCCGACCCGGAAGCGGAAATCCCAGTCCTGGTCCGGCGTGAAGTCCAGCACGCCGGAGATGGAGAAGGTCTCGCGCGAGCCGACCGTTTCACCGGTGACGGTGTTGGTCCACTCCCCGTCGTAGGAATAGTCGCGCACCGACACCGAATATCCCAAACGGTCGGGGATGATCGGTCCTGCCGCGCGCACCGAAAGGTCGCGCTCGTCATAGCTGCCGTATCGGATCGAGGCGTTGGCTTCGAATTCGTCGGCCGCGCCACGCGTGATGAAGTTGATCGCGCCGGCGTAGGTGTTGCGCCCGTAGAGCGCCGATTGCGGCCCCTTGATCACCTCGACGCGCGCGATGTCGTTGGGATCGAGGTTCTGGATGGTGGCGGGGAAATAGACGCCGTCGACGAAGTAGGCGGTCCCGGATTCCACGCCGAACTGCACGCCGGCGAGTACGTTGGACTGGCCGCGCACCACGGGGCGTTCGGTGGACCGCCCGAAGGCCGCCGAGAAGGACAGGCCGGGCGTGAAGCGCGCCACGTCGTCGACCGACTGGATGCTGAGTTCACGGATCTGTTCGTCGGTGAAGGCCGAGACCGCCACCGGCGCTTCCAGAAGCCCTTCCTCGCGGCGGCGCGCGGTGATGGTGATCACGTCCCGTGTCTCGCCGGCCCCGGCTTCGGTCTCTGCGTCCTGGCCGTAGGCTGCGGAGACGCTCATGCCGGTCATCGCCAGCACGGCGGCCGACGTCATCAAAGAAACCTTCTTCACCTGTCACTCTCCCCTGCGGCCCGGTGGCTCCGGGCTGTCCTGTCGCCTGCCCGCCGGCCGTTCGAGCGGCCTTGTTCAGCGGATATGGTTTATTGATATATCATTTGACATTTGAATGCCCCTATTCGTCTAGGGGGCGGAACGCGAGGCCGCGTCAGTGTTGCAATTGCGTGACAACCCGGACCGTCCGCAATCGAGGACGGTCCGAGCCTGTCACCTTCAGTTGCGATCGGGCGCCGCGCGGTCGCCGCGCGCCACGTCGCGGTAATAGATCCAGCTGGTGACGTTCTCGCGATCATCGTCCAGCGGCGGCGGGGTGCGGTATTCGGGATAGTGCCGGTCGATCTCGTCCTTGAACCAGTCGGGCAGCTCGTCATAGCTGTCGAGCTTGGTGCCCGCGGTGTGGAAATAGATGATCCCGTCGCGGCCCTGCATCTTCATCCAGGGCAGCCAGTCGGACTGGCGCACCCAGCCCACCTCGGTGTCGGCGGTGGTGCGGCCGGGATCGGTGAGGTCCTCCACCGAACCGAAATAGTTGAACATCTCGGTGGCGTGATAGACCCCGCCGATCTCGGCCTGGAACTCGCTGGCCAGCGGGTTGGGGTAGAAAAGCGGCACGGTGATGGTCTGCCACCAGTCGTCGCCCTGGACCTGGCCGCGGAACTGGGCCGGGCCGCGCGGGCCGTTGGCGTAGTTCGGGCCGAAATTGACCGGATCGTTGGCCACATGGAGCACGTCGACCGTCTCGCCGGTCCACGGATTGTCCCAGGTGGACAGAATCTCGTTCGTCTCCGGATCGAGATAGAGCAGCAACTCCCGGCTCACCAGCTTGTAGCCGACGCCGTACTCCTCGTGCTCGACCGTAACGCAGGCGCGCGTGTTCATGCCCTCGACGCGGAACAGGCGCCGATCGCGCTCGCCCTGCCGACGCGAGAAGGCGTAGCCGTTCCAGTAATAGGTTACGGCTTCTCCATCGACCGTGGAGCAGCCCATCTTGCGGTTCATCTCCAGCACGTCTTCAGGATCGTCGAAGCTGAGGCGCTCCTGTGCTGCGGCGGCCGAAACGGCGAAGCACGCAGCCCCCATGGCGGCGATCAGGGTCTTCATGGCTTTCTCCTCCTCAAGGCGGCTGCGGCGCCGCTCCTCCCAAATGGTATATCATTTGGTTTCAGGTCCGGGATCAAGCCCCTTTCGATTGGAGGGACTTGGCGACGGTGCGCGCATCTTCCGTTCTCTTCGCGAAAGGTGTTCACTGTCGCCCTACGGACCGGCGGCGATTGAGACGGCCGGCCGCTCGAAGGGGAGGCGCGTTTGTTCAAGCGCATTGCAGCCGGAGCCGGAGTTCTGGCGCTGATCGTGGTTCTTGCGTTCGCGGCCTGGTATTTCCGGCCGTGGTCGGAATACTCGCCCGCGCGGATCTCGGCGCTCGACGATCCGGAAACCTACACCGAGACCTTCCAGCGCATGGGCGAGATCCTGCCCAGCGCCCCGATTTCGGCGACGAACCCGCAGCCGCTGGCGCGCGGCGAAGCGGATCTTCCCGCGACCTACGCCTATGCCGGCGAAACCCGCGACATGGCCGATTATTTCGCCCGGGCGCGCGTGACCGGTTTTGCGGTGCTCAAGGACGGGGTGCTGGTCAACGAGGCCTATTTCCACGGCGCGGATGCGGACACCACCCACACAAGCTGGTCTGTGGCGAAAAGCTTCGTGGCGACCCTCATCGCCCAGGCGATCCACGAGGGACGCATCGACAGCCTGGACGATCCCGCATCGAAATACGCCCCGCAATTCGCCGGGACCGATTACGGCGACACCAGCCTGCACGATCTGCTGATGATGAGCGCGGGCATGGACTTCCAGGAGGAGTATTCGCCCGACCGGGAAAGCGATGTGCGCCCGCTTTTCTTCAACGCCTTCATCATGCGCCGCGACGTGGACGAGATGGTCGGCGAGATCCGCCGCAATCGCGAGCCGGGCGAAGACCAGCACTACACCAGCCCCAACTCCCACGTGCTCGCCGCGGTGGCCCGCGGCGTCTACGGTCAGCAGGGCCTGGCCGGCGTCGTGGAGGACAAGCTGTGGGGCCCGCTGGGCATGACGCACGACGCCAGCTGGCTGACCAACACGCCCGGCGAGGACGGCCAGGCCATCGGCTATTGCTGCTTGCAGGCGACGACGCGCGACTTTGCGCGCCTGGGCGAGCTTTTTCGGCTGGACGGGGTGTGGAACGGCGCGCGCCTGCTGCCCGAAGGCTGGGCGCAAACCGCCACGACGCCGAACGCGCCCTGGCAGGAGCCCGGCGCCACCCCTTATGAAGGCCGGGGCTACGCGATGCATTTCTGGGTGCCGCAAGACTATAACGGCGAGTTCTTCGCCGCCGGGGTTTACGGCCAGTATGTCTGGGTCGACACCTTGCGCGGCGTGGTGATCGCCCAGAACGCCGGCGACCCAAGCTGGGACGCCATGGCGGGCGAAAGCTACGCGGTGTTCCGCGCGATCGCCGAGCACGTATCCCCGATCGAACAAAGCTTTCAGGCCGTCGGTGAAGAGCTGCGCGACGCGATTCTGGCGCGCGAGGCTGTGCGCTTGCAGGCCGAAGACGCGCCCGGCGGAGACGCGCCATGAGCGACGCGTTCGACTATGTGATCGTGGGCGCGGGCTCGGCGGGCTGCGTCCTCGCCGACCGGCTCAGCGAAAGCGGCGAGCATCAGGTCTGCGTCCTGGAGGCCGGCGGCAAGGACGACAAGACCAATATCAAGACCCCAATGCTGCTCCAGTTCACGATCACCGATGAAAAGATCAACTGGAACTACTGGACCGAGCCGCAGAAGCACCTGAACGGCCGCAAACTGTTCTGGCCGCGCGGCAAGACGCTGGGCGGCTCCTCCTCGATCAACGCCATGCACTACATGCGCGGCGCGCTGGAGAATTACGACGAGTGGGGCGAGGCCTACGGCGCGGAAGGCTGGTCCGGCGAGGCGGCGCTGGAGGCCTTCAAACGAGTCGAGCACAACGAGACTCATGGCGAGCCCTGGCATGGCAAGACCGGCCCGTTGAACGTCAAGGACATCGCCCCGGTCAATCCACTCACGGAGATGTACTGGGAAGCGTGCCGGCGGCGGCAGATTCCGGAGAACCCCGACCATAACGGCGCAAGCCAGGAAGGCTTCGGCGTCTATCAGGTGACCCAGAAGGGCGGAAAGCGCTGCTCGGCCGCCGACGCGTTCCTGAAACCGGCCATGCAGCGCGCGAACCTGACCGTGGTCACTGGCGCTTTGGTCCTGAAAGTGCTCATCGAGAACGGCCGCGCCACGGGCGTCGAGATCGAGTGCGCCGGCGAGGTGCAACAGGTCATCGCGAAAAAGGAAGTGATCCTGTCGGGCGGCGCGCTGAACTCGCCCCACGTCCTGATGCTGTCGGGGATCGGCCCGGCCGATCATTTGCGCGAGCACGGAATTTCAGTCGAGGCCGATCTGCCCGGTGTCGGGGAGAATCTCCAGGACCATCTCGACATCATGGCGCGCGCCTCGACGAAGAAACCGACCTCCATCGGCTATTCGGTGCGTAAGTTTCCCGCCACGGCCCGCGACGTGCTGCAATGGGCGGCGACCGGCACGGGCAAGTTCACCGTCAATCCGGTGCAGGGCTGCGGCTTTGTGAAGTCGAGCCGGGCGAAGGACCTGCCCGACATCCAGCTTGTCTTCATCCCGGCGCTGGCGAGCCCGCACGGCATGGAGACGCTGACCGGGCACGGGATCAGCCTTCACGCCTGCCATCTCTATCCGCAAAGCCGGGGCAAGCTTCGTCTCGCCAGCAACGACCCGCGCGCGCCCATCGTCATCGATCCGAACTATCTCGATCACGAGGAAGACGTGGCGGTGATGACCGAATGCCTGGAGATATCCCGCGACATTCTTTTGTCCGACGCCTTCGACGGAGAGTTCAAGGCGCTGCAGCTGCCCGCCGATCCGGCCGCCACGCGCGCCGAGCTCGAAGACGAGGTGCGCGCGCGCGCCGAGACGCTGTATCATCCCACCTCCACTTGCGCGATGGGCTCGGGCGAACGCGCCGTCACCGACGGGCAGTGCCGCGTGCGCGCAATTGAAGGTTTGCGCGTCGTCGACGCCTCGGTGATGCCGCGGATCGTCGGCGGCAACACCAACGCGCCCACCATCATGGTCGCCACGCGCGCGGCCGACATGATCCTGTCGGCCTGACCGGCTGAAAGCGAGAAAGGCCTCCACATGACCGCCGAAACCATCGCTCCCGATACCGCAGCCTCGGGCGAACAGGCGCGCATGCACCAGGTCTTCAAGGCCCAGAAGGCGGCCTTCGAGACCGAGCGCCACCGCAGCGAGGAGGACCGCAAGACCGATCTTAAAAAGATCGAGACCATGGTGAAAAAACGCGGCGACGACTTCGCCCGGGCCATCGATTCCGATTTCGGGCGGCGCTCCATGGCCGAAACCGCGGTGGGCGAGGCCGGCTTCACGATCGCCACCGCCAAGCACGCGCGCCAGCATCTGACCCGATGGATGGCGGCGAAGAAAAAGCCCACCCCCATGACCCTCGCGCCCGGCACGGCCTATGTGCGCCGCGAACCCAAAGGCGTGGTGGGCATCGTCGCCCCCTGGAACTACCCCATGCAGCTCGCTCTCGCCCCGCTGGTGGCGGCGCTGGCGGCGGGGTGTCGGGTGATGATCAAGCCCAGCGAGTTCACCCCGGCCACATCCCGGCTATTGAAGGAGACGCTCGCCCAGCTGTTTTCCGAAGACCATGTGGCGGTGATCGAAGGCGGGCCCGACATCGCCAAGGCCTTCTGCGATCTGGCGTTCGACCATCTGCTCTACACCGGCTCCACGCAGGTGGGCCGCATGGTCGCCCAGGCGGCGGCGAAGAACCTGACCCCGGTCACGCTGGAGCTGGGCGGCAAGTCGCCCACCGTGATCGCGCCCGATTTCGATCTGGCGCAAGCGGCGAAATCCATCGCCTGGGGCAAGTTCTTCAACGCCGGCCAGACCTGCATCGCGCCCGACTACGCCATGGCGCCGCGCGGGTCCGAGCACGCCTTCGGCGAGGCGGTGATGGCCGAGGCCAACCGCATGTGGCCGGACGTGGCGGGCAATGGCGACTACACCGCCATCGTCTCGGAACGCCACCATGAGCGTCTCACCGCGATGGTGGAGGAAGTCCGCTCCGCCGGCGCCACCGTGCTGCAGGCCGATTTCGACACCGCGAAAGCGGGCAACACCCGCATCTTCCCGCCCACGGTCGTGATCGATCCGCCGCTGGACTCAAAGCTGATGACCGAGGAGATCTTCGGCCCGGTCCTGCCCGTCATCGGCCATGACGGGCTGTCGGACGCGGCCAAACGGATCAACGCCGGAGACCGGCCGCTGGCGCTCTACATCTATTCGAAGAACAAACAGACCGCGCGGCGATTCCTGTCCAAGACGATCTCAGGCGGCGCCGGCGTCAACATCCCCATGCTGCACATCTCGGTCGAGGACCTGCCGTTCGGCGGGGTCGGCGCATCGGGCCAGGGCGCCTATCACGGCGAGTACGGCTTTCTCACCTTCACCCACGAGCGCGGCGTGTTCGAAGCGCCGGTCTGGCACCCCTCGCGCCTGGTCGCCCCGCCCTACGGCAAGGTGTTCGAGTTCTTCAAAAAACTGCAGACCGGCTAGGCGGGAGACGGAACGCCATGAAAAGGATCGCCGCCGTCCTCGCCACTCTGGTCCTCGTGCTGGTGCTCGCCGCCTACGGGCCGGGCTCGCTGAACGCCATGAAATTCGAGCCGAGCCCGGCCGATCCGGCGCTGGAGGCGATGTTCGATCAGCCGCAAGCGCCCGTCGAACGTTTGGCCGCCGACCTCCATGGCGCGGAGGATCTCGAGCCCGGCCCCGACGGCCGGCTCTACGCCAGCCTCGCCGACGGGCGGATCATGGCGCTGGATGAAGCCGGCGTCTGGAGCGAGGTGGCGAACACGGGCGGGCGCCCGCTGGGCCTGTCTTTCGCGCTGGACGGCTCGCTGTTCGTCGCCGACGCGCTGAAAGGGCTGCTGCGCCTTGGCGGAGACGGTGAATTCCAGGTCTGGATGGCCGACGAATCCGACGGCGGTCCGTTGGTCTTCACCGACGATCTCACCGTGCTTGAAGACGGCACGGTCATCCTCACAGACGCCTCGACGCGCCACGGCTACGGCGATCACATGGACAGCTTTTTCGAGGGCGAACAGACCGGCGTCGTCTATCGCGTATTCGCGCCGAACGACTACGCCGTGCTCGCCGACGGGCTCGCCTTCATCAATGGTGTGGACCACGATCCGGAGACCGGCCTTGTCTATATCAACGAGACCTGGGCGGGCCGGGTCTGGCGCCTTGATCCGAACACCGAAGCGATGACCGTCCTCATCGACGGGCTTGCGGGCTATCCCGACAATCTGGAATTCGATCCAGTGACGAGCCTTCTCTGGATCGCCCTGCCCTCGCCGCGCGCGGCCGACCTCGATGCACTTCACGCCAACCCGTTTGCAAAGCGTCTCGCCTGGCGCTGGATCCAGCTCGCGGGCCTTCCCCAATTGCCGCCGACTCCGGCCATGGCGCTCGCCGTCACCACGGATGGCGAGCCGGTCTACGCGCTTTATGGGCCGGACGATCGTGGCTCCGGGATCACGACGGCGGCGCCGTGGAACGGGCGTGTCTACGTTTCGGGGCTCGAGCGCGACGGCGTGGACGCCTACCAGGTCCCGGGCGGGCTCGTTGCTGCGCCGCAGCCCGTCAGCGAGTCCAGCGATGAGTAGTCCGACTCCGGCTGCCCTGGTCACGGGCGGCTCCAGCGGGATCGGGCTGGCGCTCTCCAGGCGCCTCGCCAAGCGCGGCTATCGTCTGCTCTGGGTCAGTCTCGACGAGGCCGAACTGGCCGCCGCCGGGGAGGCCGTACACGCCGAAACGCCGGACGCGGTGATCGAGACCCTCGCCCTGGACCTCTCCGACGACAGCGCACCGGCGCGCGTGCTGCAATGGGCGCAAGGGCTCGGCGGGGTCGATCTTCTGGTCAACAACGCCGGATTCGGCGTTTACGGACCCAGCGCCACGCTTCCTGCCGAAGCCGAAGCGAAGATGATCGCGGTCAACGCCGCCGCGCTGCATGCGCTGACGCGCGCCTTCCTCAAGCCCATGCAGGAGGCCGGGCGCGGGACCATTGTGAACATCGCCTCCAACTCCGCCTACACGCCCGCGCCCAATCTCGCCGTCTACGCGGCCACCAAGGCCTTCGTGAAGCACTATTCCGAAGCCCTGACCCAGGAGCTGGAGGCCGCCGCAAGCCCGGTGCGGGTGATGACCGTCTGCCCCAGCGCGGTCGCCGATACGCCCTTCAAGACGCGCGCGGCCATGGACGGGGTGAGGACGTTCGAAAGCTTCACCGCCACCACCGCCGAGGAAGTCGCCGGCGACATCCTTGACGGGCTCGACCGCAACAGAAGTTTCGTCCTGACCGGCGCGGCCATGCGCCGGGCGCTCATCCTAATGAAAATCCTGCCCGCCCCGGCCGTGCGCTGGCTCACCGCGCGGGAGACGGCGAAAGGGTAAGGATCGACAGAAACGGTACTCTCGGTCCGGTCCGCCTTACGGGTTTTCAAAGACTTTTCGTCTTTACGGCCGCTCGGGTCGGCGTCCATGCGAGGCCGCATAGGCAATCAAAACTGCTGCATATTTTTTTCAGTCAATAAGGATTTTTCGTGCTACCGCTGGATTCGTAAATTTATCGCAGGGAGCAAATCTTGCGTGCTTTAATTGTGCTCAGCGTGGGATGTTTGGTATTAGCGCCCCGCTCCGAAGCGCAGAGCCATGCGATTACGTTCGATGTGGAAATTTCGAGCATAACCGAAGGTGTCATGCGATTCGATGATCATGCAGAAAAAGATCTATACATGGAGGCCGTCGACGACACTGTTTCAGTTTCGCTTTATTTGCCTGGATGATACTGGAGTAACGGCGTCGGCCTTTAAGTGCGGCTGGGGCGGCCTGACGAGCGGGGACATGGTGTTTGGCGTTTCAACAAAGGATGCCGACCAAGCCGACTGGCTTGTGTTTAATTACACGTACGGATGGATAAACGCCGGAAGCCCTATCATGGATATTTGTGAGGAAAGGTCCTATTAATGCTGCAATCAATACTGTCGCTAGCGCTGGGCGCCGCCTCTCTTTATGCGCAAACGCCGACCGACGCCGGCTTCGAAGGCGCCTTGGACGCCGCGCGCGATCGGCTGGACGCGATCGAAGCGCCGGTCCTTGTACGGGCGCTAGACGCGGCCGGCTGCACGCCGATGGGGAGCTTCGACCTCGGAGAAGGCGTCATGACCTCAGGCGATGCGGTGACCCTGCGCGCGCAAAGCATGGGCGCAATGGTCTTTGCGCGCTGCGGGGGTGATCGCGGCGGTGTAAGCCTCGTACGAACGGCGCGTGTCGAGAAGGTCCTCGATGGCGAGGTCGAAGCCGTGCTTTCGAGCGAGGCGCCTCGCCTTGATACCTCCACCAGCGCGGTAACGATCGAACGGCGGGGGCGCAATGAAACCGGCCCGGCGCCGTACGCCATGGCGTGGCGCGACGAGTCGGGCCGGCAATACGTGGTCACCGCCTTCGACCAGCGCGACCTGCCCGAAGCGCGGCGCAGGCTCGAGCCACTGATCACCGCGCTTTCGCGGGCGCTGAACGCGGCTGCGGCGCAATAATCCACGGGGACCCTGCTGCAGCACAAGCCCTTCGGCGCCGCCGCCGACAGCCGCCGACGATGAAATTGGTGGAAACGCCCCGATACGACGAAGCATTGCGCGCTCACCGGTGCGGTGATGCACTGGGCGCTGATCGTGATGAAGCTCCTGCCCGCCCCGGCGGTGCGCTGGCTGACGCGGCGGGAGACGGAACGGTCGTAAGAGTTCGCGAGACCGTGCTCCAAACAGAGTGCTCGCCACGGCGGCGCCACTTGGGCTCACCGCTGTTGGATGCGACAGCGGGCAAGATGCATCAAACCTCTACAATCAATGGCTGAATATGTGCCCCGAACAGGTGGCGGCGATCGACGCCGAACCGGTGGACGGCGAAACGTGGGATCGATGGCGAAACGGCGATCTGGAGGCCCTAGAATGCCGGATATTGCGCGAGCGGGCGCTCAGGGCGCGCCGTGATCAACGCCATTGGGCGCTCGGACCCGCCCCCGAAAGCGAACCCTGGATGGAGGCGTACGACGACTCCAAGTTTTTTGAGCTGCTGTATTACCGCTTGCGCCTCACCGGGGAAGGCGTTGAAGAGTTAGAGGCGATGGCGCGCACGATGGAGGAACGGTGGGTGGAGTCGGCGTTGTGGCATCCTCAGTTCGAAGACAGCGCGCGGTTTCAGATCCGATACAACGAAGACATGACGATCTCGCCCGACGATCCCGGCTATCGCTTTCTGAAACTGGCGAAGCCGAACACGCCCGAGACAGAGCCGCCGGTTTGAATGCGCCTAACCCCGCCGCCGCGCCAGGCGCTCTTTGGCGCCGTCATGGATGGTGCGCAGTTCTTTCAAGGTTTCGTCGATCTGGGCGCGCTTGGCCTCCAGCGCGGCGATTTCGCGGGCGGTCTTCTCGATGACGAACTCCAGCTGGCGCATCCGGCCCTCACCCTCGCGGCCATAGAGCTCCAGGAAGGTCTTGATGTCGGACAAGCTCGATCCGATCGCCTTGGCGCGCAGGATGAGCTTCAACCGGGTGGAGTCGCCTTCGGTGAAGACGCGCTGACCGCCCACGCGCTGCGGCTTTAGAAGCCCTTTGCTCTCATAAAACCGGATCGTGCGCGGCGTGACGCCGTGCGCCTCGGCGAGCTCTGCAATGCCATAGAGCGTTCCGGCGGGGTCGGTCTGTGCAGTGTCGGCCATGTGTACATCCCTGTCGAAAGTGACCTTAAGCCGAACTACCTGCCGCGAACAAGAGGCGCTTGACGTATACGGCAGCGTGAGGGAAGCTGAAGCCATGACAAGAGCCCCGGCGAAACCGGGCCGGTCAGGGAGGAGACGGGCGCACGATGAGCGAAACCGCCGCAAACGCCCGATATGACAGCGTGTTCCGGCCCGGCCTTTTCAAAGGCCGGGTCGTTTGCGTCACCGGCGGCGGGTCCGGGATCGGCCGCTGCATCGCGCATGAGCTGGCCGCGCTCGGCGCGCACGTGGTGCTGATCGGGCGCAAGCCGGACAAGCTGGATACGGTCGAAGCTGAGATCGGCGAAGACGGCGGCGCGGCGGAAACCCGCGCTTTCGACATTCGTGACGAAGAGGCGGTCAACGCCAACATCGCCGAGATAGCGGCGAAGCACGGCCGCATCGACGCGCTGGTGAACAACGCCGGCGGACAATTCCCCGCCGAAGTCGCCGACATTTCCAAAAAGGGCTGGGAGGCTGTGCTCGCCACCAATCTCACCGGCGGCTGGCTGATGATGCGCGCAGCGTTCAACGCCTCGATGAAAGCGCATGGCGGCGCCATCGTGAACATCACCGCCGACATGCACAACGGCATGCCGGGCATGGCCCATTCCGGCGCGGCGCGGGCGGGGATGGAGAACCTCACCAAGACCGCGGCGCTGGAGTGGGGCAGGTACGGCGTGCGCGTGAACGCCGTGGCGCCGGGCTGGATCGCCAGCTCGGGCATGGACACCTATGGCGGCGCGACGCGCGCGATGATCCCTTACCTGAAACAGCATCTGCCCGCCCAGCGCCTCGGCAGCGAAGCCGAAGTGAGCGCAGCGGTGGTGTTCCTGCTGTCGCCGGCGGCGGCCTTCATCACCGGCTGTCAGATGCAGGTGGACGGCGGCGCCCCGCTGGGCGGGCGGCACTGGCCGCTGGAAAACCACGACAAGTCAGACGTCTTCAACGGCTTTCATCGCGCCGTGGATCCGGCCGTGCTGCGCGGGGAGGAGGTCTGATGCCGAAACTCGCCTCGCGACTGAACACCGGGTCGGACGATTACCGGCGCGCAGTGGACGCCATGGCCGAAAAGCTCGGCGAGGTGCGCGCGCTGGAAGAGAAGGTCCGCACAAACTCCGCCTCGAAGAAAGCCCGGTTTGAAGAGCGCGGCCAGCTTCTGCCGCGCGAGCGCGTGGCGCGCCTGGTGGACCGCGACCAGCCTTTCCTGGAGATCGCCCCGCTGGCGGGCCTGAAGATGCACGACGATGACGGCGACCGGGGCGCCTCCGGCGGCGGCATGGTGGTGGGGATCGGCGTGGTGGCCGGCAAGCGCTGCGTGGTCTCGGCCTCCGACAGCGCCATCAAGGGCGGCACGATCGCGCCCATGGGCCTGAAAAAATCCCTGCGCGCCCAGGAGATCGCCTTCACCAACAAGCTGCCCATGATCCATCTGGTGGAATCCGGCGGCGCAAACCTTCTTTACCAGGCCGAGATTTTCGTGGACGGCGGGCGAAGCTTCGCCAATCAGGCGCGCATGAGTGCCGCCGGCATTCCCCAGATCGCCGTGGTGCACGGCAGCTCCACGGCCGGCGGCGCTTACCTGCCGGGATTGTCGGATTACGTCGTGCTGGTGCGCGAAAAGTCGAAAATCTTCCTCGCCGGCCCGCCGCTGGTGAAAGCCGCCATCGGCGAGGACGCCGACGATGAGGCTCTGGGCGGCGCGGACCTGCACGGCGAGGTCACCGGCCTTGGCGAATACGTCGCCGAGGATGACAAACAGGCCCTCGCCTACGCCCGCGAGATCATGGACAAGCTCAATTGGGACGCCGTCACCCAGGCCTTCGAGGGACCCGGCCCGGCCTATCCGTCAGACGAGCTGATGGGCGTCGTGCCCGCCGACGACAAGACTCCGTTCGACGTGCGCGAGGTGGTCGCGCGCATCACCGACGCGTCCGACTTTCTGGAGTTCAAGGCGCGCTACGGCGCCGAGACCGTATGCGGTCACGCCCGCATCGGCGGGCGGCTCACCGGGATCATCGGCAATAACGGTCCCATTCAACCTGAGGGCTCCACAAAAGCCGGTCATTTCATCCAGCTGTGCGACCAGTCGAATACGCCGATCGTCTTTCTACAGAACACCACCGGGTACATGGTGGGGACCAAGGCCGAGCGCGACGGCGCCATCAAGCACGGATCGAAGATGATCCAGGCGGTCGCCAATGCGCGGGTCGCCAAGATCACCATCGTGCTCGGCGGGTCCTACGGCGCGGGCAATTACGGCATGTGCGGGCGCGGCTTCGATCCGCGCTTCATCTTCGCCTGGCCCACCGCGCGAACGGCCGTCATGGGCGGCGCCCAGGCCGCCAAGGTGATGGAGATCGTCACCCGCCAGAAAAACGCGCGCGCCGGCGTGGAGACCGACGAAGACCAGCTCGCCGGCATGTCGAAAATGATCGAGGACGGCCTCACCGAGCAGTCCCACGCCCTCTTCGCCTCGGCGCGGCTGTGGGACGACGGCGTCATCGACCCGCGCGACACGCGCGCGGTGCTGATCGCGTGCCTCAACATCTGCGCCGAGGGCGACGCGCGCACGCTGCAGCCCAACACGTTCGGGGCGGCGCGGCTGTGATCAGCTATGCGCGCCCTCACCCCGCTCCGGCCCTCCCCTCACGGGCAGGGAGGGCTGTTGCGCCGCCTTCGCAAACATATCAGCGGTCGCAGCGCCGCACCCGTCCCAGCTTGTCAGATGAGGGCCCACACCTCCC
This sequence comes from Oceanicaulis sp., assembly GCA_046542605.1. Classification (GTDB taxonomy): domain Bacteria; phylum Pseudomonadota; class Alphaproteobacteria; order Caulobacterales; family Maricaulaceae; genus Oceanicaulis. The sequence continues at coordinate 1,445 of JBKHAZ010000032.1, read as the reverse complement.
TCCCTCCCCCTCGGGGGTGGGCCGGGGTGGGGGGCTGCGCCTCCGACTCGAGGAGAAACACCATGCACTTCACCCCTGAGCACGAAGCCCTGCGCGACACGGTCGCCAAGTTCGTCGCCAACGAGATCAACCCCCATGTCGAGGCGTGGGAGGCCGCGGGCGAATTTCCCTCGCACGAGGTCTTCAAAAAGATGGGCGATCTGGGGCTTCTGGGTTTGCGCTGGCCGGAAAAATACGGCGGGGCGGGGCTTGATATGAGCTACAGCCTCGTCTTCGCCGAAGAGCTGGGGCTCATCGATTGCGGCGGCGTGCCCATGGCCATCGGCGTGCACACCGACATGTGCACCCCGGCGCTGGCGCGTTTCGGTTCAGAAGCGCTCTGCCAGGAGTTCCTGGCGCCGGCGATCGCGGGCGACATGGTGGGCTGCCTTGGCGTGTCCGAGCCGGGCGGCGGGTCGGACGTGGCGGCGGTGAAGACCTACGCCAAATCAGACGGCGACGATTATGTCATCTCCGGCTCGAAGATGTGGATCACCAACGGGCTCAAGGCCGACTGGTGCTGCCTTCTGGCCAACACATCGGACGGCAAGGTTCACGAGAACAAGTCGCTGATCATCGTGCCCATGGATACGCCGGGCATCGAGCGTCAGAAGATCCACAAGATCGGCATGCACTCCTCCGACACCGCGCAGATCTTCTTCGACGAGGTGCGCGTGCCCAAGCGCAATCTTGTCGGCGAGGAGGGCGCGGGCTTCCTCTATCAGATGCTGCAGTTCCAGGAGGAGCGCATTTTCGGGGCGGCCTCCAGCCTGAAAGCCTTCGACCGCCAGATCGACCTCACCATCGAATACACCAAGGAGCGCAAGGCCTTCGGCGCGCCCCTGCTCGACAATCAGGCGATCCATTTCCGCCTGGCCGAGCTTCGCACCGAAGTGGAGATGCTGCGCTCGCTGGTCTATCGCTGCGTAGAGGATTTCAATCAGGGCAAGGACATCACAAAGCTGGCCTCCATGGCCAAGCTGAAGACCGGCCGGCTCTCGCGCGAGATCGCCGACAGCTGCCTGCAATACTGGGGCGGCATGGGCTACACGGCGGACAATCCCTTGAGCCGCGCGTTCCGCGACGGGCGCCTGATCTCCATCGGCGGCGGCGCCGATGAGGTCATGCTGGGCATCATCGCCAAGCTGGAAGGCACTCTGCCGAAGAAGAAAAAGCCGGTCGAAGGCAATGCCTGAAATCGTCGAGATCCGCCGTGAGGCCGGGGTCGCGCATCTGACCCTGAACCGGCCCGAGCTGCGCAACGCCATGTCGCTGGAGATGGTCGAAGCGCTGCTGAACGCCCTGTCCGAGGCTGAAGCGGCCGGCGACCGCGCTGTGGTGCTGCGCGGCGCCGGCGGGCATTTCTGCTCGGGCGGCGACATCAAGGATATGGGCGCGGCGCAAGC
>JBKHAZ010000295.1:0-2827 GCA_046542605.1 Oceanicaulis sp. | reverse complement strand
ACCGGGATCACCGCCCAGGTGATGAAGGCGAAGATGAAGGTCAGAAGCGGCGCCAGCAGAAACAGCGGCCGGTCCGCGCCGGCGGGCACGACGATCTCTTTGACCACGAATTTGATGAAGTCGGCGAAGGACTGCAGCAGGCCGAAGGCGCCCACGGTGTTCGGGCCCTTCCTCATCTGCACCGCCGCCCAAACCTTGCGGTCCATCAGAAGCAGGAAGGCGAGCGAGAGCAGCAGCACGACCGTGAAGCCCAGGATCTGGGCCACCGCCAGCAGCGTGCCCACCAGCGGGCCGTGATCGGTCACGAAATCGTACATCAGTCGACGTCCTCGTCGCTCTTGGTCCCGCCGGCGGTCCGGCTCGTATTGAACACCACGGCCCACATCAAGCCGACGCCGAGTCCCATGGGGATTCCGGCCAGCGGGCCGAGCATCACGCTCATGGTGATCGCGAAAGCGAGCCCGAACAGCAATCCGGTGAGCGTGCTGATATTAAGCCAGCGCTCCATCGTCTAGGCCTCGTCGCTGTGATCTGCGTTTTCGGACTGCTTTCCGAACAGGATCGCCCAGGTCAGCCCGAGCGCAAGGCCCAACAGAAGGCCGCGCACCATCATGTCCTGCGAGCCGCCGATCCCGGCTCCCGTCAGCATCGCCAGCACCCACGGCACATTGGTGCGCGCGTTGAACAGGCGCTTGAAGAGGGAGCCGGCGGTCATCGCTTACTCCGCAGCCTGCAGCTCGGCGCGCGCCGCCGCGACCATGGCGGAGCACTCGGCGAGGGTTTTAGAGGCGCGCGCGATCGCGTTGGTGAGATAGAAATCCTTGACCGGCGAGCGGAACGGCGCATCGGACAGGTCTCCCGCCTCACCGATCTCGGCGACCTTGAACGCCGCGGCGGTATCCGAGCCGGGGGCGTAGTCGATCTGGCCGAAGGTCTCGATCTCCTCGATAAGCTTGGCGCGCAGCGCGTTCAGATCGTCATAGGGCAGCGTCTTGCCCATGACGCCGGACAGCGCGCGGAAGATCGCCCAGTCCTCTTTGGCCTCGCCCTTCGGGAACACCGCGCGGGCGCCCATCTGGACGCGGCCTTCGGTGTTCACGTAGAGCCCGTTCTTCTCGGTGTAGGCCGCCGACGGCAGAATCAGATCGGCGCGCATGGCGCCCCTGTCGCCGTGGTGGCCCACATAGATGACGAAGGCGTCGCCCAGGCGCGCCATGTCGATCTCGTCGGCGCCCAGAAGCACCACGGTCTCCACCTCGCCCTTGGCGGCGCCGTCGAGGATGGCGGCCGTGTCGCGCCCGCCCTCGCCCGGCAGGAACTTGAGGTCCAGCCCGCCCACGCGCGAAGCCGCGCCATGGAGCACGTTGAAGCCGTTCCAGCCTTCCTTCACCGCGCCCACCTTGTCGGCGAGTTCGCCCGCAAGGCGCAGCACCGCCGCGCCGTCCTCGCGCGCCAGGGCGCCGGCGCCGACGACGATCATCGGGCGCTCGGCGTCTTTCAGAGCTTTCGCGATTCCGGTGCGCTTGCGGGACAGTCCTTCCAGATCGGCCGGGCCGGTCCCCACATGCTCGAAATCGTAGGTGAGGTCGGCCGGCTCGCCGATCAGACCGATCTCCACATGCTGGGTGTTCAGCCAGCGCTGGCGGATCCGGGCGTTCAGCACCGGCGCCTCCAGACGCGGATTGGTCCCGATCAGAAGGATCGCGTCGGCCTTGTCGATGCCGGCGATGGTGGAGTTGAACAGATAGCTCTCACGCGCGCCTCCCCCGATCTTCGCGCCGTCCTGGCGGCAATCGAGCGAGGTGACGCCCAGCGACGAGAACAGATCCTTCGCGGCCTTGAGGCCTTCCACGTCGTTGAGGTCGCCCGCGACGACGCCGATCTTCGAGGCGTCGCCGGAAAGCTTCTCCGCCGCGATCTTCAGCGCTTCCGTCCAGTCCACCGGCGCGAGCTTGCCGTCCTTCTTCGCATACGGGCGATCCAGGCGCTGGCGGCCGAGCCCGTCCCACACGAAGCGGGTCTTGTCGGAGATCCACTCCTCGTTCACGTCGTCATGGGTGACCGGCATGATGCGCAGCACCGCGCCCATGCGCGCGTCGACCCGGATATTCGCGCCCAGCGCGTCCATCACGTCGATGCTCTCGGTCTTGTTCAGCTCCCAGGGCCGCGCGTTGAAGGCGTAGGGCTTGGAGGTGAGCGCGCCCACCGGGCACAGATCGATGACGTTGCCGGACAGCTCCGACGTCATGGACTGTTCCAGATACGTCGTGATCTCCATGTCCTCGCCGCGCCCGATGGCGCCGAGTTCGGAGACCCCGGCGATCTCGGTGGCGAAGCGCACGCAGCGGGTGCACTGGATGCACCGGGTCATGATCGTCTTGATCAGCGGGCCCATATACTTGTCTTCGACCGCGCGCTTGTTCTCCGCGAAGCGGGACCCAGCACGGCCATAGGCCATGGACTGGTCCTGCAGGTCGCATTCCCCGCCCTGGTCGCAGATCGGGCAGTCGAGCGGATGGTTGATGAGCAGGAACTCCATCACCCCTTCGCGCGCCTTCTTCACCAGAGGCGACAGCGTGCGCATCTGGGGCGGCTCGCCGTTCGGCCCGCCGCGCATGTCCTTCACCAGGAAGGCGCACGACGCCACGGGCTTGGGCGCGCCCACCAGCTCCACAAGGCACATGCGGCAGTTGCCGGCGACCGAAAGCCGCTCGTGATAGCAGAAGCGCGGGATTTCACGGCCCGCGGCCTCGCTGGCCTGCAGGAGATTATACTCCTGCGGAACAGTGACTTCCTCGCCGTCGATGACGATGGTGCGCATGGTGTC
>JBKHAZ010000294.1:0-2834 GCA_046542605.1 Oceanicaulis sp. | reverse complement strand
CGCCTACGACACGCTCGAACAGCGCGTCGAGGAGCGCACCGCGGCGCTGAAGGCGGAAAGCGAGGCGCGCCTGACGCTGGCGAAGGATCTTGAACAGGCTCGCGCCGCCGCCGAGGCCGCCACCCAGTCGAAAACTCGCTTCCTCGCGGCCGCCAGCCACGACCTCCTGCAGCCGCTGTCGGCGGCGCGTCTCTTCGCGGGCGCGCTGGAGGCCGAGCTGGACGACGCCGGCGCGCGCACCACCGCCCGCCGCATTGAGCGCGCCATCGAGCACGCCGACACGCTGCTGCGCGCGCTTCTCGACATCTCGCGGCTCGACGCCGGCGGGGTGACGCCGCGCCCCACCGTGTTTTCGCTGGGCGAGTTGATCACGGAGACCGCCGCCCAGTTCGCCCCGGCGGCCGAGGCGAAGGGGCTCGCCCTGAAAGTCATGCCCTGCCGGCTCGCCGTTCTGTCCGACCGCGGCCTGATGACCAGCGTGGTGCAGAACCTGATCTCCAACGCGGTGCGCTACACCGAGCGCGGGACCGTCCTTGTGGGCGCACGCCGCTCAGGCAAGGAGGTGCGCTTGCAGGTCATCGACACCGGCCCCGGCGTGCCCGAAGACCGGCGCAAGGCGATCTTCAAGGAGTTCGAACGCGGCGCCATGGCCGGAAACGAGGACCGCGGCCTTGGGCTCGGGCTTGCGGTGGTGGAGCGCATCTGCACCTCGCTCGGCCACCGGCTGACGCTGACCAGCACGGTTGGACAGGGCTCCAACTTCGAAGTCCGCCTGCCGCGGGCGCGCTCCAGACCCGGCGCGCCGAAACCCGTCCGTCGCCGGGCCGCCTCGCTGGACGGGCTGAAGGTGCTTTGCCTCGACGACGAGCCCGAAGTGGTGGCGGCCATGACCGCCCTTCTGTCACGCTGGGGCTGCGAGGCGCGCGGCGCGCTCTCGCGCACCGAGGCGCTCTCAGCCTTCCAGACGCCGCCCGACGCCGTGCTGGTCGATTACCGTCTGGGCGGCGGAGACACCGGCCCGGCCGCCTACGAGGCTCTGTGCGAAACCTGGGGCGTGCGCCCGCCCGGCCTCGTGATCACGGCCGAGCGCGGCGCGGAGGCGGGCGCGGCGGCGGAGGCGGCCGGGCTGGAGCGAATCGCCAAACCCGCCCCACCCGCCGTCCTGCGCGCCAGCCTTGCGAGCTTGAAACGGCGCGGCCGCGACGCGGCGGAATAGGGCCGGCGCCTAGACCGAAACCGAGTGCTTGGCCTTGCCGGTGGCGAGATAGGCGTCGAACGCCGCCGCCGCCAGACGGGCCAGCGGCTTGCAGGCCGGGTTCACCGTCACCCGGCCGCCGCGGACCGTGACGATTCCCGCGCGCTCAAGCTCGCCCAGGTCGACCTGCGGCGCTGGCCGGCCGTGGGCCTTGGCGATGGCGGCGGGGTCGGCGGTGAAATCGGTCATCAACCGTTCGATGATCGCCCGGCGCATGACGTCTTCGGGGCTCGTGGCGACGCCTTTCGCCACCGGCAGTCTGCCCGCCTGGACCTGCTGCATCCAGGTGCGCACGTCGGGCGCGTTCTGCACATAGCCGGACGGCGTCTGGCCGATCGCCGAGGCGCCGAGCGCGATCAGCGTTTCGGCCTCGTCGGTGGTGTAGCCCTGGAAGTTGCGGCGCAGCGTCCCGGCGTCCAGCGCACGGGTCATGGGATCGCCGGGGCGGGCGTAGTGGTCGATGCCGATGAGCCGGTAGCCGTCCTCGACAAGCGCGGCCTCCATGGCGTCGGCCTGGGCCAGACGCCCGGCGGGACCGGGAAGGTCTTCCAGCTTGATCAGGTTCTGGTGGCTTTTCATGTGCGGTACGTGGGCGTAGCCGAACACGGCGAGCCGATCCGCGCCCAGAGCGGCGGCGGCTTCGGCGCTGGCGCGCGCGCTTTTCACGCTCTGCTTTGGAAGCCCGTAGAGAAGGTCGGCGTTGATCTTCTCAACCCCGGCGGCGCGCAACAGGTCGAAAGCCCGCGCCACCTGATCATAGGGCTGAATGCGGTTGATCGCGGCCTGGACCGCCGGGTCGAAGCTCTGCACGCCGGTTGAGGCGCGGGTGAAACCGTTACGCGCCAGGCCCGCGGCGTCTTCAGCGGTGAAATGGCGCGGGTCGATCTCGATGGAGAGCTCCGCGCCCGGCTTGAAGTCGAAGCGTGCGCGCACCGCCGCCATCAGCCGGTCGATCTGCTCCGGCTTCAGGATCGCAGGCGTTCCACCGCCCATGGCCAGATGCGAGATCATCATGCGCGCCGGCAAGCGGTCGGCGATGAGCGCGATCTCGCGCAGCAACACGTCGAGATAGGCCGCCACCGGCCCGTCCTTGGTGGTCGCGCGCGTGTTGCAGCCGCAATACCAGCACAGCGTCCGGCAATAGGGCACGTGCAGATAAAGCGAAACCGGCGCGGCGGCGTCGAGCCCGTCCAGCCAGGCGGCGTAGGTTTGCGCGTCCACCCCGTCATGGAAGTGCGGCGCGGTGGGATAGCTGGTGTAGCGCGGGCTTCGGTGCTCGGCGAATTTCAGGAGCGTGTCGCGGCGCGAGGCCATGGCGCAAAATCCCTGTAGCTTTTCAGGGTTTATGCCCCGCCCGCGCGGACCGGCGCGAGAGGGCGGATGGTCGCAGCACGCACCGGCCGCCCCGCCCGCGGATGTCCGCGCAAGGATAGCAGGCGACGAGGGCGCTGGAGGATATCGGGCCGGCGTGATGGATGTGTTGAACGTGGAGCCTCGCGCGCCGTCGGGCCGCTTCATCTCGCCGGCGAGTGATGCGCCGGGTCGCCGTCGCCTACCAGCGCGCCTGCAGGCCGACGCC
>JBKHAZ010000293.1:0-2894 GCA_046542605.1 Oceanicaulis sp. | reverse complement strand
CCAGCAACACTCCTGTCAGCACCACCGCGGCCATGACGAAGGCGCGCTGTGTGGATACCGCGCCACCCGACAAGATGAGATAGGCCGCAGCGGCCAAAATCGCGATCAACGCGGCGGGCTTTCGCGGATCATGGGCGCGCGCCCACGGCTCGATGCAGGCGAATACAAAGCGCAGCGCCACATAGACCCCGCCGGCGAAGAGCGCCATGTGCAGTCCGGAAATCGCCAGAATGTGGCCGAGCCCGGATATGCGCAGCGCCTCCGCGTCGGCTTCGCTCACGCCGGACCGGTCGCCGGTGAGAAGCGCGGCCGCGACGCCGCCTGTGCGCGGCCCGGCCTTTTCGCGAATGCGTTCGGCGAGACGCCAGCGCGTGTTGGCGAAAGCGCGCTCCATCCGGCTCGCGTCCAACTGCACCGGCTCAAGCGCTGCAATAGCGAAGCCGGTCAGCGCGACGCCGTCATACCAGGCCGCGCGGGCCGGGTCATAGCCGCCCGGCGCGGCGGGGCCCGGTGGTGGGGAGAGCACCGCACGCACCCTCACCCCATCACCGGGACTGAACCCGTCCAGCCCGGCGCGGACACGAATGCGGCGCGGCGCGGATTCGGCGCCGGCCATCTCGACCACCCGGATCAAAAGCCGCGGCCGCGTCCCGCCTCGTTCCACCGCTTCGATCCAACCCGTGACCGCAACAGCCCGCTCGCTCACGGTCACCGGCGGCGGCGCCGCTTCGAGCGTGCGATGCTGGGCCAGCGCAAAGCCGAGACACAGCGCGCACGCGGTCACTGCTGCGGTGAGCCGCAGCGCGTCGCCCCGTCCGAACATCGCGGCGGCCGCGAGCATCGCGGCGAGCCAGAATCCTGCAGCGGCGATCCACGCGGGCGGCTCAAACGGTGCGGAGAAATAGGCCGCCGCCCCGCCGGCCAGCGCCAAGGGCATCCACAGGATCAGGCGTGCGGGATCGGGTGTCGACGCGCGCAAGGGCGCGCCCAGCACCGCCTCGACGAGCTTGCCCCAGCGCGACGGTTCGCGCACGGCGGGAATATAGACCTCGGCCACACGCCCATCATGGCGCGAAGATCACCGCGAGGCTATCGCGGCGCGCCGGCCCCGTGCTAAGGAAGCCGCCCCTTCGCAGTGCAACATGAATTCGCAAGTGCATCACCCCTCCATGATCGTCACGCGTTTCGCCCCCTCGCCCACCGGATTCCTGCATATCGGCGGGGCGCGCACGGCGCTGTTCAACGCGCTCTTCGCCAAGCGCCACGGCGGCGTGTTCAAGTTACGCATCGAGGACACCGACCGGGCGCGCTATAGCGAAGAGGCGGTCGCGGCCATCGCGGACGGGCTCGCCTGGCTTGGGCTTGAGTGGAACGGCGTTCCGGTCTCCCAGCACGCGCGCGCCGCACGCCATGTGGAAATCGTGGAGGCGCTGGTCGCCAATGGCGCGGCCTTTCGGTGCTACTGCACCGCAGAAGAGACCGAAGCCTTGCGCGAGCAGGCGTTCAAGGAAGGCCGCGCCTTGCGCTCACCCTGGCGAGACGGCGGCGATGCGCCGGATACCCCCTACACCGTGCGGTTCAGGGCGCCCGACAGCGATGTCGTGGTGAACGACGCAGTGCAAGGCGAGGTGCGCTGGAACACCAAGGAGTTCGACGACCTGGTGCTGCTGCGCGCCGATGGAACGCCGACCTATAATCTCGCCGTCGTGGTGGATGATCACGACATGGGCGTGACCCACGTGATCCGCGGCGATGATCATCTGGTCAACGCCGGGCGCCAGACGCAGATTTATCAGGCGCTGGATTGGGACGTACCCCAATTCGCCCATATCCCGCTGATCCACGGGCCGGACGGCAAAAAGCTGTCGAAACGCCACGGCGCGCTGGGCGTAGAGGCCTATCGCGATATGGGATATCTGCCCGAGGGCTTGCGCAATTACCTCCTGCGCCTGGGCTGGGCTCACGGCGACAAGGAGCTGTTCACCGACGCGGAGATGGCCGAGCTGTTCGATCTCGAGGGTCTCGGCAAGGCGCCGGCGCGGCTCGATCTGGACAAGATGGCCCATATCAACGCCTTCCACATGAAGCGCGCCGACGATGTGCGGCTTGTGGAGCTTTTATGGGCGCGCATCGGCGCACGCGAGGATCTTCGCACCGACGATGCGGCCAGGGTCTGGGTTTCCAACGCGATCGGGCTGCTGAAAGAACGCGCTTCCACCCTCGCCGAGTTGGAGGATCAGGTCTATTTTCTCGTCCGCCCCCGGCCCTTCGAACTGTCGGGCAAGGCGGGCAAAGCCCTCAAGGGCGACGCGCTCGACCGCTTGTCTCGATTGCGCGCCGTCCTCGCCGAGACCGAGCCGTGGACCGAAGCAGCGCTGGGCGAGGCCCTGCAGCGCTTCGCGGAGGCTGAAGCGGTGGGCTTCGGCAAGGTGGGCCAGCCGCTGCGCGCGGCGCTTACCGGCGGCGCGCCTGCGCCGGACATGAGTTTCGTACTGGCGGTGCTTGGACGCGAAGAAGTCCTCGCCCGCCTTGATGACGTCATCTGATCGACGCGCGGCCGGCGCAGGGCAAGGCGCCGGGGCGGGGATCGGCCTGTAATGAACAGACAGGGGTTCTAGGAATGGAAAACAAGATCAAGCCCAACGGCTCGGCGAAGCTTGAGGTCAACGGCAAGACGGTGGAGCTGCCGGTCTATTCCGGCTCGGTGGGTCCGGACGTGATCGACATCCGGACGCTTTACAAGAACACCGGCATGTTCACCTACGATCCCGGCTTCACCTCCACCGCCAGCTGCGAAAGCCAGATCACCTATATCGACGGCGGCGAAGGCACGCTGTTGTATCGCGGCTATCCCATCGACCAGCTGGCCGACAACGCCAGCTTCATCGAGGTGG
>JBKHAZ010000292.1:0-2894 GCA_046542605.1 Oceanicaulis sp. | reverse complement strand
GCGTCCTGGGTCCAGTGGCCGGTATTGTGGACGCGCGGCGCGATTTCGTTGACCAGCAACCGGCCGTCTTCGAGCGCGAACAGCTCCACCGCGAGCACGCCGACATAATCGAGCGCCTCCAGAAGCGCGGTGACGATGCGCAGGGCCTCGGCGCGCACCGCCTCGTCGGCGTCAGCCGGAGCGATCGTCTCGCGCAGGATGCCGCCTGAATGCCGGTTCTCGCTTAACGGAAAGGCTCTCACGTCCCCGTCGACCGAGCGGGCCGCCACGATTGAAAGCTCACGCTCGAACGGAGCGAAGGCTTCCAGGATCGCTTCGTGCCCGCCGACCGCCTCGAACGCCGCCTCGGCCCCCTCGACCTTTCGGACGACCTGCTGACCCTTGCCGTCATAGCCGAAGCGCCGGGTCTTCAGAATCGCGGGCACGCCCAGCGCCTCGGCCGCGGCGCGCGCGTCGGCAGGCGTATCCACTGCGCGGAAAGTGACGGTGGGCGCGCCATGGGCGTTCAGGAAGGTTTTTTCGGTGAGCCGGTCCTGGGCGGCCTCAAGCGCCTTCGCGCCGGGGCGCAGCGGGGCGTGCCTGGCGGCTTCCTGCGCCGCCTCCAGCGGCACGTTCTCGAACTCGTAGGTGACCGCGTCGACGCTTGCGGCGAAGCGCGCGACGGCCTGTAGATCGTCATAGGCGGCGGTGACGGTCTCGGTCGCGACCCGGCCGGCCGGGCAGTCGGGTTCGGGATCGAAGATCACCACGTCAAGGCCCAGCCGCGCGCCCGCGAGCGCCAGCATGCGCCCCAGCTGCCCGCCGCCGAGAATGCCGATGCGCGAACAGGGCTGGAGGCGGGTCATCTAGTCCTCGACGGTTTCGGGCACCGAATCGGTCAATTCTGCGCGATAGGCCTTCACCCGCTCCATCAGCGCGGCGTCGGTCAAGCCCACGATGGAGGCCGCCAGGATCGCGGCGTTCTTCGCGCCGGCCTCGCCGATCGCCAGCGTGCCCACCGGCACGCCGCCGGGCATCTGGACGATGGACAACAGGCTGTCCAGCCCGGAGAGCGCCTTGCTCGAGACCGGAACGCCCAGCACGGGCAGATGGGTCATGGAGGCCACCATGCCGGGCAGGTGCGCAGCGCCGCCCGCCCCGGCGACGATCACCCGGACCCCGCGCTCCGCTGCGGTCTTGGAGAAGTCGACCAGCCGGTCCGGCGTGCGGTGGGCGCTGACCACCTTCGCCTCGTAGTCCGCGCCCAGCCGGTCGAGCAGGTCGGCGGCGTGCTTCATCGTCGGCCAGTCGGACCTGGACCCCATGATGATGGCGATGGGCTGTGCGGCGATGGGTCGTGCGGCGCTTTCGGCCATTGGGTTTCACCCCTCCCGGCGCTGGAAAGCGCGGCACAGTACGCAAGCCGGCCTCGCCGTCAAGAAAAACGCGCTACTCGCCGGGCGCCCTGGCCTTGACCACGAGGGCGTGCACCGGTCCGGCGAGTTCCTCGGCCAGCGCGGCGTTGACCATGCGATGGCGATCGAGCCGGCTCTTGCCGGCGAAAGCCTCCGCCGTGATCGTCACTGTGAAATGGCTCTCCCCGCCCGGCCGCGCGCCGGCGTGGCCGGCGTGCGCTGCGCTGTCGTCGGTGATCTCCAGGACTTGCGGCGAGAAGGCTGCGGTGAGCTTGTCCTCGAGGCGCTGCTTTACGCGTTGCAATCGTCACACTCCCTTCGTTGCCGGTGGGTCCGGCGCACCCCATACTTTGCTCCCATGGACGGCGATTACAAATACCGCCCGCGCTTCGTCGACATCCGCATCAAGAAGCCCAAGAACGAGGCTTCGGTGGACGAGCGCGTATGCGAGCACCCCCAGTGCCGGTCCAAGGCCACCGCGCGCGCGCCGAAAAGCGCGGCCAGGCGCGACGAGTTCTACTGGTTCTGCCAGAGCCATGCGGCCGAGTACAACAAGCAATGGAATTTCTTCGAAGGCATGAGCGAGGACGCCGCGCGCGCCCACATGGAGGCCGATTTCTACGGCCACCGGCCCACCTGGAGCTTCGCCGCCGGCTCCACCGCGCGCAGGAAAGCCGAGCGCGCCTCGAAAGACTTCCAGGACGGGTTCGAGGATCCCTTCTCCATCTTCGGCGACCGCCCCCCGCCGGGCCAGGAGCGCCGCCAGCGCGAGGCCGAAGACCCGCACGCGGCCATGGGCCGGCTTCAGAAACGCGCCCTTGAAACGCTGAGCCTTGAGCCTGGCGCGTCGAAGTCGGAGGTCAGGAAGCGCTACGCCGAACTGGTGCGCGCCTATCACCCGGATTCCAACGGCGGCGACCGCTCCATGGAGGAACTGCTCACCAAGGTGGTGCAGAGCTATCAGATCCTCAAAGGCGCAGGGATGGCGTGAGCGGGTTTGTCACCGGCCATGGTGGCGCCGCACGCTCGCGCGCGCTAGGTAAGCGGGGACACCAGGCCGCGCGGGCGGCCCCTGGATTGCTGGACAAAAGTTCGAGGCGACATGACCGACGACGCGCTGACCACCCTGACCCCGGACACCAAAGCCGACTGCAAGGCCCTGTTCGGCTTCGATCCGGGCTTCGAGGTCGCCGCCTTCTCCACGCGCGACAGCCACGTGCCGGACATCGACGAGACCTATGTCTTCGATCCGGCCACCACGCGCGCGATCCTGGCCGGCTTCGCCTTCAACCGCCGGGTCATGATCCAGGGCTATCACGGCACGGGCAAATCCACCCATGTGGAACAGGTTGCGGCGCGGCTGAACTGGCCGATGATCCGGATCAATCTGGACAGCCATGTCAGCCGCATCGACATGGTGGGCAAGGACCAGATCGTGCTGAAGGACGGCCAGCAGGTCACAGAGTTTCAGGAAGGCATCCTGCCCTGGGCGGTGCAGCG
>JBKHAZ010000031.1:0-15975 GCA_046542605.1 Oceanicaulis sp. | reverse complement strand
AATTCATCTCCAGCCCGCGCCATATCGAGGTGCAGGTCTTCGGCGACACCCACGGAAACGTCGTTCATTTCTTCGAACGCGACTGCTCGCTTCAGCGCCGCCACCAGAAGGTCATCGAGGAGGCGCCCGCCCCCGGCATGACCGAGGCGGTGCGCAAGGCCATGTGCGATGCGGCGGTGCGCGCAGCCAAGGCTGTGGATTACGTCGGCGCCGGAACGGTCGAATTCATCGTCGACGGCTCCGGGCCGCTGCGCGAAGACGGCTTTTACTTCATGGAGATGAACACCCGTCTTCAGGTGGAGCATCCGGTCACCGAAGAGGTCACCGGCTATGATCTGGTTCAACTCCAGCTCAATGTGGCCGCTGGCGAGGCGCTGCCGGATCAGCACAGTATCGTGCTGCGCGGTTCGGCCATGGAGCTGCGCCTCTACGCTGAGGACCCCGCCACCGGCTTCCTGCCCTCCATCGGCAAGCTGGAGCGCCTGCACATCCCCGAATTCGGCGTGCGCGTCGATTCCGGGGTTGAAGAAGGCGGCGAGGTCACGCTGCACTACGATCCCATGATCGCCAAGATCATCGGGATGGGGCTGGAGCGCGAACAGGTGATCGACCAGCTGGTCGAGTATCTCGACGAGGCGCTGATGGTCTGGCCGGTGAAGACCAACGCGGGCTTTCTGCGCCGCGCGCTCGATCACCCCGATTTCCGCGCCGGCCGGGTCGACACCCGCTTCATCGACGAGCGTCTGGACGAGCTGGCGCCGAAGGACGCGCCCGCGCTCTCCTACGCCGCCGCCGCACTCGCCATGGCCGAAGGCGGGCCGCTGGCCCCGGTCGCAGGCGATCCCTGGGATGTGCGCGACGGGTTCCGCGTGAACGGCGCGCCGGTGATTGAAGTCGGTCTCGACGCCGGCGGCGAGCGCCGGGCCGTGCGTCTCGAATTCGCGCCGAACCGGCTGAGCGCGACAATGGGCGAGGAGACGCTGGTGCTGGAGCGCCCGGACTATTCAGCCGGCGAACTGCTCGCCGAGCTGAACCGCGCGCCGGTGAGCGCCCGTTGCGAGCCCCATGGCCGCGCGGTGCTGGTGAACGCACGCGGCGAAACCCATCTCATCGAGCGCTACAACCCGGCCGCGCTGGCCGAGGCGCTGGAGTCGGGAGGCCAGATCAAGGCGCCCATGCCCGGCAAGGTGCTGTCCCTTCCTGTAAAGCCCGGCGATGCGGTGAAGAAGGGCCAGACCCTGGTGGTGCTCGAAGCCATGAAGATGGAGCACGCCCTGTCCGCGCCCGCCGACGGCGTGGTGGCCGAGACCCCGGTCAGCGAAGGCGCCCAGGTGGGCGACGGCGCGGTGCTGGTGGTGTTGGGCGAGTAGGGGCGCCGCCTGTTGCTTCACGCCTGTATTTTGGAAAGCGCCCTGATCCGGGGCCCCGGCCTGACGCCGAATGTGAAAACGGGAAAGATTTGTAATTTTCGGGTCTTCTACTTTACCGAAGCGCACACCAAAACGGCTCTTCCGGTTCCCGGGTCGATCCCCGGCGCGCGCGGGGGGGCGAGACCGGAATCTTCCGACCTACAGGTGTGAAACGCTGTGCAGGCCGCGCCGCTTGCTTCGCGCCTGATCGGTTGAACGCCCTGGATCCCGGTCTTCCCCCCCCGGCCTTCGCCGGGGATGAAACCGGGAACCAGCGTGTGTGTCTTCGGAATGAACCGCAGCGGCTCGACGTAAAGGGGATTGCGGGCGTGGCGTGGAGTAAGCCGTGACGCGATGCGATAATCGAGGCCGGTCGGCGCCGGTCCTCACCCGCTTCTACTGCGCGTCCACGATCTCGCCGTGGCGGGTTTCGCTCGGGCTGCACAGCTCCACGAACAACGGCGCGATGTCGTCAGGATGGGGCAGGGACATGGGATCTTCGCCCGGCGCGGCCTTGGCGCGCATGCGGGTGCGCACCCGGCCCGGGCTGATAAGGTTGGCGCGGATGCTCGAATCCGCGATCTCCGCCGCCCAGCTCTGCACCAGAATGTCGAGCCCGGCCTTGGACGAGGCGTAAGCGCTCCAGTAGGCCTTCGCCTTGCGGCTGCCCACCCCAGAGGTGGTGAACACCGCGCGGCCGGCGTCGGATTTGCGCAGCAAGCCTTCGAAGGCGCGGATGAAGCGCGCCGGGGCGATCAGATTGACCGCCAGCACCTCGTTCCAGACCTTCGCGGGAATTTGCGCGGTGGGGGTGATGAGGCCGAGCACGCCGGCGTTCACCACCAGTATGTCCAGCTTGCCCCAGCGCTCCGCGATCGCCTCGGCGAGCTTCTCGATTCCGTCCGGCGCCTGGACGTCCATGGGAACAAGCGTGGCCGAGCCGCCGGCCTTTTCAATGGTGTCGTCCAGCTCTTCCAGCCCGCCCTGGGTGCGCGCCGTGGCGATCACATGGGCGCCGGCTTCGGCGAGTTTCAGGGCGACCGAATAGCCGATGCCGCGCGACGCGCCGGTCACCAGCGCTACGCGGCCCTCGAGCGGGCGTTCTTGCGTCATGCGTCAACCAGGAAGGAGAGTTGGGTGTCCTTGTCGGACATCGCGCGATCGCGGTCCTCGAGACGGGTGGGGTAATCCCCGGTGAAATAATGGTCGGCGAGCTGCGGCCGGTCGCGATTGCGGCTTTCCCCGCGCACCGCCCAGTAAAGCCCCTCCACCGACAAAAAGCCGAGCGAGTCCGCCTCCAGCATGGCGCGCATGCGCTCGGGATCGTGGCTCGCGGCCATGAGCTCTTCGCGCATGGGCATGTCGATGCCGTAGAAATCCGGGTGTGTGATCGGCGGGCAGGCGGAGCGGAAATGGACCTCCGTGGCGCCGGCCTCGCGCACCATGCGCACGATCTTTTTCGAGGTCGTGCCGCGCACGATGGAATCGTCCACCAGCAACACCTTCTTGCCTTTCAGCACGGCGGCGTTCGCCGAGTGCTTGCGCCGCACGCCGAGATCGCGCTTGGCCTGGGTGGGCTGAATGAAGGTGCGCCCGGCGAAGTGCGCGCGGATGATGCCCAGATCGAACGGCTTGCCGATGGCTTCGGCGTAGCCGAGCGCGGCCGCCATGCCGCTGTCGGGCACCGGGACCACCACGTCGATATCGGCGGGGGTTTCCGCGGCCAGGCGCCGGCCCATGCGCTTGCGCGCCTCATAGACCGAGACCCCGTCGATGACCGAGTCGGGGCGTGCGAAGTAGATGTACTCGAACGCACACGGCCGCGCCGGAACCGCCGGGGCGTAGCGGCGGCTTTCGATGCCGTCATCGGACGCGATCACCATCTCGCCCGGCTCCACCTCGCGCAGGAAGGTCGCGCCGATAATGTCCAGCGCACAGGTCTCGCTGGCGAAAATCACCGAACCGTCGAGTTCGCCCATCACCAGCGGCCGGATGCCGTGCGGGTCGCGCGCGCCGACGAGCCTGTCATTGGTCATGGCCACCAGGGCGAACGCGCCCTGAACCTGGCGCAGCGCCGCCACCAGCCGGTCGATCGCCTTGGTCTTGCGCGATTTGGCGGCGAGCTGAAGGATCACCTCGGTGTCGGAGGTGGACTGGAAGATCGCGCCAAGGCTGGTGAGCTCCTCGCGCAGAGCCCGGGCGTTGGTCAGATTGCCGTTATGGGCCAGCGCCACGCCGCCGCCGCGCACATCGGCGTAGAGCGGCTGCACGTTGCGCAGCACCGCCCCGCCGGAGGTGGAGTAGCGCACATGGCCGATCGACATGGAGCCGGCGAGCCCCGCCAGGCGCTTGGGGTCGGTGAAATGATCGCCCACCAGGCCCAGATGGCGCTCGGAATGGAAGCGGCCCTCGTTATAGCTGGTGATGCCGCAGGCTTCCTGGCCGCGGTGTTGCAGCGCGTGCAGCCCGAAGGCGCAAAGCACGGCGGCCTCGTGCGCGCCGCGCACGCCGAACACGCCGCACTCCTCCTGGGGACGGTCGGTGGCGGCGTCGTAGGTCAGGGTGGGCAAGCTCATCCCTCGTCATCCTCGGCTGTGCGCTGCTGGATAAGGCGACCGATCGGGTCCTCGTCAATGTCTGACGCGCCGCTTTGTGCAGTATCCGGATCGATCGGACTGCCCGCCGGGGCGAGGTGTTGCAGCAGGTCCGCGGTCGCCTTGGCCAGGTGATAGACCTGTGCGCCGCGCATCCAGGACGGCGTGGTCCCGCCCGATGCGCTGGTGAAAACCAGCACCAGAAGGCCCAGCAGCACCAGGCCGCGCACAACACCGAACACGAAGCCCAGCGTCCGGTCGAGCGTGGGCACGTCCTCGCCGCGCTTGACGTTCTTCTGCAGGGAGCTGGTGATGAAGCTGACCGCGAGATAGATCAGGAGAAAGACCGTAACCATGGCCACGGCGTTGGCCGCCAGCGCGCCGCCCAGAGGACCTTCGAGGATCCCGGCGAAAACCGGGCGCGACCACAGCGCGGCGAGGGCGGCGGCGACGAAAGCGGTGACGGTCAGCGCCTCGCGCACGAAGCCGCGCATCAGCGCCATCAGGCCGGAGATGAAGAGCACCGCGAGGGCGAAGAGATCGAAGGGTGAAAACGCCGCGTCCATTCTCTTCGCCTTTCCGCGCTAGCCCGCGTCCTGCCCGAGCCGGCGCACCAGCGCCTGGATCGAGTCGATGCCTGTCACCGTGACCCCCGGCGCGTCGACGCCCGCCGGCGCAAGCGCCCGTCTGAACCCCAGCTTTGCCGCTTCCTTCAGGCGCGCCTCGGCCCGGCCCACCGGGCGCACGTCGCCGGACAGGGCGATTTCGCCGAAGGCCACCCCGTCCTGCGGGAGGGGAGAGTCGAGATAGGAAGAGATCAAGGCTGCAGCCACCGCCAGGTCCGCCGCGGGCTCGGAGATTTTCAGCCCGCCTGCGACGTTCAAATAAACGTCGCGCCCGCCGAAGCCAAGCCCGCATCGGGCCTCCAGCACGGCGAGCACCATGGCGAGCCGGCCTGAATCCCAGCCCACCACGGCGCGGCGCGGCGTGCCGAAGGCGGCCGGCGCCACAAGGGCCTGGATTTCGGTGAGCACGGGGCGCGTGCCTTCCATCCCTGCGAACACCGCCGCGCCGGACGCCGCCTGGCCGCGCCCGTCCAGGAACAGGGCGGAGGGGTTGGCGACCTCCTGCAGCCCTGCGTCGGCCATTTCGAACACGCCGATCTCGTCGGTGGGTCCGAAGCGGTTCTTCACCGCCCGCAAGATCCGGAACTGATGGCTGCGCTCGCCTTCGAAATAGAGCACCGCGTCCACCATGTGCTCCACCACGCGCGGCCCGGCGATCTGACCGTCCTTGGTCACATGGCCCACCAGGATGACCGCCGTGTTGCGCTTTTTCGCAAACCGCACGAGCTCCTGGGCGCAGGCGCGCACCTGGGCCACCGTGCCCGGCGCCGCGGCGAGCTGGTCCGACCACAGGGTCTGGACCGAGTCGATCACCGCGATGTCCGGCGTCTCCTTCTTAAGACCGTCGAGAATGACCTCCAGCGAGGTTTCCGCCGCCAGCGCCACGGGCGCCTCGGCGAGTCCCAGCCGCCGCGCGCGCCGGCGCACCTGATCGGCCGCCTCCTCGCCGGAGACGTAGACCGCTTTCGCCCCGCCCATCGCCAGCCGCGCCACGGCCTGCAGGAGCAGCGTCGATTTGCCGATCCCCGGATCACCGCCCACCAGCACCGCGCTGCCCGGCACGAGGCCGCCGCCGGCGACCCGGTCGAGCTCGGCGAGCCCGGTTTCAAACCGCGCCGGGTCGTCGGTCTCGCTGCCCAGATCGACCAGCTCCAGCTTCGAGCGCCGGCTCTTGGAGACGGCCTTGGCAGCCGCGCCCATGGGCGCGCGCTGGTCGCTCTCCTCCTGCAGCGTGTTCCAAGACCCGCACGCATCACACCGCCCCGCCCACTTGGCGTGTACCGAGCCGCAGGACTGGCAGACATAAACGGTGTCGGAACGGGGCATGGGGCGGGGTCCGGGCGCGGCGAGGTGGAGGCAGGATAGCGGAAAAGCGGTGATTCGGGGGACGCGCGATGCTCTGCAGGGCCTTCACGGTTCGCCCAACGGGCTCGCGCCTCAGGATGAGGGTGACATCCAGTGCGTCAGGTCCTCATCCTGAGGCGTTTTTTCGTCAGCAAAAAGCCTCGAAGGACGCAGTGCGGCTGGGTTGCGGGACCGGCATTTGTCGCGAGGGCGTTCGCGGCGAAGCCGGTTGGGCGTTCGCTGTTCCAGCGCCCGGACCGAGTTATCCGCCTCCCGGCCGGCCCGGCCTACACTCGCCGCGCTCTTTCTCATCGCAGATGCGGACGGCTTCGTCGTTGAGGCGCCGTTTTGACCCGACACAAGCCGACCGGCGGCGTGGACTTTGAGGCGGCGTAACGGTTCCGCCGCGGCTTATCCGACCGGCTCGACTCCCACGGGTCTGACGAGTCTCACGTCTCCTCGCTCTCGCCTCTGACGAAGCGGCACACTTCGGGGTTCTCGCAGCTTTCCACGCCGTCCAGCGGGCCGCGCCACAAAATCTTGCCGTTTTTGATCATGGCGACCTCATCGGCGATCATGCGCATGGACGCCATGTCGTGGGTGATGGAGACCGCCGTGGCGCTGAAGTGCTTCACCTGGCGCTTGATGAGCTTGTTGATCACGTCGGCGGTGACGGGATCAAGGCCGGTGGTGGGCTCGTCGAAGAACAGGATCTTCGGCCGGCCGACGATGGCGCGGGCGAGGGCTGCGCGTTTCAGCATGCCGCCGGAGAGCGAGCCGGGGCGCTTGTCGGCGTTGTCGCGTGACAGATCGACCTGATCGAGCGCCTCCAGGGCGCGCTCGCGCGCCTCGCCTTCGTCCATGTGCTCGGCGTGCAAGAGGCGGAAGGCGACGTTCTTCCACACGGGCAGGGAATCAAACAGGGCGCCGGACTGGAACAGCATGCCGATCTGGGCGACGCCGGGATCGTCCTCCTTGCCGTAGGCGACCTTGCGCCCGTCGATCTCCACCCGGCCGGAATTGGGTTTGATGAGCCCGAGCGCGGTCTTGATCGTCACCGACTTGCCGGTGCCGGACCCGCCGATGATCACCAGCGAGCGGCCTTCATGCGCTTCGAGGTCAAGCCCGTCGAGCACGGTCTTGGCGCCGAACCGAACCGTCACGTCCTTCCAGGCGATTTTCACGTCAGCGGCCATCGGACGTCACACGAAGAGCGAAGTGAGAAGAAAATTCGCCGCGAAGATCAGCACGGCGGCGGACACCACGGCGTTGGTCGCCGCCCGGCCCACGCCCTGGGCGCCGCCCTCGGCGTGAAAGCCGTGATAACAGCCCATGAGGGTGAGCAGGAAGCCGAACACGGCCGCCTTGATGAGGCCGGAGATCACGTCCCAGCGCTCCAGGATGTCGACAGTGTTCTTGATGTAGACGCTGGGGTCGAAGCCCAGCGTCTGCACCGAGACCGCGAACCCGCCGAGAACGCCGATCAGATCGGCCGCGATCACCAGCAGCGGGAGCACGATCACGCCGGCGAGAACGCGCGGCGCGATGAGGTAGCGCATGGGATCGGTGGCGAGCGTGTGCAACGCGTCGATCTGCTCGGTGGCGCGCATGGCGCCGATCTCCGCGGCGATGCCGGAGCTCACCCGGCCTGACACCATGAGCGCGGCGATGACGGGTCCAAGCTCGCGCACGATTCCCAGCGAGACGATGTTGGGCACGAAGCTCTCCGCATTGAAGCGCGAGCCGCCGGTATAGATGTTCAGCGCCAGGGCCGCGCCGGTGAACAGGGCGGTGAGCCCGACCACGGGCAGGGACAGAAAGCCCAGCCGGAAAAGTTGCTGCACCAGCTGGCCGGCGAACCAGGGCGGGCGCACGGCCGCGATCACCGTCTCCAGTGCGAACCGTGTCACTGCGCCGGCGCTTTGCAGCAGGGCCAGAAGCCCCGCACCGAGGGCGCGCGCCGGGTTCACGCGCCGCCCTCATAGACCCGCGCGGCGCGCCGGCCGAGCCCGGTGAGGATTTCATAGGGAAGGGTGCGCGCCGTGGTCGCCACGGCGTCGAGATCCGCGCCCAGGAAGGTCGCCGGCGCGCCCTGGCGTACGGGGTCTTCGCAATCGGTCACGTCCAGCACGGTCAGGTCCATCGAGATCCGGCCCAGGATCGGGGCCTTCGCGTTTCCAAAACGCGCATATCCTGACGCGGAGAGCGCGCGCGGCAAGCCGTCGGCGTAGCCCGCCGCCACCGTGGCGGCGAGCCGTGGCTTGTCCGCCACATAGGCCGCGCCATAGCCCACCGGGTCGCCGGGCTCCAGTTGGTGCAGCTGCAGGACCGGCGCTTCAAGGCGCACCACCGGCTCCAGCCCATGGTCTTCGCCGGGCCTGGCCGTGGCGCCGTAAAGCCCGATGCCGGGCCGGGTGAGGTCGAAATGATAGTCTTCGCCCAACCGCACCCCGCCGGTATTGCTCAGAGACCGGCGCACGCCGGAAAACTGCGCGCAGACGTCGGCGAAGCGGTCGCGTTGCTCGGCGTTCATCGGTGCATCGCGCTCTTCGGCGCAGGCCAGGTGGCTCATCACCAGGCGCAGGTCAAGCCGGGCGATCTGGTCTGCGGCAAGCTGCCCGGCGCGTTCGGGATCGAGCCCCAGCCGGTTCATGCCGGTGTCGATATGCAGCGCCACCGGCCCGCCCGGCGCTTCGAACGCGGCGTCCAGATCCGCCTCGCAGTTGAGGATCGCGCCCAGGCGGTGTTCGAGAAACAGGCTGCGCATCTCGGAGCGGTAGCCGTTGAACACCCAGATGTCGGCCTCGCCGCCGCCCAGCGCGCGGCGCAGCTCCGCGCCTTCCTCTGGAGTGGCGACGAAGAAGCTCCGGCAACCCTCGCGCACCAGGCGCCGCGCGATCTGCGCCGCGCCCAGCCCATAGGCCTGGGCCTTGACCACCGCGGCCGTCTCTGCCCCGGGCGCGGCTTCGGCGAGGCGCTGGTAATTGCGCGCTGCGGCGTCGAGATCGATGATCAGGCGCGGCGACACCCGTTCGTCGGGAAAACTCAAATCGGTGAAGGCCATGAACGCTTCAAGGCTGCTGACGGGACTGGCCTAGATATGGACCATCGCAGCCGTTGCGTCGCCCCCCTCGGCGCCGGGAAATATTTCTCCGCGACATTGAACCGAATCCTCACCCCGGCGCACCTTTCCTTCAATCGGATGGAGTGGGTGCGTGGGCAGGCGTGATTTGGACCGGGTTCTGGACGCCTATCTCGTCGCCGCCGCGCGCGCCGGCGATCGCAGGGCCGAGCGCGATCTGATCGCGCGGTTTCAGCCCCGCCTGCTGGCCCACGCCTGGCGGCTGACCGGCGACGCCAATCTGGCCCAGGACGCGGTTCAGGAAGCCTGGCTTCGCATCGCGAAGGGATTGAAGCGCTTGCGCGACGATGCGGCCTTTCCCGCCTTCGCCTTTCAGATTGTTACACGCTGCTGCGCCCAGGCGATCGGACGGCTCAAGCGCGACCGGGACTTGAGCGCGGCGGTCGGCGCGGAGCCGGCGCCTGAAGCGCGCGATGCGGACCGGGACGCCGATCTTGCGAAGGTGCGCGCCGCCATGGCCGCGCTGCCCGGCGACCAGCGCGCCGCGATGGCGCTGTTTCACTTCGAAGGGTTCAGCGTGGCGGAGACCGCCGCCGCGCTCGACGTGCCGGCGGGCACGATCAAGACCCGCCTCATGCACGCGCGATCCAAGCTGCGTGCGATGCTCACAGGAGATCAGGATGAGCAATGACCTAGACCGCATGATCGACCGCGCCCTTGAAGAAGAGCGCCGCTCGCCGGAAAGCGTGTTCGGCCATGAGCCGGGCCAGTTTGAAGTGAGCCTGTCGCTGTTCAAGGGCCCGCGCGCCTGGGCGAACTGGATCATGTATCTGATGCAGATCGTGATGTTTGTGGCGGGCGTCTGGTTCGCCTGGCGGTTCTTCAACGCCGGCGAGCCGTTGGAGGCGCTGAAGACCGGGCTTCCCGCCGCAGTCCTGCTTATCGGCGGGCTTGTCACGAAATCGACCCTCGGCCCCTTCATGGTGGAGAACCGGCTGCTGCTGGAGCTGCGCCGGCTGGAGCTGCGTGTGGAACGCCTGCGCGCGGAGTTGGAGGCGAGGGGCTGATGGGCCGGATCGCGAGCGCCTTCGCCTGGCTGTGCGTCATCGGCGCAATCGCCGACGCGGCGGCGCTCGCCCATGTGACGATGAGCGGGGTCGATTTCACGAGCCCGCTTGGCCGCTATCTCACCAGCGGCCCGGATGTGCTCGTCGGCGTCGGCGCGGTGCTCGACGCCTTGCTGCCTGGCCCGCTCTGGCGCACCGTGCAGGACCTGCCCGCCGGCGCGTTTTTCGGCGCACGCTCGCTGACGCTGTTCGCGCTGGCGATGGCGGGGTTCGCCCTGGCGCGGGCTAGTCGAACCCGGTCTGCTGGTAGCTAATGTCGAGATCGGAGAACTTGGTGCGTTCGGGATCGAACGCGACCTTCACCGAGCCGATGGGACCGTGGCGCTGCTTGCCGATGATGACGTCGGCCTGATTGCGGATCTCGCGCATCTCGTCTTCCCATTTGAGATGCTCTTCGGTGCCTTCCTTCGGCTCCATGCGCTCCAGGTAATAGCTCTCCCGATACACGAACATCACCACGTCGGCGTCCTGCTCGATCGAGCCGGATTCGCGTAGATCGGAGAGCTGGGGCTTCTTGTCGTCGCGCTGCTCGACCTGGCGGGAGAGCTGGGAGAGGGCGATGACGGGAACGTTGAGTTCCTTGGCCAGCGATTTCAGCGCCTGGGTGATCTCGGATATCTCCTGCACCCGGCTGTCCGTCTTGCCCGAACCGGTTATGAGCTGGAGATAGTCGACCACGATCATGTCGAGGCCGCGCTGTCGCTTCAGGCGGCGGGCCCGGGCGGTGAGCGCGCCGATGGAGATGCCGCCGGTGTCGTCGATATAAAGGGGGATCGAATTGATCTCCGCCACCGCGTCGCGAATGTCTTCGAACTGGGCGGCGTCGATCTTGCCCTGGCGAATATGATAGCTGGAAATGCCGGAATAATCCGCGATCAGGCGGGTGGCGAGCTGTTCCTGGCTCATCTCGAGCGAGAAGAAGGCGACGACGCCGCCATTCTTGGTCTTTCGCTGGCCGTCCGAGCTTTCTTCGGCCTCATAGGCCTGGGCCACCGCGAAGGCGATGTTGGTCGCCAGCGACGTCTTACCCATGGAGGGGCGGCCCGCCAGAATGATCAGGTCGGAGCGGTGCATGCCGCCGAGCTTGGCGTCGAGGCTTCTCAGCCCCGAGCTGATGCCTGAAAGCCCGCCGCCGCGCTGATAGGCGGCCGAGGCCATGGCGATGGATTCCTCCAGCGCCTCGTGGAAGGGGCGCAGCGCTTTTTGCGTGCCTCCGGTTTCAGCCAGGGCGAACAGCGAGCGCTCCGCCTCCTCCAGCACGCTGGCGGCGGGAACCGAGTCCACCGAGCCGATGGCGTTGTGGCTGACCTCCTCGCCAAACCGGATCAGCTCCCGGCGCAGGGCGAGATCATAGATCAGCCGCCCGTACTCGGTGGCCGAGGCCGGCTCGGGCGCCTCGCGCATCAGGTCGGCGAGGTAAACCGGTCCGCCGATCTCGGCCATGCCGGGATCGCGCTCGAACTTGCTTTTGAGCACCACCGCGTCGGCCAGCGACCCGCCGATGATCAGCTGGGCGGCGGTCTCGTAGATGCGCGCATGGAGCGGATCATAGAAATGGTCCGGTTTCAGCCAGTCGCCGACGCGCTGGTAGACCTCGTTGTCGAACAACAAGGCGCCCAGAAGGGCCTGCTCGGCCTCGATGTTGTGCGGCGGGGCGAACGGATCGGCGGCCTCGTCGGGCCCGGAGTCGTGGAGCGGATCAGCGGTCATGGGCTTCGATTACCCGATGCGTTTCAGACATTGCAGTCTTGACCTTTCGCGCGCCGGTCTCCCGAGTTTCCACAGTTCGCTGTGGAAAAATCGGGAAGCTGCGGCGTCTCAGCGGCTAAGCGCGAATTCCAGGACGGCGTGTGAGCTTCGGCCTCCGCATCTCTTGTGGAAAACCTCAGTGAGCCGCCAAGGTGACCATCATGCGGTGATTCTGCATCTCAACGCCGTTCGGGGCGACGGTCCGCGTCGCAACCAGCGCCCAGCCGCGTTTTTCGAAGAATCGGCGCGCGACATGGCTCGCCTGAACGGCAAGGGCGTCATGACCGCGCCGGCGCGCCTGTGAGAGGACTGCATCGTAAAGACGGCTCGCAAGGCCGTCGACCTTCCGGTCCGCGCGCACATAGGCGAAATCTATCTCGCCATCGGATGTAAGGGTGAAGACCCCGGCTGGGCCTGCGCCGTCCTCGGCCATGACGATCCATTGGCCGGCGAGGCGGGCGGCCATCTCCGCCGCGCTGCGCGGCTCAGGCGACCAGGCGCGAAGTTGCTCGGGCGTGTAGGCGCCGGACGCGCCTGCATGCACGGAGCGGTGGATCAGCGTGGCCAGACCGGCCCTGTCGCCGCAACGGGCCAGGCGGATCGTATCGGACATGGCGCGAGTATGGAGCGGTTCCGCCGCCGGGAGTGGTGAGGGCCGCGGACGGGCGGCGCTCGCGCCGGCGTCAGTTCACCTCGCGAAGGCGGATGTCGCCGGCGTCGTAGAGCGTCTTGCAGTCCGTGGCGTCGCGGCCAAGATCCTCGGCGATGAGCGTCGCGGCCATGCCGCGGCCCTCAAAGCGCGGGTCGTCGCATTCGCCGTCATTGGCCCAGGTGCTGGAATCGTCACCGAACTCCACGCGCTCGCCGCCGCAGGCGGACAATAGCGAGCCCGCAGCCAGGATCGTGAACACAACGCTGAAGTTTTTCATGAGTTTCCCTCCCGGATTTGAGGGTGCGCCAATGCCGGCTTGGCTGCGCCGGGGCAAGGCCGCGACGCAGCGGCAGCTGCACCGGAACAAAAACGGGCGGCCCCGGGGGAGCCGCCCGCAATCGTAGTCTCTAGAGGCGGAGCGGCTTACGCCCGCTCTTCATCCTCGGTCGTTTCGGCTTCGCCTTCGGTCTCGTCGCCCTCGACGAGGTCTTCGGGCTCCTGGCCGGCCTCGAACAGGGCGGCGGCCTGGGCTTCGGCGAGCGCGCGGTCTTCGTCGGCGGCGGACTGGATGACGTCCTCGCCCTTGGCCTGGCGCTCGGCTTCGTCTTCGGTGCGCGCCACGTTGATGGTCACGGTCACGTCGACGTCCGGGTGCAGGATCAGGCGAACCTCGTGCAGCCCCAGCGTTTTGATGGCCGTGTTCAGGTCCACCATGCCGCGGGTCACCGTCAGGGATTCGGTGGAGGTCAGCTCGGCGATGTCGCGGGTGGACACCGAACCGTAGAGCTGGCCGCTTTCCGACGCCTGTCGGATCAGCACGAATTTCGCGCCGTCCAGGTGCGCGCCCTCCTGGCGGGCCTTCTCGGCGCGCTCGGCGTTGAGCTTTTCAAGCGCTTCGCGCTCGCGCTCGAACCGGGCCATGTTGGCTTCGGTCGCACGCAGCGCCTTGTTGTAGGGCAGCAGGAAGTTGCGGGCGTAGCCCGGCTTCACGTCCACCACGTCGCCGATGGCGCCGAGCTTGTCGACGCGTTCGATGAGAACGACTTGCATCGGTGTGTCTCCTTAATCGACCGCGTAGGGCAGAAGCGCGAGCACGCGCGCGCGCTTGATGGCGCGGGCCAGCTCACGCTGCTTCTTGGCCGAAACGGCCGTGATGCGCGACGGCACGATCTTGCCGCGCTCGGACATGTAGCGCTGCAGCAGTTTCACGTCCTTGTAGTCGATCTTCGGCGCATTATCGCCGGAGAACGGGCACACCTTGCGGCGGCGCTGGAAGGCGCGGCGGGCGGGGATGTTGGAAATCGACTGGTCAGCCATGGTCTGTCCTCCTAGCGCCGCTCGCCGCGATCGCCGCGATCACCACGGTCGCCGCGCTCGGGACGGCCGCCGTCACGGTCGCGGCGCTTGCGGTCGTCGCCCTTGCGCAGCACGGCGCTGGGCTCTTCGGTGAGTTCCTCCACGCGCACGGTCATGTAGCGCATGATGTCGTCAGCGAATTTCTGCTTGTAGTCCAGAGCCTCAAGGACCTCGTTTCCGGCTTCCATGTCGAGATAGCCGTAATGACCCTTGCGGTTCTTGTTCATGCGGTAGGCCAGGGTGCGCAGACCCCAGTATTCGGTCTTGCCGACCTTGCCGCCTTTTTCCTCGACGAGGGCTTTGAGCTCCTCGATCGTGGATTCCACCTGCGCCGGAGAAACATCCGGACGCGCGATGAACACGTGCTCGTACTTGTTCATAGACTTTCGTCCCTTCTTAAAGGGCTGCGGCGCGGGAGGGCCGAAGGGCCGGACCATCCGCGTCGGTTCCCCTAAATCCTCCGCCTCTTCGCCATTGAAGCAACGGACAACGGACAGGGGACCGCAGCCGGTGAAGCCGCGGCGTATACGCGAAAGGGGGAGAGAGGGCAAGCGGGGAAGGGCGTCAGGGGCGGTCTTCGAGAGCGGATGCGGCGCCCTGGCGGGCGTCAAGAACGGCGACGATCCGCACGGCGTCGGGCTTTCCGGGCCTCCGGGGCGCGCGCTGGATGTCGGCGCCGGAAGCGGGCGTGTGGCCGCCTGCCTTGCGGCGCGCGGTTGGTCGGTCGATGCGGTCGAGCCGATGGCGCAATTCCGCGCCCATGCCGCGGCCGTGCATCATAGCGCCGGGGTGCGCTGGTTTTGGGTGGGGTTCTCACGCTTGGCGTTAGCGCCTTGATGCGTTCATGCCCACCTTGCCACCGCGCCCCCGCCCGGTCTATTGCGCGGCCCAAAGATAAAAACAGGGAGGCGCATTGATGGCGCTTGCATTCACCTTTCCCGGTCAGGGCAGCCAGGCTGTCGGCATGGGCGGTCCGCTCGCCGAGGAGTTCAAGATCGCCCGCGACGTTTTTGAAGAAGTCGACGCGGCTCTGGGACAGAAGCTGTTCCAGCTCATGCAGGGCGGCCCGATCGAGGAGATCACCCTGACCGAGAACGCCCAGCCGGCGATCATGGCGGTGTCGGTGGCGGCGATGCGGGTGCTGAAGGAAGAGTTCGGCGTCGATGTGACCGCGGCGAAGTTCGTCGCCGGGCATAGCCTCGGCGAATATTCCGCCCTGTGCGCGGCCGGGGCTCTCTCGCTTTCGGATGCGGCGAAGCTGCTCAAGCTGCGCGGCCGGTCCATGCAGGCGGCCGTGCCGTCCGGGCAGGGCGCCATGGCGGCGCTTCTGGGATCGGACATGGAGACCGCCGCTGCGGCGGTTCAGGCCGGCTCCAGCGAAGGCGTGGTGAGCATCGCCAACGACAACGCGCCGGGACAGATCGTGATCTCGGGCGCGCGCGCGGCCGTGGAGGCGGCGGTCGCCGCGGCCCGCGACGCCGGCGTGCGAAAGGCGATGTTGCTGAACGTGTCCGCGCCCTTCCACTGCCCGCTGATGCTGCCCGCGGCTGACACGATGAAGGACGCTCTGGCGCGCGCCGAAATCAAGGCGCCCGCCGTGCCTGTGGTGACGAACGTGTCGGCGGGCCCCGTCAGCGACCCGGCGACCATCCGCGAACAACTCGTCGAGCAGGTCACCGGCAAGGTGCGCTGGCGCGAAAGCGTCGAGTGGATGCACGGCCAGGGCGTGGAGCGCTTCGCCGAAGCGGGCGCGAAAGTGCTGACCACCATGCTCAAACGCCATATCAAGGAGGCCGAAGGCGTCGCGCTCGCGACCGCCGACGACCTGAAGACCTTCGCCGAGACCGTGAAAGGATAAGCGCGATGTTCGATCTTACCGGCAAGAAGGCCCTCGTCACCGGCGCCACCGGCGGTCTTGGATCCGAAATCGCGCGCAGGCTGCACGCGGCGGGCGCGTCCGTGGCGCTGTCCGGCACGCGCGAGGAGAAGCTGAAAAGCCTCGCCGACGAGCTCGGCGAGCGCGTCGAGATCACGCC
>JBKHAZ010000291.1:0-2904 GCA_046542605.1 Oceanicaulis sp. | reverse complement strand
GGCGCGTCGAGCACTTTTTCCACGGTGAGGTCGTGGCCGCCGGGTTCGCTCTCCACCGCGATGTCGGCCTGGGCGTAGGCTGGCTCGCGCGCCGCCATGAGGCGGGCCATGACCGCGCGCGGGTCGGGATCCTCCAGCAGCGGCCGCTGGCCGGGCTTGCGCGAGACCCGCTCCATCAGCGTATCGAGATCGGCCTTGAGCCACACGGTCACCGCGCGCGCCTTGAGCAGGGCGCGGGTGTCGGGGTCGACGAACGCGCCGCCGCCCAGAGCCAGCACCAGCGGGGCGCAATCTTCAATCAGCCGGGCGATCACCTTGCGTTCGCCGTCGCGGAACGCGCTCTCGCCGAAATCGGCGAAAATATCGGCGACGGACCGGCCGGCGGCCTCGGCGATCTCTTCATCGGCGTCCTTGAAGGTTCGGCCGAGCCGTGCGGCGACGCGGCGTCCGATCGTGGTCTTGCCCACGCCCATCAGCCCGACTAGGGCGATCGGGCGCTGTGGCGCGCTTGGGTGTTCGGTCGTGCTCATGGCTTGATTTTAGCTATAAGCATCATGGCTCAAACGGGCAATCAGGCGCGTTACACCGCGTCTACGTCTGGAAACCGCCGCATTCGCCTGCTTAAGTCGGACGAACGGTGGGCTGCGCTTAAGGAGCGACGCGACATGAAAGGGTTTTTGATCGGGCTGCTGGTCCTGCTGCTGATCGTCGGCGGCGGATTTGCGGCGCTTGTGGCGATGGCCGACGCCGGCGCGCCCGAAACCGAGGAAATCCGGATCGAGGTGAGCGATGAGCTTCGCGGGCAGGATTAGCGGGGCGCTGGGCGCCTTGGCGCTCGCATCCGCCGGCGCGCACGCTCAGAGCGGGATTGAAGTTCAAGAGCTCGGCGCGGTCGATCCGTTTGAAGTGGACGCCGGCGGGGCGCTTCCCGACGGCGTGTGGTCGTCGGGCGACGCGGCGGCGCTGCGCGCTGTGCTGACGAACCTTCCCGACAGCCGCGGCGCGGGCTGGTCGAATGCACCGGCGGCCCGGCTTGCGCTGCGCGCGCTTTTGTCGGGAGGCGAACCGCCTGCAGGCGCGGAGCGCGCCTATGATCTTGCGGCGATGCGCGCCGGGCGCGCGCTCGCGGCCGGGCGGGCCGAGCCGGTGCAGCGCTTGCTGGCGCGCACGCCGAACATCAACGAAAGCCCGGCCCTGTCCCGTCTTCTGGCCGAGACCAGCTTCGCGCTGGGGGAAACCAACGAAGCCTGCCGCGCCGCCGACGCACTTCTTGAAGGCCGCGACACGCCCTACTGGCTGCGCGCGCGCGCAGCCTGCCTCGCCTTTGGCGGTAATATGCCGGCGGCCGAGTTGACCGCGGAACTGGCGCGGGCCAGCGCACCTAACCCGGAATTCGACGCCCTGTTCGAAGCGCTGGTGTTTGACGAGGGCCTGCCGGAGCTGGCGCCGGTGTCGGGGCTTCAACTCGCCCTCGCCGCGCGGATCGCGCCGGAGGCCCGTATCGAGGCCGACGAGACCGCGCCAGCCTGGTTGAAGCGCGCCGCCGCGCGCACCGGACCGCCGATCTCGCTGCCCGAAACCCTGCCGGAGGCGCTTGAGGCCGCGGTCAATCTGTCCGGCGCCGACCGCGCCGCCGCGCTGGGGGCGCTGATCGGTCAGGATCTGGATCGCGAAATCGCCGCCGAGGCGCTCGCGATCCGGCTTCAGGACGCCGCCGATGCGGGCGAATTTCTCGACGTCGCATCGGCCTATGGAAACGAGGTGGCCCGCCTTCCGGTCACCGGCGACACCCTGGCCCATGGCGTCATCTTCACCCTCGCAGCCCTCGCCGCCGACGACATCGTCGCCGCCGACGCCTGGCGTCAGGCGCTCATGGACGGTCCGCCGCGGGTGGAGCCCGAACTCGAACCGGCCGCGCCCGCCGACGGGCCGGCCGACATGACCGCGCCGCCCGCCTACGCCGAACCAGCCGTGGAGGAGCCCGAATGGAGCCCGCCGCCGGCCGGGCGGATGGTGGCGATCGACTTCGCGCGCGCCGTGGCCGAGGGACGCGTCGACGGCGAGGGGTTCGCCGCGCTCATGGGCGCGCGCATCGAAGGCGCGACCCCGGCGCGCCTGTGCCAGGCCGCAGGCCTCGCCGCGCTGGGCGCAGAGGATGACGGGGCGATCCGCACCGCCATGACCGGGCTGGAGCGCGAAGCCGGCGCAGCTGCGCCGGTGCTCGCCCCCATGCTGCTCGCCGCCTCGGCCGGGGCGCTGGGGGAAACCCAGCTGCTCGCCGCGGCCGCGCTCGACCAGGGGCCGGAGAGCATCGAGATCTGCGCCGCCGCGGCGATGGCGCTGGACCGGGCGGGCCTGCGCGAACAGGCGCTGCGCCTGATCCTGGAGCAGATTCTGTCGGAGGCGGCATGAGCGAGCGGAGCGTTTCGCTCTTTCTCGACATGATGGCCGCCGAGCGCGGCGCGGCGGCGAACACTCTGGCCGCCTATGCGCGCGATCTTGAGGACGCCGCGCTGCGCGTGGGCGCGCTGGGGGCTGATCTGGAAACGGCCGAGACCCGCGATCTGGAGGCGATGATGGCCCAGATCGCCCGCGACGGGTTGTCTCCCGCCACGTCGGCCCGGCGGCTATCGGCGGTGAAGCGCTACTACCGGTTTCTCCTCAAGGAGGGGATGCGCGCCGACGACCCGGCCGCGCCGCTTTCCGGGCCGGGCAAGGCGAGGCCTTTGCCGAAAACGCTGAGTGAGGCGGACGTGGGCGCGCTGTTCATTGCGGCCGAGGCGCTGCCGGGCGCGGCGGGATTGCGCGCCCGGGCGCTTCTGGAGGTGCTTTACGCGGGCGGCTTGCGGGTGAGCGAGCTCGTCACCCTGCCGCTTGCCGCCGTGGCGCGGGCGGAGCGGGTGC
>JBKHAZ010000030.1:0-16032 GCA_046542605.1 Oceanicaulis sp. | reverse complement strand
TTCGCCCAGGCCGTCGACCGGGTGGCCACGATCAGCCAGGAGAAATCGCGCTCGGTGAAGCTGGCGCTGGCTGACGGGCAGCTCACCTTGACGGTGAACAATCCCGAAAGCGGCGCGGCCAGCGAAGAACTCTCCGCAGACTATTCCAGCGACGAGATGGCGATCGGCTTCAACGCCCGGTACCTGCTGGACGTGGCCGGTCAGATCGAAGGCGATGAAGCCGTGTTCGAGTTCGCCGATTCCGGCTCGCCCACGCGCGTGACGGATAGCGGCGACAAGGACGCGGAATACGTCCTCATGCCGCTGCGGGTGTGACGCAAGACCCTCGCGTGCAGCCTGCGCCGGATAGTCCGGCCGTCACCCGGCTCAAGCTCACCGGCTTTCGCAATTATGCGGCGCTGGACCTGTCGCTCGACGCGCGCCCGGTCGCGCTGTTCGGTCCGAACGGCGCAGGCAAGACCAATCTGGTTGAGGCGGTGAGCTTTCTGGGGCCGGGCCGCGGCGTGCGCGCGGCCGGCTCGGAAGCGGTGCGCAGGAAGACTCCGGAGGGACCTGCGCCGATCTGGGCGGTCTACGCCGAGGCGATGACGCGTGAGGGCGCGGTGTCGCTGGCCACCGGCTCCGACCCGGCCGAGCCCGCGCGGCGCAAGACCCGGCTGGACGGCGTGGCGGCGACGCAAGGCGAACTCGCGCGCCTCTTCCCCATGGTCTGGCTCACCCCGCGCGAAGACCGGCTCTGGGCGGGTCCGCGCGCAGACCGGCTGAAATTCTTCGACCGGCTGGTGCTCGCCGCCGCCCCCGATCACGCCGCGGAGGCCTCCGCCTACGAAAAGGCGCAGCGCGAACGCCAGCGCCTTTTGGACCGCATGGTGGAGGGCGGGCGCGCCGATCCGGCCTGGCTCGATGCGCTGGAGACTGAAATGGCTGCACGCGGGACCGCTCTGGCTGCGGCGCGCCTGGATGCGCTCGCCCGCCTGCAGGCCGAGATCGACGCCCGGCCCGACAACGCCTTTCCCAAGGCCGATCTGGCGCTGGAGGGCGTGCTGGAGGTGCGCCTGGCCGAGGGGATGAAGGCGGGCGAGGCCGAGGACTGGTTTGCTCAGGCGCTCAAGGACGCGCGCCGCCGCGACGGGGCGGCGGGCCGCGCGCTGACCGGCCCGCACCGCACCGAACTCGCCGCGCGTCACCGTGAGAAGGATCAGCCCGCCGCCGACTGCTCCACCGGCGAGCAGAAGGCGCTGGTGCTGGGTCTGGCGCTCGCCCAGGCCGGCGCGGTCAAGCGCAGCCATGGCGCGGCGCCGGTGCTGATCTTCGATGAAGCCTGCGCCCATCTGGACGCGGCGCGCCGCGCCGGGCTCGCCGAGGCGATCCTCGCGCTGGAGGTGCAGGCCTGGCTCACCGGGGTGGAGCCGGTGCTGTTCGAGCCGTTCGGCGAAGGCGCGCAGCGCGTCGCCGTGGTGGAGGGAACGGCCCGGCGCATGGACTAGGCCTGTCGAACACGAAAAACCCCGCCCGGCGCGCGCCGGACGGGGTCCTTGTCCGAGGCGGCGCGCCCGGCCCTAGAGAACTTCCAGCGTCACCATCTTGCATTTGTTGAGATGATAGGGCGCCTCCTCGATGGAGACCACCCTGGCCTTGCCGGCGTCCTCCAGCACGGCGAAGTGCTCTTCATAGCCGTCGCCCCAGACCTCCTCGTGCACGGTGGCGACGATCGGTCCGCCGGTCTTGGTGATGCGCACCAGCTCGTCGAAGCCTTTCGGACCCACATGGGCGTGGGTGAACGTGCCCACGCACACCACGGCGTCGTAGGTGTCGCTGTCGTAGGACAGCGGCTTGGTCATGTCCTCGGTCTGCAACTTGCGGTATGCGCCTTTCTTGCGCGCCACGTCGAGCATGTCGGGCGACAGGTCCATGCCGTCGATCGTCTTGTAGCCGCGCTCGGCGAGCTCCACGCCGGCGAGTCCCGTGCCGCAGCCGGCGTCGAGGATCACCGCATCGGTCTTCACAAGGCGCTTCACCTTGTCCGCTGTCACCTTCGGCGCGACATAGCCCATACCCTTGACGGTGTCCTCGTCGTAGGACTGGGCCCAGTCGGCGTAGGCCTCGCGGTTCTCCTCCGGGCCGCCCTGAAGGTTGTAGATGCGCTCGAGAATCGGATTCTTGGACGTCGCAGCCATGTCAGGCGCTCCTGTGTCGCGGGGAATTGTGACGTGTCTTATAGCGTCTATTCGCGGCGCTGCAAAATTGCGATGAATATTAAAATTTTACTGATCAGCGTATTCAGAATACTGAATAAATGGATGCGGAACCAAAACGCGCGACCCCGAGACGGGTTCCAGGGGGCCGTGAAACCGCGTCGATTTTTTGCGCGGGCATCAATTTTAGATGTTGTAAAATCGATTTTACTCGCTTTAAGATTTTGTGGCCTGAATAAGGCGTCGTCTTCACCCCTTTGAAGGAGGACCTCTCATGGATCCCAAAAAGCTCACCCTCGCCGCCGCCGGCGCAGCGGCTCTGCTCGCCGCGGCACCGGGCGTTCAGGCCGTCGCCGCCCAGCCGGCCGCGGTCGAGACCAGCGCGTCCCAGCCGTGCATTCTGGACGGGCTGATCGCCGCCGCCGCGGTCGGGGCGTCGCTCCCGGACATTCCGGTGGCTCCGTCCATCTGCAGCAAGCCGCGCAGCGAGCCGGGCTGGTTCTTCTGTCAGGGCTTCACGCTGTATCGCCGTTAAGCCGGCGATGAGCGCGACCACGATCGATACGATCGCGCAGGGCCAGTCTCTCGGCGACGAGTGGCTGGCTCTTCAACTCGACCGGATCGACCTGATCGAAGCCTGCCGTCTCGACGATCCCGAACGCTGTCACGCCATCAAGAAATCCTATCTGGAACTGTCCGGCTACGCGCTGGTGGCCAAGAAGCTCGGTGTCGGGGTCCATCCGGCGATCGAGGACTTTCTCAGCCGGGACGAGCGCGCCGACCTGCTGATGGCGCTCGCGGCCCGGGATGCGGCCTTCTTTTCAAAATACGCGATCGCGCTGGCCTGTCTTGCCCAGAACCCGCGCCACGCTGCGCGGGTGAAGGCCTTCTTAAGGGCCGCGCCGGTTCTGGCGGCCTGCGACCCCTACGACTTTGCGCCGCAGAAGATGCTCGACATCGCCTTCGCCTTCCGGTGCGCCGGTCTGGAGAGCCCGTTTCGCGACACCCCGGCCTGCAGCCGGTTGATCGAAGGCTGGGGCAGCGTGTTCCACCTGGGTGAACGCCACGTCTACTTCCTGACCCACATCGCCTTCTTCGCGAACGGATTCGGGTTCGAGGACTGGACGCACGCGCCGTTCCGCCCCGGCGAGGCGCTGACGGAGAAGGCGCTCATCTCGTGCATCGCGGTGAACAATCTGGACGGCGCGCTCGAGGTCGTCCTGACCCGCCTGATCAGCGGACTGCCGCTCGGCCGGCTCGCTGAGCAGATCGTCCTGAGCGCCATGGCGAAGCTGATCACCTATCGTCGGCTGGACTCCTATCTCTGGGGCGTGCCGGGCGAGGCCTTCGAAGACGTGTTCCATACCGTGATCGTCTTCAACATCCTCGCCGCGGTGATGCGCCGGCGCGGCGTCGCGGTCGAGCCGGATTTCTCAAGCATCGATGCGGCGGGCCTGAAAGCGTGCGCCGTGCTCGGGGGGCTGTGCCAGGCCGCCGGGGACCATGATTTCGCGCGGCTCGAGGCCGGGGCGGCGCTGCTGGACCGGGCGGGTCTGCGCCGGATGCTCAGCCGCGAGACGCGGGCTTCGCTGCGTGCGGACTTTTTGCAATTGCAGACATTTCTTGCTTTGGGGGATGGAGGGGGCTTCGGATATTTTCTTCCCGAACGCTTGAGCGGCGCGCCGGTTGATCCGGCGACGCGGTTGCGTCTGGAGGCCTGGTTTGACAGCGCGCCCTTCCACACCCTGGCCGATTAGCCTGGCGGGCCTGGCCCGTCTCGGGCTGTGCCTCGCGCTGGTCACGGGCCTGGCGCCGGCGGCCGCGGCGCAGGCGCCGGAGGCGGTCCGCCCTCTTCATCTGACCGCATCCCCCGGCGCGCCGCCAGTGCTGGAGGCCCGCATCAACGGGGCGCCGGTCAGGCTCCTCGTGGCGCCGGATGCGCCGCGCTTCGTGCTGCTCAATCCGGCCGCGGCCGACCGGCTCGGCTTGCGCGCCAACCCGCTTTTGTCGCTGGGCGTGCGCGTGGATATCGGCGGCGACGTCTCACGCGGGCTTCCGTCAGCGCGTCGTGTGGTTTGAAGATTTCGACGTGGCCCGCGGCGCCGACGGCGTGATCGGTCTGACGGCGATCCTGTCCGTCGACCGGCTGGTGGTCACCATCGCCGATCCCGAACGCCCCGCCGACGCCGCCATGGCGGTGGCGCGCTTCCCCGGGCGGGCCGGGTTCGAGTGGGTGGCCTACGCCGAAGAGGACGGCCTGCCGCTGGCGCTGCGCTTCTCCTTTTCCAAGCCGTCCTCCCTCGCGCGCTCCACAAGCGCCGCGTTCAGCATGCGCGGATTGATCGCGCCGGCCACTGAAGACCTGACGCTTGCTCCGTTCTGGTTCATCGACGAGGCGCTGGCCTTCGAGTTTCCCAATCGTACGCTGAGCCTCGGCGGCGTGGCGCCGGACCGTTTCCTGCGCTTCGCCGAGCGGAGCGAACTTGAAGCCCATCGCCGCCGGGTCGAGTATGAGCGCCGCTACGGGCCCATCGACGCGATCACCGTGCGCGCGCCCGGCGCCCGCGATCCCGACGATCCTTATCAGCTGACATTGGGTGGTGATGCGCTGACGGCGTGCTGGCGCATCGAGTTCGATTACCGCAGCGGCGCGGTCACGCTGCGCTGTCCTGTGCGCGCGCCGGCCCGGTGAACGCGCCGCCGCGGCGCCGACATGGCATGACAGACCCGGTGTGATGGGCTAACGCAGGACGCCCTCACCCGTGCAAGGACCGCCATGGCTCCGCCGCTTCTCACCCTGTCCGAGATTGCGCTCACCTTCGGCGCGACGCCGCTGCTCACCAGCGCGGAGATGATTGTCGGCGAGGGCGACCGCATCGGCCTGGTGGGGCGCAACGGCTCGGGCAAGAGCTCGTTTCTGAAGATCGCCGCCGGGATCATGGAAGCCGATTCCGGCGAGCGCTTCGTGCATCCCGGCGCCACCGTGCGCTACCTGCCCCAGGAGCCCGATCTCGCCGGCTTCAGGACGGTGATCGATTACGTGCGCGCCGGGCTTGCGCCGGGCGACGAGGATTACCGCGCCGATTATCTGGTGGAGCATCTGGGCGTCGATCCGCAAGCCGACCCGGACACGCTGTCCGGCGGCGAGGCGCGCCGCGCGGCGCTGGCGCGCACCCTGGCGCCGAACCCGGACATTCTTCTGCTGGACGAGCCCACCAACCATCTCGACCTGCCCGCCATCGAATGGCTGGAGGGCGAGCTGAAGGCCCACAAGGGCGCGCTCGTCCTGATCAGCCACGACCGGCGCTTTCTGGAAAATCTCACCCGCCAGGTGGTGTGGATCGACCGCGGCGTGACGCGCCGGCTCGACAAGGGGTTCGCCCATTTCGAAGCCTGGCGCGACGAGGTGTTCGCCGCCGAGGAGATGGAGCGCCATAAGCTGGAACGCCAGATCGCGCGCGAGGAAGACTGGATGCGCTACGGCGTCACCGCGCGCAGAAAGCGCAATGTGCGCCGCGTGGGCGAGCTCGCCGACATGAAGAGCAGGCTGAAGACCTGGCGGGGCCCGCAAGGCGCGGCGAACCTGTCGCTCTCCGAGGCCGAGCGCTCGGGCAAGCTGGTGATCGAGGCCGAGCATGTGGCCAAGTCCTATGACGGCCGACCCATCGTGGAGGATCTCTCCATCAAGATCGCGCGCGGCGACCGCATCGCGCTGGTGGGTCCCAACGGCGCCGGCAAGACCACGCTGATCAAGCTCTTGACCCGGGAGATCGAACCGGACGCCGGAACCGTGCGTCTCGGCGCGAATCTGGAAGTGGCGAGCCTCGATCAGAAGCGCGCTGCGCTCAAGGACGACTGGACGGTGAGCGAGGCCATCGCGCCGGGCGGCGGCGAGCGCGTCGAAGTGGGCGGAACGGTCAAGCACGTCGCCGCCTACATGAAGGATTTCCTGTTCAGCTCCGAACAGGTGAGGACCCCGGTGCGCGCCCTCTCCGGCGGGGAGCGGGCGCGGCTCATGCTGGCGCGCGCGCTCGCCCTGCCGTCAAACTTGTTGGTGCTCGACGAACCGACGAACGATCTCGATCTGGAGACGCTCGATCTGCTCGAAGAGCTGATCTCGGAATATGACGGCACCTGTCTTCTGGTGAGCCACGACCGCGATTTCATCGACCGCACCGCCACCGCCACCGTCGCCTGGGAAGAGGACGGGGTCTGGCGCGTCTATGCCGGCGGGTATTCCGACATGGTGGCCCAGCGCGGGGAGGGCGTGCGGGCCCGCGAGAAGGCCGCCGACGCCGCGGCGGCGAAATCCGCAGGCGGCGGCGCGAAAGCCGACAGGCCCAAGCCGCGCACCGCGAAGATGAGCTTCAAGGACAAGCACGCCCTGGAGACGCTTCCCGGCGAGATCGAAAAGATCGAACAGCGCATGGCGAAGATCGAGACCGAGCTCGCCGACGCCGGCCTGTTCTCCCGCGATCCCGCCCGCTTCAACGCCTTGAGCCTGGAGCACGCCGCGCTCGGCGAAGACAAGGCGGCGAAAGAGGAGCGCTGGCTGGAGCTGGAAATGCTGCGCGAGGAGATGGAGGGGTAGGACTTCGCCCGCGGGGGCTTTTGTTCTCCGAGCGCGTTGTCTTCGTCATTTCGGCGAAACGCGGGAGCCGGCAGGCGGTCGCGCGCCGCCCCCTGTCATGCCGGCGATGGAGTTCGATTCCCGGCTGCGGCTGTATCTCTCGCTCCCCTCAAGGGGACGAAGGGCGACGACTCAGTTGAGGTGAAACAGCGCCTCCGCCCTAAGCCGCCGCGACGCTCTTCGTGGCCGTGGCCGGCTTGGCGTAGAGGCCGCGCTGGCCCGGAACCGGGCGCAGCGCGTCGGTGAGGCCCACCACGGTTTCAGCCGCGCCGAGCACCAGATAGCCGTCGTCGGCGAGCTGGGCGGCGAGCCGGTCGAGGACTTTCGACTTGGTCTCGATGTCGAAATAGATCAGCACGTTGCGGCAGAAGATCACGTCGAGCTTGCCGTAGCGCGAGAAGTCGTCGAGCAGATTGCCCTGTTCAAACCGCACCTTCTGGCGGATCGCCGGCTTGATCCTCCAGCTCTCGCCAGCCTGGTCGAAATGCTTCACCAGGCGCTGGATCGGCAAGCCGCGCTGCACCTCGAACTGGGTGTAGACGCCCGCCCGAGCCTTCTCCAGCACCGGGCCGGACATGTCGGTGGCCAGGATGTCGGCGGGCGGGGTGAGGCCTTCCTCGGCGAGCATGGCCAGCGAGTAGGGCTCCTGGCCCGAGCTCGCGGCGGCGCACCAGATTTTCAGGCTGCGCCCGGCGCGCGCGCTCTTCAGCGCCGGCGCGATGGTCTTTTCGTAAAGCTCGAACGGGGTCTTGTCGCGGAAGAAGAAGGTCTCGTGGGTGGCCAGCGCTTCGCTCGCCGCGATGCAGAGCTGGCGGTCGCCGCGCATCATGGCGTCGATCAGCGCCTCGACCCCGGCGAAGCCTTCCCTGCGCGCCAGCGGGCCGAGGCGGGAGTCCACCAGATACGCCTTCTCCGGTCCCAGCACGAGCCCGGTGCGCTTCCTCACATCGCTGGAGAGAAACTCGAACTTGGCTTGAGGAAGCGCGCTCATACCGTTCCTTTCAGGCGCCGGGACATTTCCGGGCCGATGTCTTTCAGAGGCAGGATCTGATCGGCGAGCCCGGCCTCGGCCACGGCGCCGGGCATGCCCCACACCACGCTCGTCGCCTGGTCCTGGGCGATCACCTGCCCGCCTGCGGCGCGCACCGCGCGCGCGCCTTCCCGGCCGTCATGGCCCATGCCGGTGAGCACCACCGCCAGCAGCGCCCGGCCCGCGGCGGCCGCGCAGCTTTCAAACAGCGGATCCACCGCCGGACGGCAGAAATTGACTTGCGGGTTCTGATCGAGCTCGGCGGTGAAGCCGCCTCCGGCGGCGTGGACGGTGAGGTGGAAATCGCCGGGCGCCAGATAGACATGGCCGGCGCGCAAGGTCTCGCCGTGCCTGGCTTCGCTGGCCGGCGGGCCGACCTTGGACAGGTGCTCGGCCAGGATCGCCGTGAACAGCTTGGGCATGTGCTGAGCGATCACGACCGGCGCGCGCGCGTCGCGCGGCAGCGCGCCCATCACCTCGCGCAGGGCTTGCGGACCGCCTGTGGAGGATCCGATGGCGATCAGGTTCGGGCGCGTGGCGATCGCGGTGCGCGGCGTTGACGGATAGACCGGCGCTGGGCGCGCGGCGGGCCGGGCGGGCGCGGCGGAGGCCGGGCAGAACGTCGCGGGCTTGGCGCGATAGCTCGGGCTGAGCGCGACGAGCTTGGCCATCAGATCTTCGCGATAGGCCTCGGCTCCCGCCACGCGTCCGGCTTCGGGCTTGGGCGCATAATCCGCTGCGCCGAGCGACAGGGCGCGCATGGTCACTTCCGCGCCCTTGCGGGTGAGGGTCGAGGCCATGACGACGCGCGCACGCGGCGCGGCCTTGAGGATCAGCGGAAGCGCGGTGAGCCCGTCCATCCGCGGCATCTCGATGTCGAGCACGACGAGGTCGGGCTGCAGCTCGCCGGCCTTGCGCACGCCCTGTTCGCCGTCCGCGCAGGTGGCGGCGACGTCAAGGCGCGAATCGTTTTCGATCCAGCGCGCCACCAGGCCGCGCACCACCGCGCTGTCGTCGACGATCAGGACGCGGGGCTTGGCGCGGGAGACGTGCGAGGTCAGGTTCGGGGCGGCGCTCAAGGGATCGACTTTCTGGCTAGACCAGGCCGGTTTCGGCGAACTTGCTCTCGATGATGTCGCCGTCGAACGGCTTCATGACGTATTCGTCCGCGCCCGCGCGCAGGGCCTGGGTGATGTGGCTCATGTCGTTTTCCGTCGTGCAGAAAACCACGACCGGCTTTTTCCCGTTCGGCTCCTCGCGAAGCTTGACCAGGAAATCGAGCCCGTTCATCACCGGCATGTTCCAGTCCAGAAGGACCGCGTCGGGCATGGCTTTGCGGCAGGCGTCCAGCGCCTCGCGGCCGTCGGCGGCCTCCTCGCAGGTAAAGCCCATATCCTCAACGATCTTGCGGGCGACCTTGCGGATCACGCGGCTGTCGTCGACCACCAGGCAGGATTTCATCGCGCGTCTCCCTTAAGCGGCCAGGCCGGCGGCGCGCCAGGCGATGAGGGCGCGCACGTCCAGAACGGCGAGAAGCTGATTTTCAAGACGGTGAACGCCCTTCAGCAGGGCGCGCCATTTCGGGTCGAGATGGGCGGGCGAGGCTTCCAGCGTTTCCGATTTCAGGCGCATCACCTCGCCGATCTCGTCGACGAACACGCCGAACAGCTCCGAGCCCTCCTCAAGGCCCAAAGCCATCACCGGCTCGCCCTCGCCGCGCGGCGGCAGGCCCAGCTTGAAGCGCGCGTCCACCGCCGTGACGATGCGGCCGCGCAGATTGAGCAGGCCGGCGATCTCGCCCGGCGCGCGGGGCACGCGGGTGATGTCCTGAGGCGAAAACACCTCGCGGATTTCGTGAACCTCGACGCCGAACAGCTGGCCGCCGATCTTCACCGTGACGTATTCGAAGCGGTCTTCGGTGTTCATGAACGTGTCTCCCCTCCCGCCGCTTCCACGGCGCGCTCGGTGCGCGCGGCCTTGTCCAGCATGGCGATCAGCCCGCCGCGATCGCCCCGGTCGAGCACCGCCACGAAGCCCTCAGTGGTTGCGCCGTAAGCGTTCTCGCCCACGCCGAGGCGCGGCGTGTCCTTGAAATAGCCTTCCGAGGCGAGACGGTTGAGCGCGGTCGGATCGCCGACGACCACGTCATAGGCCGCGCCCATCTGAGCGGCGTCGCGCGCCTCGTGC
Source organism: Oceanicaulis sp. (assembly GCA_046542605.1). Classification (GTDB taxonomy): domain Bacteria; phylum Pseudomonadota; class Alphaproteobacteria; order Caulobacterales; family Maricaulaceae; genus Oceanicaulis. Next base: position 5,990 of record JBKHAZ010000030.1, on the reverse strand, counting down.
AGCCCGCCCGCGACGGTGACGTCATAGCCGGCCGCCGCCAGGAGCGGCGCCAGCATGCGGCGCGAGAAGGCGTCGGCCTCCACCAGAAGCACCGCGCTGCGGCCCTTCGATCTGGTGCGCTGCGGCGCGCCCGCCCAGGCGCGCTCCATGTGCCAGGCGATGTCGAGGACTTCGGTGGCCTTGCCCTTGATCACGGCCGAGCCGATCACGCCGGGGCGTTCAGAGCCCATCTCCAGATCCAGCGTTTCCTCGACCACGTCGAGGATTTCGTCCACGGCGACGCCGGCGGACTTGCCGTCCTCGGAGAACACCAGAACCGGCTGGCGGCCCTCGGCGAGGAAGCTGTCCTGACCGCCGGCGTGGGCCAGCGGCAGAAGCCGGCCGCGGTACTGCACGACGCGCCGGCCGTCCACGGTCTCGATGCTGGAGGCGTCGAAGTCTTCAAGCCGGGTGATGAGGCTGACCGGAACCGCCTTGGGCTCCGCCCCGCCGGCGCGCACCAGAAGCAGGCGCTGGCGCGCGCTCACATCGGCCGAGGCGTCGGCCTCGTCGGCGGCGCCCGCCGCGGTCTCTTCGGCTTCGGTGGCGATTTCCTGGGCGAGCCCGTTGGGGTCGAGAATCATGATCACCGAGCCGTCGCCCAGGATCGTCGCGCCGGAAAACACCGAGATCGAACGCAGCGGACCGGAGAGCGGCTTGACCACGATCTCCTCGGTGTCGAGCACGTCGTCGACCACAAGGCCCAGCTTGCGTCCGGCGGCTTCGAGCACGATGACATAGCCGGCCATCTCCGCGCCCTGGAGCGACCGGGAGAGCACGTGCTCGAGCCCGATCACAGGCAGCAGCCGGTCGCGCAGGCGGATCATGTTGGCGCCGTTCAAGGTCTCCACCGCGATGGAGGAGCCGGGCCCCACGCGCACCAGCTCCTTCACGCTGAGCTGCGGCACGGCGAAGCGCTGTTCGCCGGATTTGATGACCAGCGCAGAGACGATGGCGAGGGTGAGCGGGATCTTGATCGTGAAGGTGGAGCCGCGCCCCACCTCGCTCGCCAGATCGATGGACCCGCCGATCTGTTCGATATTGGTGCGCACCACGTCCATGCCGACGCCGCGGCCGGACATGTTCGTCACCGCCGCGGCGGTGGAGAAGCCGGGCGCGAAGATGAAGCGCTGGATCTGCGCCTCGCTCATGGCGGCCAGATCGTCCTCGCTCGCAAGGCCCTTCTCCAGCACCTTGGCGCGGATCTTCGCCGGATCGACGCCGGCCCCGTCGTCGGCGATCTTGATGATGATCGCGCCGCCCTCGTGGTAGGCCGACAGCTTGATCGTGCCGGTCTCCGGCTTGCCCGCTGCGGCGCGGTTTTCCGGCGTCTCCAGCCCATGATCGCAGGAATTGCGGATCATGTGGGTGAGCGGATCCTTGATCAGCTCGAGCACCTGGCGGTCAAGCTCGGTGTCCTCGCCGTCCTGGATCAGCTTGATCTTCTTGCCCAGATCCTGCTGGGCGTCGCGCACGATGCGCGGCAGCTTCTTCCAGGCGTCGCCCACCGGCTGCATGCGGGTCTTCATCACCCCGTCCTGCAGTTCGGCGGTCACCGAAGACAGGCGCTGCAGCGGCGTCTTCAACGCGCTGTCTTCAACCCCGCGCACGATCTGATGCATCTGATTGCGCGCCAGGACGAGTTCGGACACCGTGGTCATCAGGTTTTCAAGCACGTCAACGCTCACCCGGATGGTGGCGCTGGAGCGCGGCGCGCCGCCGGAGGCGGGCTTGGCGGTTTCGGTTTTCTCCGCCGCAGCGTTCGCGGCGGCCGGCGCGGGCGCAGCTTCGGGCTCTTCGATGTCGAGCTCGGCCTCGTCGGCGTCGGCTTCGGGCGCTTTGTCTTCTTCCGGGCCGGGCGTGTTCATGAAGGCCGCTTCCAGATCGGCCAGAGACACCTCGCCTGGACGCAATTCACGGCCGAGATCGGCGTCGAACCCGACGGCGGGCTCGGCCTCGCCGGCCTCCGCGGCGTTCACAGGCTCGGGCTCCGGCGCGGGCGCGATTTCCGGGGCGCGCGGCGGCGGCGGCGGCGCGGCGGCTTCGGGGTCGGCGCCGCCTTCGGAGATGATCTCAAGGCGCTTGATGAGGTCGGCGTCCTCACCGGCCGGCTCGGTCCCGGTCTGCTCGATCCCGGCGAGGATTTCCTTGATCCGGTCGAGCGACTGGAGAACCAGCGTCACCGCGCTGGAGTCGGCGACGAGGTCGCCGTCGCGGAACTTGCCCAGCAAGGTCTCGCCGGCGTGGGCGATCGCCTCCAGACGCTCCAGCCCGAGAAACCCGCACGTGCCCTTGATGGTGTGCAGAAGCCGGAAGATGTTGTCCAGCGTCGCCCGGTCGGTGGGATCTTCCTCGAACTTCACCAGTTCGGAGTCGATGACATCGAGGCTTTCGAACGTCTCGCTCAGAAACTCGCCGATTAACTCATCCATGAACCTTTACCCCGCAGCCCTGACATGGCGGTACTCGACCGCACACTGTCATGGCGAGGGTTAATGGAGTGTTGGGTTGTCGCGCCGTCGCGGCGCGAAGACCGGACGGCGCGAAGCGCCGTGCGTTCAGGGCGTTATTCAGCCGCCTGGGCCGGGCGAGAGGGGCCGGTCAGGGCGGCCAGCTCGATGCGGTCCTCGGTCAGGCTCGCCTCGGCGCGCCCGCCGCTTTCGCGCGCGATCAGCCCGGCGTAGTAGGGCTGCACGTTGCGCCCGTCGAACCCGCCTTCGGGCGCTTCTCCCTTGAACGCGGCGATATAGGCGTCGTCGAGGCGCAGGCGCGGGCCGGCCGCCACCACGCGCAGGCGCGCCCCGCCGTCGCTCGAAGCGCTCGCCTCGATCGTGACAGAGCCCCCGCGCGGCAGGGTGTCGACGGCCAGCCAGATCAGATTGAGCAGAATGCGCGCGGCGGTCTTGGTGATCTCGCCGGCTTCGGTCTTCCAGACCAGATCGGCGCGCGCGTCCGCGAACATCGGATCGGCCAGGGCGCGGATTTCGCGGATCGCCATGTCGCCGCCACGCGAGCCCGCTGCGCCGAAGCAGACGCGGGCGTATTCCAGCTTGTTGCGGATCTGGCCCGCGCCGTTGCGCAGAAGCGCGATGGCGTCGTCCTTCATGTCCGCCGCGTCCTCGTCGTCGAGCACCGACAGGGCCGCGCCCATGGCGCTGGCGGGCCCGGCGATGTCGTGGCAGACGCGCGAGCAGAGCAGGGCGGCGAGGTCGGTGGCGGAGAGCGCGGCGATCTGGGTCATGGGCCCACTCTGGCGCGATTCTCGCGATAGGACAGGCGCCGCAACACCCCGGCTCCGCCTTATCGGCGCCTAAAACTCATCGTCTATATCGTCATGGCCCGACCGGCTTGAATAGAACAGAAGGCGCATCAGCCCGACGCCCAGCGCGGCGGTGAGGACGACGCCGAGAAACAGGGCGAGCCAGCCGTGCCAGCTCATTTGCGCATCGATGGCGGACCAGGTGTCCACCGCGACCCAGATCGTGGCGGCGACCAGGACGACCATCACGGCGATGAGAAGAAGGGTCTGTTTCAAAACGGGTCTCCGGCTGCGGGGCGTGGGTCTTGCTTACAAGTTTGTTAATCCGGTCCGTGATCTCTTGCGCCCGGCTTGGCAAGGCCCGGGGTCTGGGTCAACATAACGCAGGCCGGACTGCGCCGCACCGCCGACGCAGGCGCGCCGGTCTGGTATTTGCAGAGGGCCGGGCTCTGGACGAAAGCCTGCGCCACGTACCTTTTTCGTCTTGAGAGATGGGCAGTTACGAGGGGTTTGCAAAACACGCTCATGTCCGGATTCGACGTTCGACACGCCGACGCCCGCCGATCGCGCACACTCGCCTTCTTCCTAACGCTGACCGGCGTTCTGATGTTCACGGTGACGCTGCTGATCCTGCGCACGCCCCAGCCTGGCGAGGCGCACGCCGCGCCCGGGGCGCAGGATGCGGTGATGGCCCGCGCCACCTCCGAACAGATCATGGAGCTCAGCGCGCCCGCCGCTCCGGCCATCGAGCCGTTGGCGCCGCGGGAAGTGCGCGCCGCGGTCGTGGACGCGGGCCGCAGCCTGATCGAGGACGAGCACGCCCTGTTCACCGACGCGGCCTGGCGGCCCCAGGTCACCGCGCACGAAGTCACCGTGCGCCGCGGCCAGACCTTCGCCAGCGTGCTCGACGCCGCCGGCGCCGGCCGGGTGGACGCCGCGCGCGCCATCGCCGCGCTGGACCCGCTGTTCTCCGCGCGCGAGCTGCGCGCCGGTCAGACCCTGACCATTTTCATGGAGACGCCCACCTTCGCCGCCATCGCCGACGACGAGACCGGCGGCGCTGCGCGCCTGGCGGGCTTCTCCTTCCGGCCGGAGTCAGAGCGCACGCTCACCGTGGCGCGCACCGGGGAGACCTTCCGCGCCCGCGAGGCGGTGTCTGCGCTCAACCGCGAGCTGGTGCGCGCGCGCGGCGCGGTGGACTCCTCGCTTTATCTCTCCGCGCTCGACGTGGGCGCGACCGACCGCATCGTGGTCGAGCTCGCCAATATTCTCGGCTATGCGGTGGACTTCCGCACGATCCAGCCCGGCGACGCGTTCGACGTGGTCTTCGAGCGCTTCGTCAACGGGCGCGGCGAGACCGTGCGCACCGGCGAGATCCTGTACCTGGTCTTCGAGGGGCGCGGCGACGCGCTGGAATATTTCCGCTTCGAGTCCCCGGACGGCGAGATCGGCTATTACACCGCCGACGGCGAGAGCGCGCGGCGGCTTCTGATGAAGATGCCGATCAACGGGGCGCGCATCAGCTCCAATTTCGGCATGCGCTTCCATCCGGTCCTGCGCACCAACCGCGCGCATAACGGCACCGATTTCGCCGCGCCGCGCGGCACGCCGATCATGGCCGCCGGCGCGGGCGTGGTGGAGCGGGCCAACCGGTTTGGCAGCTTCGGTAATTATATCCGCATCCAGCACGCCAACGGCTATGAAACCGCCTACGCCCACCTGAACGGGTTTGCGCGCGGCATCCGCGCCGGCGCGCGGGTGCGGCAGGGCCAGATCATCGGCTATGTGGGCACCACGGGACGCTCCACGGGCCCGCACCTGCACTATGAAGTGCACCTGAACGGCCGGCCGACGAACCCGATGGCGCTCGATCTGCCCACCGGCAAGACGCTCACCGACACCGAGCTTGAGCTCTTCGCCGCCGAACGCGAGCGCATCATCACCATCCGCGACGGCGCGGCGCCCGCCGGCGGCGAGACGGCCGAGTCCGACCTGTTGGCCGAAGCGGTGGAAACCTGAGCCGATCTCCAGTCGGCGCGTAAAAAAGGGCGGCCCGGCGGGCCGCCCTTTTCGCGTGCGCCTGTCGCGGCGGGATTACTCGCCGGCGCCCTGGCGCGTTTCGGCTTCGGCGCGCAGGCGCTCGGCGACCTCGGGGTCGGCCTGGGCGGCCGCGCCGATGGACTGGTAGACCTCCGGGGTGAGCCCGGCGTCCTCGACCGCTTCGACCAGCTCGTCCTGGGCTTGTTGTTGCAGGGCGGCCGCGTCCTCGGGGCTTTCCGCGGCCTGCATCTGCGGCTGGTATGCGGCGATCACCGCCTGGATGCCCATGGCCGCGTCGATGAAGGCGACGACTTGCGCATCGGTGAGGTCTTCATTGGCGATGGGCTCGACCTGGATCTGGGCCTGGTTCTGGGCCTGGGTCTGGTTCTGGGCCTGCGCGCCGGCGGGCGCCTGGGCGAACGCGGGAGCGGCGGCGAAACCGAGCGCGGCGGTGGCCGCGGCGGCGGCGAGCGTGCGGATGATCATGTGTTTTCCCTCTGTTTTCTTCAGCTAGCAGCTGAGCCAGCCCTAACAGGGCGAGGGCGGCCTTGCGACCCCGCGCGCGCGAATGTCACAGCAAGGCCTTATTGCGGCGCGGGTCGAAGGCGCGCGCGGACATCGCCGGATCGGGCCCGGTCCGGTCGGAGACCAG